>CAZTUD010000378.1:0-1532 GCA_964616945.1 uncultured Prevotella sp. | reverse complement strand
AGTGTCCTTTGGCAGACAATAGCCGCCATAGCCGAACGACGGGTTGTTGTAGAACGAGCCTATGCGCGGGTCGAGGCACACGCCGTCGATGATGTCCTTGGTCGAGAGACCCTTGACTTTGGCGTAGGTGTCAAGCTCGTTGAAATAGCTCACGCGCAAGGCCAGATAGGTGTTGGCAAACAGCTTCACCGCCTCTGCCTCTGTGGTGCCCATGAAGAGCGTCGGCACGTCCTGCTTGATGGCACCCTCCTGAAGCATTGCGGCGAACTCGTGGGCGGCCTTGTCGAGCCGCTCGTCGCCCTCCGGACGGCCCACAATGATGCGGCTGGGGTAGAGGTTGTCGTAGAGGGCCTTGCTCTCGCGCAAGAACTCCGGGGCGAAAATGATGTTGTCGCTATGGTATTTCTTGCGGACGGATGCCGTGTAGCCCACGGGGATTGTGGACTTGATGACCATTATCGCCTGCGGGTTGACTTTAAGCACAAGCTCGATGACCTCCTCGACGTGCGAGGTGTCGAAGAAGTTCTTCACCGAGTCGTAGTTGGTGGGCGTGGCAATGACCACGAAGTCGGCGTCCTTGTAAGCCGCCGCGCCGTCGGTGGTGAAACTGATGTCGAGCGGCTTCTCCTTGAGATACTTCTCAATGTATTCGTCCTTGATGGGCGACTGGTGCCGCTTGAGCATCTCCACTTTCTCCGCCACCACGTCAACTGCCACCACTCTCTGGTGCTGGGCGAGCAGCGTGGCGATGCTCAGCCCCACGTAGCCTGTGCCGGCTACCGCAATGTTATGAATGTTGCTCATTTCCTTTTATTTTGCACTTTCAGCCCTTTTGTCTTGTACCTTAAAATAAACGAAATAGCCAAAAAGTATGGCAACTAATCCAAAAAGTAGTATTTCCATTGTTATTCTTATTTATCTTCGTCTGTACCTGCCCAATAAACACCGAATGCAATAATTATAAATACTCCGAGCAAAATGAAAAAATAATGATACCATTGCCAGTCATCAGACTTGGTGAACAATCTGGCCACTACTCCTGCCGTTATTATATATTTGCCGGTGTCAAGTGCAAAGTCTCCTAATTTTTGTTTTCTTTTTGCATTCATGCTGCAAAGATAATGGTTTGCCGTGAAAAGTAGTAAAAAACAGATGTAAAAATAATGTAAAGTTGCCGCTTTTGGCATTATCTTTGTAACTTTGCATGAAATAAACGAAAGGAAAAATGAAACAGACACCAGTACTTTTGCTAACAGGCTATCTTGGCAGCGGCAAGACGACGCTGCTCAACCGCATATTGAAAAACGAGAAAGGCATTCGCTTCGCAGTAATCGTGAACGACATCGGCGAGGTGAACATCGACGCGTCGCTCATTCAGCAGGGCGGCGTTGTGGGTCAGGGCGATGACTCTCTTGTGGCCCTGCAAAACGGCTGCATCTGCTGCACGCTGAAGATGGACCTCGTGAAGCAGCTCAACGACATCATAAACACGGGGAAGTTCGACTACATCGTCATCGAGGCCTCCGGCATCT
>CAZTUD010000377.1:0-1537 GCA_964616945.1 uncultured Prevotella sp. | reverse complement strand
ATGACCACCCGGCATGTTGTGGACAGCCTTTATGAGGAGATGACAATAGATGAACGAATTGCCCAGCTATACGGCATCACACCCTCTCAATTAACTGACAAAAACGGGAAACTGTCACCAGAAAAATGCGCGAAGAACATTCCAAATGGAATTGGCCACGTATGCCAATATGCCAGTTCACAGTCCTTGGACGGCAAAGGACTTCTCAATTTCGTTACCGATTTGCAAAAGTGGCTTCAGGAAAATACTCGTAACGGCATACCTGCCATTTGTCATGAGGAAGCTATTTGTGGTTTCTCAGCAAAAGGTGCAACAGTCTACCCACAGCAATTAGGACTGGCTTGCACTTGGGATACGGACCTTATGCTCAAGAAAGGGAGGCAGACCGCACTGGCAATGCGGAAGACAGGCTGCACGATGGCTTTGGCTCCAATGGTCGACGTGGTTCGTACTGCCGATTTCAACAGGATTGAGGAGAGCTTCGGTGAGGACAGCTATTTGTCAGGAGCTATGGGAGTGGCGTTTGTCAAGGGATTGCAAGGGCAAGACCTTCGCAAAGGAGTTGCCGCATGTTCAAAACATTTCTTGGGCTATGGAGGCGGTAGTGAATTGGACGAAAAGCAACTGACAGAGGAAATACTCTTCCCTCATGAGGCTATCATTCGTGAGGCGGGCGGAAGATGCGTTATGACGGGCTACCATTCTTATAAAGGCAAGTTGGTTGTAGCAAATCCAGCCATTATACAGGACTTCCTGCGGCGGCGTACGGGCTTTGGCGGAGTGTTGTTCAGCGACTATGGGGCTGTGGGACGTCTGCACAAGGGCGACTCGCTGAAATACCTTTGTGCAGCCGAGGCAATGATGGCAGGCAACGACATCGAGCTTTCCAACGGCAACTGTTATAAGTTCATGAAGAAATGTCTTGACGAGGGACTTGTCAGCGAGCTACGGTTTGAAGAAGCGGTCAAGCGGGCACTGACCTTGAAAGTGGAACTGGCATTGCTCTGCGACAGTTCCTCCACCGTTGACGGTGATGTTTATTTGGATACTCCCGAGAGTAGGCAGACAGCACGTGAACTCGCTTCAGAAAGTATCGTTTTGTTGAAAAACAACGGTATTCTCCCGTTAAAGCCTTCGTCACGTATAGCTTTGGTTGGACCGAACGCAAACAGTTATTGGAGTCTCATCGGCGACTATGCCTATCCGTCCATGATGTCATTCTGGCATCGTCAGTCTCCGGATTGGACATCTCCGAAGATGTCAACCGTTCGTGATGCGTTAGATAGAATTATGCCCGTCAGCTATCAGAAAGGCTGCGACTGGTGTACGGTAGGAGAAGCAAGCATTACAACACAAGGCGATGTTGATCCCCGTACCAGCAGGCTTAGTACCATGATGATAGAGTCGGCGGACACGGCAGATTGGAATTCTTCGATAGAGATGGCAAAAAACAGCGATGTCATTGTTGCAGTTATGGGCGAGAACCCTGCGCTCTGTGGTGAGGCAAGGGTTCGGAAGGGACTTCGATTACCCGGGC
>CAZTUD010000376.1:0-1596 GCA_964616945.1 uncultured Prevotella sp. | reverse complement strand
CTTGCCATGAGAATGTCAGCATCGAGCTTCTTGGCGTCGCGCAGGCCGAGCGTAAGAGCCTCGGCAAATTCTGGGTTCGGGCGGTCAACGGTCGGGAAGTTGCCGTCCTTAATCATCTGCTCGAAAACGCAGTGAACGTTGTCGAAGCCCCAGTAGGCAAGCGAGCGCGGAATGAGCACGCGGCCGGCTCCGTGAAGCGGCGTATAGACAATCTTCAGGTCGTGTTGCTTCTTTATCACCTCGCGGTCGATGGAGATGGTGCGTATCTGGCGGAGGTAAGGCTCGTCGATGTCCTCGCCGATGATTTGGATGAGGGCTTTGTTGGCATTGAACTTCACGTCGTCGATGGTGCATTTGTTTACCTCGTCGATGATGCCCTTGTCGTGCGGTGCGAGCACCTGTGCCCCGTCCTCCCAGTAGGCCTTGTAGCCGTTGTATTCGCGCGGGTTGTGGCTTGCCGTGATGTTCACGCCGGCCTGGGCTCCGAGATAGCGGATGGCGTATGAGCACTCAGGGGTGGGACGCAGGTCGTCGAAAAGGTAAGCCTTGATGCCGTTGGCGGAGAATATGCCAGCCACTGTCTCTGCGTACAGGCGGCTGTTGTTGCGGCAGTCGTGGCACACCACAACAGAGATTTGCTCCCTGTCCTTGAAGTTCTTTTTCAGGTAGTTGGCAAAGCCTTGCGTTGCCATGCCCACGGTGTAGATGTTCATGCGGTTGCTGCCTGCGCCCATGATGCCGCGCAAGCCGCCCGTGCCAAACTCCAAGTCCTTGTAGAACGACTCAATGAGGTCGGTCTTGTCGGGATTGTCGAGCATCGCCTGCACATCCTTGCGCGTCTGTTCGTCAAACGATGGGGTAAGCCACTGTTTAGCCTTGGCCTCACACTGTGCGATAAGCTCCTTGTTGTCTTCCATATTGGTCAAAATGGTTTAAAATGTTGTATAATGGTTTTCTGTAGGCAAAGATAGCATTTATTTTCCGTTTAAATGGAGATATTCAATTAAATTTTGTAAATTTGCGCCTTGAATTTAATAAAGCGACAAAATGGGACTGAATTTTTCGAGCGTGATACTCGCTATATGCACTTTTGTTATCATTGGGATGTGCCATCCATTGGTTATAAAGACTGAGTACTATTTCGGCACGAAGCCGTGGTGGATATGGCTGGTTTGCGGTCTGGTAGCCATCGTGGGTGCGCTTTTTGTCGAGAACAATTTCCTCTCAACGCTTTTGGCTGTTTTTGGCGCGAGCCTATTGTGGGGCATCGGCGAGTTGTTCTCTCAAAAAAAACGTGTTGAAAAGGGCTGGTTCCCCATGAACCCTAAGCGCAAGGGTGAGTATAAAGGAGGCAACCTTGGCGACAAATAACATGAAATAAATTCACAAAAAGTAAAAAGTCAGGACAACGAGAACTTGTCATTCTACAAGCGAAAAACGCCTCTTGTGGTGTCTCCACGGATCTCGTGCGGAGCATGGGGGTGTACCTTACGGCGTAAGGTCTCCTGCTTTACGCCGCCAAGCTGCCTTCTTCGCGGCGTAGGGAAGGCTTCTTGGCGGCGCGAAGCAGGCACCTTGCCGCCGCGAAGGTGGGTG
>CAZTUD010000375.1:0-1600 GCA_964616945.1 uncultured Prevotella sp. | reverse complement strand
GGTAGAATTGCGGAATGGTGCCGTCCTTGCACTGCACGGTGTAGCCTGACGGCGTTGACACGAACACGTAGCGTGCGTCGTCGTCAACCTCAAAACTGTAGTTGCCGTTGCTGTCGGTGGTGTAGCACTTGAAGCCGTCGCTCACCACCACGCCGCCAAGAGCCTTGCCCTCGGCGGTTACCGTCCCCCTTACGCAAAGATGCCTTGCCTGAACGCTCAGGTTGAGGCAAAGCCTCATTGCGATAAAGGACAATCTTGTGAAATATCCCATACGTTATAGTCGTTTATTTTTTCAGAATGTCGTTGCACAGCATGTAGCTCTTCGTCATCATGCGCGGAATGTGGAACGGGCCCTTGAAGAGGTTGCCTTTTGCCATCTGAGCTGGCGTGCCGTCGCGGTGCAGGTAGCCGAACCACTCGCCATACTCCGCGTCAGGGAAGTGGGCGTAGGTCCACTCCGAGATGAGCTTGTGGCGGTAGTAGTATTTCTCGTCACCAGTGGCAAGGTAGGCGTAAAGCGAGGCTATGATGGTCTCGCACTGCGGCCACCAGAACTTCATGTCCTGCGAATAGTCCTGCGGAGGCAGGTTCTTGCAGTCGCGGAAGTTTATCATGCCGCCGTAGAACTTGTCCCAGCCCCACTCAAACGACCAGTCGAAAATCTTCAGGCCGAGGTCGAGCAAGTGCTTGTCCCAACCGCGCAGACGGCTCTCCTCAAGTATGAACCACGCCGTTTCAATGCAGTGACCAGGGTTGATGGTGCGGGTCATGTTGGTGTCGATGAACTCGCCGTTCGGCCCCACGCTCTCAAGCAGGCACTTGAACTCTGGATGGATGAAGTACTTTTCAAGCTTCTCTATCGACTCGTCAATCTGCTGCGTCAGCTTCGGGTCGTCGATGGCGGCGCGGATGCGTGAGCCCACATTGATGAGAATCATCACTATGCTGTGGCTCTGCATGTTCACCGTAGGCTCGAACTTAGGCTCCAGGAAGCCTGGCGTGTTGAGGAAACGCTGCGTGTCCTCAAATACTTTCATGGCTTTTTCGGCATAAGTCTTGTCGCCCGTGGCAATGCTGTATTCCGACATGGCGATGGCGGCGAACGTCTCGCTGAACACGTAGCGGCGCTTGCGCAGGGGCTTACCGTCCTCGGTAACGGAGAAGTACATGTGGCCGTCCCTGTCGAAGCAATATTTCTCGATGAAGTCAATCGTGCTTTTTGCCGCGTCAAGCCATTCCTGTTTTCTTTCTACATTATTATAAGCGAATGCACACACAAAGGCAAAGCGGCCCTGAAACCACACGCTCTTCGTGGTGTCCATGAGCGAGCCGTCGCGGTTGACGCACGTGTAAACGCCGCCGTGCTTGCGGTCCCAGCCATGCTCCATCCAGAAAGGCATGATGTCGGTCGTCAGGTCATGCTTGTACTTGGCGGCCCAATTCTCAAAGTAGGCCTTTTTATCCTGATCCATATCTTCTTTATATCTTTGTTTTAATCATTTTAGTTTGCCGAACGCCGTCCTGAAATCGTTCCAATAGCCGAACGCCCTCACGTGGTACATGTCGAAGACGAAGTAGCCGTCGGAGGCATTATAGCAGG
>CAZTUD010000374.1:0-1637 GCA_964616945.1 uncultured Prevotella sp. | reverse complement strand
CCATGACAAAGGCAAGGCAGAAAAACCATTTCAGCAAGCTTACTGAATAGGCTTTCATTAGTTTCAGTGCCATCAAGATGACGAAGACGGGTATCAGGAATGACGAGAACCCAAAGTTCACCGTTATGAGTTGATAGGACAGCAGTGCGCCTATGGAGCCGCAATAATTGGCGAACACGTGGGTGGTGTTCCATATCTCCCACGGGCGCATGTTCTCAAGCACACTTTGGTCGGCCTTGCCCGTAGTGAGATAGCTCACCATAGCGATGACCATGTAGATTGCCAGCGCAAAGAAGACAAGCCCAATGAAGAAATCAGTGGTGTCGCTTGTAAGTTTATTTCGAAAGCCAACCGCCTCGCCAAAAGACTTTGACTTGCGGCTATTGCCTTTTTTAGCCATATTCTCAATTTTTGTGTTGCAAAATTAATAGATTTCATCGAGATTACAAAGCAAAGTCCATTTCTTTTTTCAACTTCATTGTATATCTCGCATCTTTTTTATACTTTTGCACATTATAACCAAAATTTGATGAAAAAGACTATTTACAGTCATTTCGACAAGAAGAAGATAACCGCGCTTCCCGTGGTCACCTTTCCGGGTCGCATCATTACAATCATTACGGCAGGGGAGGCTGAGAAAGCCGTTGATTACTTGCTGGCGAGCGACATCCTGGGGGTTGACACCGAGACCAAGCCATCGTTTCATCGCGGGCGTCTGCACAAGGTGGCTCTCCTACAAGTGTGCAACCGCGACACTTGCTTCTTGTTCAGGCTCAACTTGACTGGCATAACGCCTGCCATAAAACGCTTGTTGGAGGACAGGAACGTCAAGAAAGTGGGGCTGTCTTGGCACGACGACATACGTGGACTCGAGATAAGGCAGAAGTTCGAGCCGGGATTATTCATCGACCTTCAGGACATGGTGGGCGACATTGGCATCAAGGACCTTAGTCTGCAAAAGCTGTATGCCAACATTTTCCAAAAGAAAATATCAAAGCGAGAGCGCCTCACCAACTGGGAGGCTTCGACACTCACCGACAGGCAGAAGCTGTATGCCGCCACGGACGCATGGGCTTGCATACAACTTTATGAGGAAATACTAAGATTGGAGGAAGCCAACGACTATGAGCTGGTCGTGGAGCCAGAACCAAACAATCAGCCGACAGACAACAAGAATTGAATTGACAGCAAAAAACAATAGAAAAATGTACAAGAACATATACCTCAAGCGTGGCAAAGAAGAGTCGCTCAAGCGTTTTCATCCGTGGGTTTTCTCCGGTGCCATCCATCATTTGGATGATGGGATAGGGGAGGGGGACACAGTAAGGGTGATTACTTCAGACGGCGACTTCATTGCCGTAGGTCATTGGCAAAAGGGCACTATCGCCGTGCGCGTGCTTTCTTTTGCCGACATCCCAATAGACGAAGTCTTCTGGGAAAATCGCATTGCGTCGGCACTGAGGATGCGTGCCAGCATTGGCATTGGCGACAACGACCGCAACAACACCTACCGCCTTGTGCATGGCGAGGGCGATAACTTGCCTGGATTGGTCATAGACTGCTATGGAAGCACGGCCGTGATTCAGGCCCACAGCGTGGGGATGCACCGCAGCCGCCACGAGGTGTGCGACGCGCTG
>CAZTUD010000373.1:0-1655 GCA_964616945.1 uncultured Prevotella sp. | reverse complement strand
CCTGTACGGGCTTTCCGAGCACGGGCCTTTTCTTTTCCTCTTCGGCAGGCTTCTCCATGCCAACCTCAAAGGCCTCGCCATTCACCTTTATGCTGGCGATGTTGGTCTCTTCGTTGATGTCGACGATTTGGACTTCGTAGTCCTTGCCGTCGATGGTATATTTGAACTCTTTCATAATATGGCTATGGTTTTGGTGTGAATGAGAGTTGCTTGGCATCCCAAAGCGTGTGCTTGGGCTTGATTGTTATCACGCCAGGCTCCCTGTCGTGTGCGTTGTTGCCCTGAAACTCATAGAGAGCCAGGGCTATGGCTGCATAAATGTTCTTGTCCATCTGTCTTAAATCCTCAAAACTTTTACATTGGCATGCATCCATGCTTTTTCGCCGGCAGCGACTGGCGTTTGTGGGCGAGCTGGGCGAGCCCGCGGCAGATGCGGAAGCGGGTGTTGCGCGGCTCTATCACGTCGTCGATGTAGCCGAACTGCGCAGCCTGGTATGGGTTGGCGAACGTCTTTGTATATTCGTCTTCTTTCTCGGCAAGGAAAGCCTTCACGTCGCCGCCTTCCTCCTTCACTTTCTTGGCTTCCTTGCCACAAAGCACCGCCACGGCACCACTTGCGCCCATGACGGCAATCTCTGCCGTGGGCCACGCAAAGTTGAGGTCGGCACGGAGCTGCTTGCAGCCCATCACGATGTGGCTTCCACCATAGCTCTTGCGCAGCGTGATGGTTATCTTTGGCACAGTCGCCTCACCATAGGCATAGAGCAGCTGGGCTCCGTGCAGGATGACGGCATTGTATTCCTGGCCAGTGCCGGGCAGGAAGCCGGGCACGTCCACAAGGCTGACGATTGGTATGTTGAAAGCGTCGCAAAAGCGCACGAACCGGGCACCCTTGCGGCTTGCGTTGACATCAAGCACGCCGGCGTATGCCGAAGGCTGGTTGGCGACGACACCCACGCTCTGCCCATTGAAGCGGGCAAAGCCAGTGATGATGTTCTTGGCGAACTTGGGCTGCACCTCAAAGAACTCGCCGTTGTCGGTAACGGCAGTTATCACCTTGTACATGTCGTATGCCTTGTTGGGGTCGTCGGGCAGGATGTCGTTCAGCAAGTCCTCCTTGCGGTCTATCGGGTCGGTGCACTCCACGCGCGGAGCCTCCTCCGTATTGTTCGACGGTATGTAACTCAGCAGCTTCTTTATCATTGCCATGCACTCTTCCTCGGTCTTCGCCGTGAAGCTTGTCACACCGCTCTTGCTTGCGTGCACACTCGCTCCGCCAAGATGTTCGGAGTCGATGTCCTCGCCAGTGACGGTCTTCACCACCTTCGGGCCTGTGAGAAACATGTAGCTTGTGCCCTCGGTCATGAAGATGAAGTCGGTCAGCGCAGGAGAATAGACGGCGCCACCAGCGCACGGGCCGAGTATCGCGGAAATCTGCGGTATGACACCCGACGCAAGAATGTTGCGCTCAAAAATCTCTCCATAGCCAGCGAGGGCGGAGATGCCTTCCTGGATGCGCGCGCCGCCGGAGTCGTTCATGCAAATTACGGGTGCGCCGTTCTCCATAGCCATGTCCATGATTTTGCACATTTTCTGCGCCATAGTCTCGGAGAGCGAGCCGCCGTTGACGGTGAAGTCCTGGGCATATACGTAAA
>CAZTUD010000372.1:0-1660 GCA_964616945.1 uncultured Prevotella sp. | reverse complement strand
GGGCATATACGTAAACGAGCCGTCCGTCGATGGTAGCCGAGCCTGTCACCACGCCGTCGCCAAGGAATTGTTTCTTTTCCATGCCGAAGTTGTGGCAGCGGTGGAGCTTGAACATGTCGTACTCCTCGAACGAGTCCTTGTCGACAAGCATCTCTATGCGTTCGCGGGCGGTGTACTTGCCACGGGCGTGCTGTTTGTCAATGGCTTTCTGACCGCCGCCGAGCCTGGCTTGTTCGCGCTTCTCGACAAGCTCCTTAATCTTCTCAGTTTGGTTACTCATAGTTATTTTCTGTTCGATGTTTACTTTTTAGGTGCAAAGTTACTAATTTTTAATGACTTTCATTTTGGTTGGCATATAAAATAATGTTATTTTGGCCAAACGGCTTTGCGATTACGGCGTAAAGGCATCATCATTACGGCGTAAAGACGAGACGATTACGGCGTAATGGCAACGTGATTACGGCGTAATGGCGATGCGATTGCACCGTAAAGGGAAACGCTTGGGGGCAAATAGTGGTGAAAAAGCGGGTTTAACACTTTTTTCTTGGCAAAAATGCTTGTAGTTGGAAATAATTCCGTATCTTTGCGCACATAATTCAATTCTCATTTCTAAGCATTATGAAACAAACCATTCTGGTCACAGGAGGTACTGGTTTTATAGGCTCGCACACCACAGTGGAGCTTATCGAGGCAGGCTACAAGGTAGTGATAGTAGATGACTTGTCAAACTCCAAGATAGAAGTCCTTGACGGCATAGAGAAGATTACGGGTGTGCGTCCTGCTTTTGAGAAAGTTGACTTGCGCGACAAGGAGGCGACCGAAAGCGTGTTCAAGAAATACCCCGACATAGAGGGCATCATACATTTCGCCGCAAGCAAGGCCGTGGGCGAGAGCGTGCAGAAGCCGCTGCTCTACTACCGCAACAACATCACCTCGCTCATCAACCTGCTGGAGCTGATGCCAAAGTACAACGTGAATGGCATAATATTCTCCTCAAGCTGCACCGTCTATGGCCAGCCGAAGCCCGAGAACCTGCCAGTAACCGAGGATGCGCCCCACCAGAAAGCCACTTCTCCCTACGGCAACACAAAGGAGATAAACGAGCAAATCATCTACGACTACATCCACAGCGGAGCTCCCATAAAGAGCATCGTCCTCAGATATTTCAACCCGATTGGAGCCCATCCGTCGGCACTGATAGGCGAACTGCCCAACGGCGTGCCAAACAACCTGATACCTTACGTAACGCAGACGGCGATAGGCATCCGCAAGCAGCTCACCATCTTCGGCAACGACTACAATACGCCAGACGGCACTTGCATACGCGACTACATCTACGTGGTGGATCTCGCAAAGGCTCACGTGGCAGCCATGCGCAGGGTGCTTGATGACGAGGACAGCCCAGCCATTGACTATTTCAACATCGGCACAGGGCATGGCAACTCCACACTGGAGATTGTCACCACGTTTGAGAAAGCCAATAACTTGAAACTCAACTGGAAGTTCGGCCCGCGACGTGAGGGCGACATCGAGAAAATATGGGGCGACTGCTCAAAGGCCAACAAGGTGCTCGGTTGGAAGGCTGACACACCACTCGAAGATGTCATGCGCTCGGCATGGAAGTGGCAGCAGAAGCTGCGCGAGGACGGCGTGATGTAGC
>CAZTUD010000371.1:0-1695 GCA_964616945.1 uncultured Prevotella sp. | reverse complement strand
GGCTTTCTATATAAAAGGAACCGCATACGCATTCTGCACTCCAGGCTACAATTCTTGGTATAGCATTTCCAATAGCCTTGCCTCATGGTCGGGTGAAGACGGCGTGGCCGCCGCCGACATCAACAGTGAGAGCCACTACTATGTGGCAGACGTTGACAACGAATGTTTCAACTTGCTAAGCGACATGAGCAATGGTATTCCCGCAAACACGATGTATCTCGCGCTTACCGCTGACAACATCACCACGCCGACGGTTCCGCAAAAGATATATTGGAGCGAGGAGGCGGCACTGTCGCCAACGAGCATCAAGGAGGTTGAGGCAAAGCCAAATATTGCCGACGGCAAGATTTACACCATCGGCGGCGTGGAGGTCAAGTCAATGGGACGTGGCATATACGTCATCAACGGCAAGAAAGTGGTAAACAACAAGTAGCTTTGACATGAAAAGGGCGTTAATGCTTATCGTGGCGGCAACGGCAACGTTGCCGCTGCTTGCGCAAGGCTATACAGTCACAGGCACATCGGACGGCACCACCGATGGCGACACGGTTTATATCGCCCGCCTCGGACAGATGTATTCATTGGTATATACCGACACAGCGACAGTCAATGGAGGTAAATATGTCTTTACGGGTAACCATCAGGGCTGCGACATGCGCTACATTGTGCCAACGCACAACGGATCGTACAAGAAGACGGGCATCTATTCTTTCATGCTCGAGAACGCTGACATTATCATACACACTTTTCTTGCCGACGCCAAGAAGGAGCCGGAGATAAAGGGAGGCAAGAACTACGAGTTATACAAGGAGTACAAAGAAATAACGAAGAAATGGTCTGAGCTGATGATGCCGTTTTTTATGACAACCATCGACAGCACCGCCACCGCACGGCAGAAGATGGAGGCGCAGCAGAAGCTCGACTCCCTGCGGCTACTGGAAAAAGAGGAAGAAAATGCTTTCATGATTGCGAAGCTGCCTTCCGACTTCAGTGACCTTTTGCTTGGTTGGAACTTCAATGGCACGCCCGCCCCCAAACAGGCTACTCTCCTTGAAGCGTTCAAGTCGAAAGGAGCTAACGGGAAGAACTTCAAGCGGATAATGGCGGAGGTGGAGGCAAGCGCAGCTACGGCACTGGGCAAGCAGTTCACCGACTTCACCATGCCAGACACGGCGGGCAACAACTTGTCCATAAGCCAATTTGTCAGACAAAATAAGTACACGCTCATAGACTTCTGGGCATCGTGGTGCGGACCGTGCCGCGCGGAGATGCCAAACGTGATGGAGGCTTACAACAAGTTCCACAGTCTGGGGTTTGAGGTCATAGGCGTGTCGCTCGACAACAAGAAAGAGGCATGGCTGAATGGCATCAAGGCTCTCAACCTGCCCTGGCCTCAGATGAGCGACTTGAAAGGCTGGCAGTGTGAGGGTGCCAGGATATACAACGTACATGCCATTCCTGCCAACGTGCTCATCCGTCAAGACGGCGTTATTGTTGACAAGAACTTGCGTGGGGCTGCCTTGTTGGCAAGACTTAGGGAGCTTTTACTTTAGCGGGTTCCAGCCCTGCGCCGTGATGTCGAACTCTTGGTTGTCGCCTCGTGATATGAGGCGGCAGCCAAGAGTTTCTTTTGTTATGTAGCCTATCTTGCGGATGCCTTGGCTTTGCAGCGCGTCGAGCTTGTCGTGGTCGCCG
>CAZTUD010000370.1:0-1743 GCA_964616945.1 uncultured Prevotella sp. | reverse complement strand
TCAAGGTGCTTGCCGAGACGTTCCACGTGCGCATAGAGATGAAGCAGATTGGCGCACGGCAGGAGGCAGGGCGCATCGGCGGCACAGGGCCGTGCGGACGTGAGTTGTGTTGCGCCACATGGATGAAAAACTTTTCGAGCGTCTCCACCAACGCGGCGCGCATTCAGGACATTTCGCTCAACCCGCAGAAGCTGGCGGGCATGTGCGCAAAGCTGAAGTGCTGCCTCAACTACGAGGTTGACGACTACCTGGAGGCAAGCCGCAGGCTTCCGCCAAGAGACGTGAGGCTGATAACGCAGGATGGCGAGTTCCATCTTTTCAAGAGCGACATCCTCGCCGGGATGTGCACCTACTCCACCGACAAGAACCTCGGCGCCAACACCGAGGTCATAACCGCAAAGCGGGCTTTTGAGGTCATTGCCATGAACAAGCGTGGCGAAAAGCCATTGTCGCTACAGCAAGACGACAAGGCAAAGGAACACAAGAAGCCCAACGACCTGCTTGCCGACGCCGACGTGAGCCGCTTCGACAAGGCAAAG
Organism: uncultured Prevotella sp.; assembly: GCA_964616945.1. GTDB lineage: Bacteria > Bacteroidota > Bacteroidia > Bacteroidales > Bacteroidaceae > Prevotella. The sequence goes on along the minus strand of CAZTUD010000370.1, from coordinate 1,204 downwards.
AAAAAGAAGAAAAAGAAAAACAAAAACGGCGGAAGCAAACCGCAAAACTCAAACCCAAAGCCACAGAAAGCCGAAAACAGCAAGCCGCAGAAAACGGAAGGCGCAACCCCCAAAGACAGCCAACAGGCAAACTAAAACATGCGCAAAAGCCTCGTCTTGATATTCATTGCAAGCCTCGTTGCCTGTGCCTCATGCACTGGCAACTTGGCCTACGACCACTATGAGCACACCCCCATAGCGGGCTGGGACAAAGTGGACACACTCCCGTTCGCCATTCCAGCAATGAAAGAGTCAGGACGCTACGCCACCACCCTCGGCCTGCGCATAACCAACGCCTTCCCCTACCAGCGGCTTACGCTCATCGTGGAACAAACAGTTTTCCATAACCCTCAAACCTCAAACCTCAAATCTCAAACTTTCAACGACACCCTTAATTGCACGCTATTCGACCGCAATGGCACGACACGCGGGCGCGGCATCGGTTATTACCAATATCAGTTCAGGGTGTCGGAGCGCAACCTCAGTGCTGGCGACTCCCTCCACATCACCGTGCGCCACAATATGCGCCGCGAGATTATGCCAGGAATTGCCGACGTGGGGATAAGCATCTCACGATGAGACACATTCTACAAAGCATGGAATACTATATAAATTAAGCAAGCCACGTATAATAATATATATGCTACCACAGAACAAAAGACAACAAACACATTAATGAGCTGTAGATTGTCGTAGTTCATATTATAAAGTGGTTTTCCGCCCAACAACGCTCCCCTAAACTGAACTGAGGTTTCTTCCCGCATCAATGCGCAGGAAGATGAACAAGAGGAGCGTGAAGCCCCACAGCGACGAGCCGCCATAGCTGAAGAACGGCAGCGGAATGCCTATGACGGGCGTAAGGCCAAGCACCATGCCCACGTTTATGAACACGTGGAAAAGGAAGATGCTGGCCACGCAATAGCCGTAAACACGCCCGAACTTGAACGGCTGCCGCTCGGCGAGATGAATGAGCCGCAGGATGAGAGCGAGAAAAAGCAGCAACACACCGGCCGAGCCAATGAAGCCCTCCTCCTCGCCAACGGTGCAAAATATGAAGTCGGTGTCCTGCTCGGGCACGAACTTCAGCTTTGTCTGTGTGCCGTTGAGGAAGCCCTTGCCCCGCAAGCCGCCCGACCCAATGGCAATCTCACTCTGGTGGACGTTG
>CAZTUD010000369.1:0-1800 GCA_964616945.1 uncultured Prevotella sp. | reverse complement strand
TAGAATAATAATGTATAGATAAGTCGCTTAATACAGGAAACCCAACAGCCACAGCGGGATGAGGTTGTCGTGCCCGACCTCGGTGTTGTAGCGTGCGTAGATGGTGTCCTTGTTGTATCTCGCCTTGCCAGTAGTCTTGGCATCGCAAACCCTGAACCTCCGCTTGTTGTCAATGATGTAGCAACGTGGCTTTTGGTCTTGGTTCACACTATGGTCTTTCCACATGGTGTTCACAAAAAACGTTTCCATGACATCCTGTCTTTCCACCGCTATGGGGTATATGGCATACATCAGGTTGGGATTGTGCATCATCACTTTCGCCGGCTTCTTGGGAAAATCCTGCTCCGCATAGTATATTTCGTTGAGCAGGCGTGCATCGGCAAGATACTTGATATAGTTCATTACCGTGGCGCGGCTCGTGTCAATCTGATGGGCCAGCTGGCTCACGTTTGGCGCATGGATGCCGTCAACGGCGAGCAAGTAGAAAAGTTTCTTAATCTTGGCAAGGTATTTCAACTCTATCTGTTTGATGAGCAGTATGTCCACTTCTGTCATCATGTTCATTGTCTTGAGCAGGTTCTCGGAGAAATTGCGGTGTTCAAGAAAAAACGGATAGAAGCCGTGATGCAGATAATCGTTGAAATACTTCCTTGGCTGCATCTCTGGCAATATCTTCTTTACAATGTGCTCATGATTGTTGATAATCTCATCGAGAGTGTAGGAAGGAAACTCGGTGCCTGCCATCAAGTTCACATACTCGCGGAAAGAAAAGCCACGCAGGTAGTAGAATTTCAGTATGTCCTTGATGGCAGGATAGTCAGTTTTAAGGCGCATGACACTCGACCCGGTGAAGACGAGCTTTAATTGTGGGTAGAGGTCGTAGCACTTACGCAGCTCAACACTCCAGTTGGGCTGTTTGAAAATCTGGTCAAGCAGCAGCACACGCCCACCTTGCCGCACAAACTCGCCCGCAAACTCGGCAATGCCATGTCCCTGAAAATAGAAGTTGTTCATGTTGACATACAAACAGGAGCGGTCGTCCTTGCCGAACTTCTCCTTGGCGTACTCCAGGAGGAACGTTGTCTTTCCAACGCCACGAGTGCCCTTGATGCCTATTAAACGGTGCTTCCAGTCAATCTCGTCCATAAGGACTCGACGGACTGGTGCGTTGGTATGCTCTACGAGATAGGCATGAGTGCGAAAGAAAGATTCCATCAACTCCATGTTGTGTTTTTGGCTGCTTTTGCCAACTGCTTCGGTTGTAGCTGCAAAGATACAAACTAATTTTAGATTTGCAAACTGAACATTGCAGAAGTTTCCAATTTTAGTATTTTTTTAATCTATCAAGAAAGAGCCTTTGGCTTTCGCCTTTTTATGGTTTTACTTTCAAAAGGAATTGTTTTGTTTTTTGCCCAATTTGCATTACCTTTGCAACAGATAGAAAGGCATTTATGACAATACACGTTTTCAATCCGGAACACGACATAGCCCTCGGCTCCAACCTTGAGCACTTCACTGCCCCACATGCTGGGCGACAGCTGCGCCACGACCTCGGTTTCCTGCCCGCATTGTGGGCGAGACAGGGAGACTTCGTGCTTGTGGACAATGTTGACGCATCGCTAAAGAACTTGCGGAAGACTGGGCTTGCCACAACGGCGGCATTTGTGGATTATGACTCACTGAACAGGATGCTCAGGCTGACAACCGAAACCATAAAGGTTGAGCCGTGGGGATGGGACTCCGCACTGCGCAATATGCTCAGAAGTGATAGTATTGCCACAAAATGGCTGCCGTCAAATG
>CAZTUD010000368.1:0-1812 GCA_964616945.1 uncultured Prevotella sp. | reverse complement strand
CTTGAGATCTTGCGGGACAATATATTTCATCAGGTCTGCCTTGTCAATGTGGCGCGTGTTCTGCACATTGTTGTACCCCACCACATGGGTGTTGAGCCTCTGCGCTATCTTGCGCTCTATACCGTCGAACGCACCGCCACAGATAAAGAGTATGTTCTTTGTATTCACATGAATATACTCTTGGTCAGGATGCTTGCGCCCGCCCTGCGGCGGCACATTCACCATCGTACCCTCAAGAAGCTTCAGCATGGCCTGTTGTACGCCCTCGCCGCTCACGTCGCGCGTAATGCTCGGATTGTCCGACTTGCGCGCTATCTTGTCTATCTCGTCTATGAACACTATGCCTCTCTCGGCGGCGGCGACATTATAGTCAGCCACCTGCAACAAGCGGCTGAGAATGCTCTCCACATCCTCGCCCACATAGCCAGCCTCCGTAAAAACCGTGGCATCGACAATGGTAAAAGGCACGTCGAGCATACGGGCAATGGTACGGGCAAGCAACGTCTTGCCCGTACCTGTGGAACCCACCATTATGATGTTGCTTTTCTCTATCTCAACGCCATCGTCGCTCTCCGGCTGCTGCAGACGCTTGTAGTGGTTATAGACAGCCACCGCAAGATTGCGCTTGGCCTCATCCTGGCCAATGACATACTGGTCGAGGTAAGCCTTTATTTCCTTCGGCTTGGGCACCTGTTTCTTTGGCCGGTATGACGCAGAGCCGGCATGTTCTTGCGTATTGGCAAGAACTCCCGTCTGCTGCACTATGCGATAAGCCTGTTGGACGCAGTCCTCACAGATGTAGCCGTTAAGCCCCGTGATGAGAAGCTTTACCTCGTCCTCACCTCTGCCACAAAAACTACAAACTTTCTTCTTCATTAGTCTTCTTTGTCATCACTTGGTCAATCATGCCGTACTCCTTGGCTTCCTCCGATGTCATCCAATAGTTGCGGTCGGAGTCCTTATAGACTTTCTCGTAGGGCTGGTGGGAATGGTTGGAAATAATGGTGTACAGCTCCTTCTTGAACTTGAGTATTTCCTTTGCCTCAATCTCTATGTCGGAAGCCTGGCCCTGTACTCCGCCGAGCGGCTGGTGAATCATGACGCGGCTGTGGGGAAGCCCGTAGCGCTTGCCTTCCTGCCCTGCAACGAGCAGCACTGCCGCCATCGAAGCCGCCATGCCTGTTACCATCGTTGAAACGTCGCTGGAAATGAACTGCATGGTATCGTAGATGCCAAGACCGGCGGTAACAGAACCGCCTGGAGAGTTGATGTAAATGGATATGTCCTTCACGTCGATGCTGTCCAAATAGAGGAGCTGAGCCTGGATGGTGTTGGCGGCATAGTCGTCAATCTCGGTGCCGAGAAAGATGATGCGATCCATCATAAGACGCGAGAACACGTCCATTTGGGTAACGTTGAGCTGCCGCTCTTCAAGAATATAGGGATTGAGGTATTGCTGCTGCGCCTTAACCACGTCGTCGAGCACCATACCGTTCATGCCAAGCTTCTTGGTGGCAAACTTTCTAAAGTCGTTGTTCATAATTTTTCCTTCTTTTATTTGTAAGACAATCTCAGGCTTTATTGCCATTAATAGGTTGCCATTAAGCAAAGACTGTGCCAAAAAAATCATTGACCGTCCGCCTTTGCATACAAAGATAGCAAAATAAAATAGAAAAAACAATATTTTATGGAGATTTTTTTGATAGAACGGGATTTTTTTGATAACTTGCGACAAAAATTGAAGAATAAGGACAAAAAAGGCGGTCAAATGAGCAAACCACACATTATTATATTATTGTGCCTGATAACGCT
>CAZTUD010000367.1:0-1871 GCA_964616945.1 uncultured Prevotella sp. | reverse complement strand
GACTGGGACTCGCTCACCCTCGGCAAGCTCATCGCCATTGAGGCAAGCGGCATGGTGGGAGCCCTCATCTACACTTGGAGCGACACGTTCTGGTTCTCGGCAGTGGAGGGCGAGGTTTACGCCTATTCGTCAGCGTTCACCGCAATAGTGTTCTGGCTCATACTGAAATGGGAAGACCACGCCGACGAGCCTCACAGCGACCGCTGGCTCGTCCTCATATTCTACATGACGGGCCTTGCCATCGGCGTTCACTTGTTGAACCTGCTTTGCCTGCCCGCCATAGTGCTGGTCTATTGCTACCGTCGTTTCCCCAACGTGGAGACGAAAGGCTCGCTCATAGCCCTGCTCATATCGTTTGTCATTGTCGCGGCGGTGCTTTACGGCGTAATACCTGGCATCGTTACCGTGGGCGGATGGATTGAGCTGTTCTTTGTCAACACTCTCGGCCTGCCGTTCAACACAGGCCTCATCATCTATATCGCCTGCCTCGTGGGCTGCACCATTTGGGCAATCTACGAAAGCTATGCGGGCAAGAGCAAGAAGCGCGAAAACATCTCGTTCCTGCTTTCGTTCGCCCTCATCGGCATCCCGTTCTACGGCTACGGATGGTCGGCAGTGGTCATTGGCATTATTGTGCTTGCCATAGTAGCTTTCCTGCTCAACCGCAAGGTCAAAGGTAATCATAAATCTCAAAGCTCAAAGCTCAAAGCTCAAAGCTATCTCGTCACCTCACGCTTCAAGAACACGGCCCTGCTGTGCATGCTGATGCTGATGATAGGCTATTCAAGCTATGCCCTCATCGTCATCCGCTCCGTGGCCAACCCGCCAATGGACCAAAACTCGCCGGAGGACATCTTCACCCTCGGCTCATACCTCAGCCGCGACCAATACGGCGACCGTCCGCTGTTCTACGGACAGGCCTACACGTCGCAGGTTGCGTTGAAAGTTGACGGCGACATGTGCCGCCCCGTGATGAAGGAGGGTGCGCCCGTCTATAGCCGAAAGGAGAAAGCCTCGAAAGACGAAAAGGACTCCTACTTCGTGGTTACCCACAAGAACAAGTATGTTTACGCCCAGAACATGATTTTCCCGCGCATGTACGACAGCAGCCACGCGCAGGACTACGAGTCGAGGATGGGCGGTGTCGAGGGGCACGACGTGCCTTACGACCGCTGCGGCGAGAACATCACGGTGAAGGTGCCCAACCAGTGGGAGAACATAAAGTTCTTCCTCTCCTACCAGTGCAACTTCATGTACTGGCGCTACTTCATGTGGAACTTCTGTGGCCGCCAGAACGACATACAGGGCAACGGCGAGCTTGAGCACGGCAACTGGATAACGGGCATCCCGTTCATCGACAACGCCATGCTCGGCGACCAGAGCAAGCTGCCCGACGACCTGAAAGCCTACGACCCCGTGACCAACCCCACGGGCAACAAGGGGCACAACGCTTTCTATGCGTTGCCGTTGATACTCGGTCTTATCGGCCTCTTCTGGCAGGCGTTCCGCGGGCGGCGCGGCATACGCCAGTTCTGGGTGGTGTTCTTCCTCTTCTTCATGACAGGCCTCGCCATCGTCGTATATCTGAACCAGACTCCCGTGCAGCCGCGCGAGCGCGACTACGCCTACGCCGGCTCGTTCTACGCCTTCGCGATATGGTGCGGCATGGGCGTGGCGGCAATAGTGGATTTGCTGAAGAAACACCTGAAGGTGAACAACGTGGCGGTAACGGCCATAGTCTCGCTGCTCTGCCTGCTCGTACCGATACAGATGGTGAGCCAGACGTGGGACGACCACGACCGCTCGGGCCGCTACACATGCCGCGACTTCGGGGCCAACTACCTGATGACGCTCCAGGACAAGGGCAACCC
>CAZTUD010000366.1:0-1877 GCA_964616945.1 uncultured Prevotella sp. | reverse complement strand
AGAGCCACCTCATAGGACTTTATCCTGGGCATCAGATTTCCCTCACCACCACGCCAGGGCTTGCCCAGGCGGCGGCAAAGACTTTGGAGCAGAAAGGCGACAACACAACAGGCTGGAGCACAGGCTGGCGCATGAACCTGTGGGCAAGGCTCCGCAACGGCGAGCGGGCCTACGGCATGTACCAAAAGCTGCTGGGCTTCGTCAATCCGCGCGGAGGCCAGCACGGCGGCACCTACCCCAACCTCTTCGACGCGCATCCGCCTTTCCAGATAGACGGCAACTTCGGCGGCGTGGCAGGTGTATGCGAAATGCTCATGCAGAGCGGCAACGGAATAATAGAATTGCTGCCCGCGTTGCCCGCGCAATGGGCAAGCGGCACGGTGAAAGGCCTGAAGGCGCGTGGTGGCTTCGAGATAAGCATTACGTGGAAAGACGGCAGGGTGACCAAAGCCGAGATAACGGGTAAGCCTGGAGGCAAAGTTGTGGTCATCTACAATGGCAAGATGGAAATAGTGAGGGTGGAAAAGGGCGACACCCAAGTGTTGGATTAAGCAAAAGCCTGTAGGGGAATGAGGAAGTTTGTAGCCATACCGTTGATGTTGGGAGTCGCGCTTTCAGCTGCCGCCCAGGAGTTCAACACCCATTGGGTTTATGCTCCGCAAGCCGACAGCCTCTCCCACGTGTGGTTCCGCCGCTCCTACCAGTGCGACGGACGACCAAGACAGGCATCGGTAACAGTCGCCTCAACAGGCTACTTCAAAATCTATGTCAACGAGTGCAACATCGGCACGGCGGCATTCTTCCCCATGCGCCACAGCGGCGATGACACGCCCGTGGCGACGACATTCGACGTAACCCCCTATCTCCGCCGCGACACAAACGTCGTGGCAATCATCTACTCGCCCGCACGCCCGTCCTGTAGTTGCAAACAAATCTCGGCGAGTTTCTATGGCATCGCCCACGACGGCAGCAACTTTTGCTACAGCAGCGACGGCTCATGGCTTTGCCGGCGTGCAAACTCACGTATGACGGCTGACGGCGGCGAGGTGGTGGATGGCTGCGGCCACGACCCTGAATGGAAAGCCGCCACATGCACGTCGGCGGCGCTGTGGCTCAATGCCGAACCATATTGCGGCGACGGCATCATGCCAATGGTCGTGAACCGCTATGGCTACCGGGCATGGCGTACAACCAAGGTTACGAGCCTCGGCTACCTGCGCATGAGCCAGAACCCGGTGCTTCTGCATGTCGCCGACAGCTTTTGGGGCTACTGGCGGCTGACGCTGCGCGAGGCAAAGAGGGGGGAGCGGCTACAGGCAGGTAAGCTGGAATACATCTGCAACGGCAAAATGGACGAACAGGCATTCCCACAATTCGCGCTCAACAGCTGCGGCACGTTGTCGGTGAGCGGCGACAGCAACTTCAAGCCACAGCACATCTTCGGGGCCGAAATGGTGGAAGTGGGCGAAAGCTGGTGCAACGATTACTAATCACAAATGGAATACATAACTATAGACAGCGTGAGCAAGGCAGGGCAGTGCAGCGTGCTCGAAAACGACCTTGCCCTCGTGGATGACATCACACATATCACCCTTCCCGAAGGCCCGCGCCGCATGGGCTGTTTCCTTTTCGCGCTGTGCGTGAAAGGTCATGCCGAATATACCATCGACACCGAACTGCAAACCGTGAGCGAGAACCAAATCATCATCGTCAGTGCGGGGCAGGTGGTCAACAACATTCATTGCAGCGACGACTGTGTGGGGCGCGGCGTGTTCATTTCGCAGCAGTATGTCCAGGAAACGCTTTCGGGCATACACGACCTTTCCTCCATCTTTCTCTTCACGCGCCTGCACCCCGTGTTCAGCCTCGACCGTGGC
>CAZTUD010000365.1:0-1885 GCA_964616945.1 uncultured Prevotella sp. | reverse complement strand
GTTTTGCGTAGCCGCGCTTTGTCTTGTAGTATGCGCTGTATTGCTGTACAAAGTCGGGAGCGTTCTGGGCCTTTGCCTGTTCAACAGTCAGGCATCCGCCTGCACGGGTCTGAAGGCCAGTCTTGTACTCCTTGGTGCGGAGTGCGGTAATTTGCTCTTTTACCTTGTAGCGGTCGTCGGCAGTGCCCTTGTCGAAATATCCCCATGCTCCCACGCGCGGCATGTCATACATCGTGCTTGCCACGGTGGCCTTTATGCGCGGGTCGTTGGCTGCAGCGTTGAGGGCGATGCCTCCCCATCCGCAAATGCCGATGATGCCGATGCGGTCGGGGTCAACGTTGTCGAGATTGCTCAGGTAGTCAACGGCAGCCTGAAAATCCTCGGTGTTGATGTCGAGCGAGAACACGTCGCGCGGCTCGCCGCTGCTCTCGCCCGTGAACGACGGGTCGAAGGCGATGGTGAGGAAGCCGCGCTCAGTCATCGTCTGTGCGTAGAGTCCGCTTGACTGTTCCTTGACGGCTCCGAACGGCCCGCTCACGGCAATGGCTGCGAGCTTGCCAGTGGCGTTCTTCGGTGTGTACATGTCGGCTGCGAGTGTCAGCCCGAAATGGTTGTGGAAGGTAACCTTCTTGTGGTCAACCTTGTCGCTCTGTGGGAAAGTCTTGTCCCACTCCTCGGTGAGGTTCAATTTCTGATCCATATTATTATTGTTGTTGGTTTCCTGTGCATAGCCTCCGGCAACAGCCGTCAGCAGTAGTGCTGATAAAATAATCTTCTTCATGTCGCTTTACTTTTTATCTTTATCTGGCTGCAAAGTTATGGAGAAAACGGCACATAATGCCTACCTCGTTTCAGCGAAAAAGTAACAATTTTATAGTTTATGTGCTGGAAAAGTGTTATCTTTGTGGCATAATTAAAATGGATAAACAAGTAGAATGAAGTTGCGACTCAAAATCTCAAAGGCGGCATTGTTGATGCTTGCGACGCTCGCCGCATGGACAACCAACGGAATGGCGCAGACAAAATACAAGGAGGTGGACAACATTTCTTACATCAGTCCCGACGACACTGCCGCCTACAGGCGGGAGCGGTGCAAGCTGGACGTTTACTATCCAGTTGACGCTCCGCGCCCGTTCAAGACCGTCGTGTGGTTGCATGGCGGCGGGCTGACTGGCGGACAAAAGGAAATCCCAAGCGACTTGAGAAGCCGTGGAATAGCCGTCGTCGCGCCTAACTACAGGCTCTACCCCCGTGGCCACAACCCTGAATACACTGAGGATGCCGCCGAGGCGGTGGCGTGGGTGATGAGACATATCGGGGAGTATGGCGGCGACCCCAGCAAGGTGTATGTCAGCGGCCATTCGGCGGGCGGCTACCTCACGATGATGCTCTGCCTCGACAAAAGCTATCTTGGCAGGTTTGGCATTGACGCTGACAGCATACGCGGCTATTTCCCGATTGGCGGCCAGACGGCGACACACTACACCATACGCACAGAGCGCGGCATCTCGTTCACCTCCCCGATTGTTGACAAGTATGCCCCGCTCAACAACGTCCGCAAGCTCGGCACGAGGCTTGTCCTGATAACAGGCGACAGGAAGCTGGAGCAGATGGGGCGTTATGAGGAAAACCTCTACCTGAAGGCCGTGCTTGAGGGCATCGGCAACAAGGAGGTGCCCATCCACGAACTTAGCGGCTTCGACCACGGCAGCGCGGGATGGCCTGGCCGCATCCTCATGATGCAGTACATTGACAAGGATATGTAGCAAAAATGAGGCATAAAGCCTCATTTTTGCTATATCGCCAGGAAATCTTTCACCTGCTTATAGACGTTGTCGCCAGTGAAGCCGAGCTTCTCGTCGAGCACCTTGTAGGGAGCCGAGAA
>CAZTUD010000364.1:0-1885 GCA_964616945.1 uncultured Prevotella sp. | reverse complement strand
TCGCGGCGTTTCCAACTGTCGGACGGGCAGCTCTCGCGCCACGTCATGCTAAGACTCGATGGCATCAGCTATCGCGCCAACATCTACGTCAACGGGCAGCTCGTGGCAGACAAGGACTCCATCTACGGCACCTATTGCCGACACGAACTTGACATCACGCCGTATGCCAAGGCCGACAACCTGCTCGAGATAGAGGTGTTCAAGGCACAGAAAGGCGAGCCCAACGCGGGCTACGTGGACTGGAATCCGCGTCCCGCCGACGAGAGCATGGGCGTGATACGCCCCGTAACGCTCCACCTCTGCGGCGACGTGGAGATGAGCAACTTGGGCGTGACGAGCGAGGTAAACATTGCCACTCTCAAAGAGGCATGGCTCACTGTCTCTGCCGACCTCACCAACCATACTTCCCGCCAGCTTGCCTGTACTTTCAGGGGCAGCTTCGAGGGGCGCGGGTTCACCGTGCCGGTGAGCCTGAAGGCGGGGGAGAGGCGCACCATCCGTGTCACTGCCGATACGCAGGAAGCCCTGCACGTCAGCAATCCGCGCCTGTGGTGGTGCCGTGGCCTGGGCAAGCCAGAGATGTACCGCATGGAGGCAGCGGCCTCCGTTGACGATGCTGTCAGCGACACTGCGAGCACCGCTTTCGGCATACGCCAGACCGCCACCTACTATACAGCCGCCGGCGACCGGGGCTTCACGCTCAACGGGCGAAAAGTGCTCATACGCGGGGCGGGATGGACCGACGACATTTTCATGCGCGACAACCATCTAACCAACGACCTGCAGACAGACTACGTGTGCGACATGGGACTCAACGCCATAAGAATGGAGAACGTGTGGGGCACATCGCATGACATCTTCGACCTGTGCGACCGCAAGGGCATCATGGTTTTGCCGGGATGGACATGCCACTGGGAATGGGAAGAATACCTCGGCAAGCCGTGCCACGACCTCTACGGAGGCATGACCACCGTTTCCGACCGCCAGCTACTCGTACGCTACTTCCACGACCAGCTCACGTGGCTGCGCTGCCACCCGAGCATAATATGCTGGCTCGTGGGCAGCGACAAGATGTGTTCGCCTGAGTTGGAACGCCACTACATTCAGCAGCTCCGCCAGCTCTATCCCAACCTGCCTTACCTCACCTCCATACAGAAGTGGGAAAGCGAAATCAGCGGCTCGGCGGGCATGAAGATGAACGGGCCATACGACTACGTGGGTCCCGACTACTGGTATGCGCCACGCGCCGAGGGTGGGGCTGTGGGCTTCAACGCCGAGACGGGCATCGGCGCGCAGTTGCCGCAGAAAGAGTCGCTCCTGCGCATGATGGGCGGCAAGGCGTGGCCAATGTCTGAGGTGTGGAACTATCACTGCACGGCCTCGAAGTTCCACATGAACAACACTTCCATGCTCCAGCATGCCATTGACGGCTATTTCGGCGGAGCCACGGGACTTGACGATTTCCTCAAGAAAGCTGACATGCTCAACTACGATGGCACGCGCGCCATGTTTGAGGCTTTCCGCTCCTGTGAGCCAAAGGCTACCGGCATCGTGCAGTGGATGCTCAACTCAGCTCGTCCGGGCATCTACTGGCAGCTCTACGACCACTATCTCGTGCCAAACGCCGCCTACTATTCGGTCAGAAAGGCCAACGCCCCGTGCCAGCTTGTATATGACTATGGTGGAAACGCCGTGCTCGTCAGCAGCGGCAGCAACAAGACAACGCTCCAAGCTTCAATACGTCTTTATTCAATTAATGGCAGTCTGGTCGCGGCGGCTGACACCACAGCCACTGCCTTGCCGGGACATCCGCAAAACGTCTTCACAGTGCCGCAAGACAGTGGCGGTTGTGCCTTCCTCTTCCTTTCGCTGTGCGACACCGTGG
>CAZTUD010000363.1:0-1905 GCA_964616945.1 uncultured Prevotella sp. | reverse complement strand
CCATTGACGGGGCCTTGTCGCCGCCCATTGCGGTGAGCAGGTCGTAGTTGAGGTTGTAGAAGTAGTCGAACTCAACGGAGAGCAGACCATACCAGAATGTTGCGTCAAAACCTACGTTCGAAGAGCGGGTCTTCGACCATGTGAGATTCGGGTTGGCAATGCCGTCGGTGTACCATGAGCTGTAGGCAGTGCCATTGAATATGCGGTTGCCAGCCTGGCTATACGTGCTTAGAAACGAATACTCAGGCACGCCGTCATTACCGAGGAGGCCGATGGAGCCACGAACTTTCAAGTCGGTGAGCCATGTGCGGGTTGACTGCATGAACTTTTCCTGTGAGATGCGCCAGCCTGCGGAGAACGACGGGAAGAAGCCCCAACGCTTGCCAGAGGCATTGCCATTGAAGTTGTAGGAACCGTCGTAACGACCGCTGAACTCAGCCATATAGGTGTTGTTGTAGTCGTATTTCAGACGGAAAACGTAGCCTGCGGTGCGAGTGTGGCCGCTGTAGCCGCTTTGTGAATTTTCGCTAAGTGGAGTACCGAAGTTGATTTCAGGTAGCACTGCAAAAGGCACATGGTCGGCGTATGCCGCCATTGACGATCCCTTGTAGTCACGACCTTCGACAAGCACCAACGCATCAACGTTGTGTTTCCCGAAAAGGCGTGTGTATTCGGCAGAGAGCTGCCCAACAAGCGATTCTGTGATGTATTCGCCCTCGCCAACACGGTTGAGTGTACCCAATGTGATTTCAGGGTCATAGACAGTTGAGTAAGTCTTGGTCGTTATGTCCCAAAGTGAAGTGTAGTATGGGGTTGACAAGTTCTTGTTGCGCGACGACAGATAGTCGTAGCTGCCAGTTGCCTTGAACTTCAAGCCTTTCAGCCAAGGAGCATCGTAGGTTACGGAGATGTTAGAGTTAAGCTCCGTTGCGCGTGTCTTGCGGTAGCCAGACTGGTTGATGGCGGCGAGCGGTGAGTTGCTTATTCCAGCAAGATTGCTTTGTGCGACGCCAGTGTAGAGGCCATTGTATGTCTCAGGCAGATATGGATGCATGTCAATGGTCTGTCTGCCAATTGCAAGCCAGCTGTTCTGCGAGCTCTGGTTGGCATCGTCGGAAGCACCAGCTATGAAGCGTGGGTCTGACTTGCGGCTTACGGTTCCTACAGCTCCCACGTTGATTGTCCAGCCCTTGCCTACGTTTGCCTCAAGATTGGTGCGCAGGTTGTAGCGGCGGTAGTTGAAGTTGTCAATGTTACCTTTCTGGTTCATGTAGCCCATGCCGACATAGTATTTCACGGCATCGGTGCCGCCACGCAAAGCCACGTTGTGCTTCTGGGTGTGGCCAGTGCCGAACACCTTGTCTATATAGTTCACGTTGTCCCAGCCGTCGGTCGGGTCGTTGTTAAGCATCTTCTGCACATCCTCACGAGTGAAGACAGGGGTGTAGTCGGCGCGCGACGTTACCTGTCCTCTGGCGAGCTTGTCCATATAGTCGGCAAGGTTGTAGTAGTAGGCGAATTCCGGACCGTCCATGAATTCGGGGAAGTTGGCGTTCATTGAGATACCATACTGTCCGTCGTAGGTCACCTTCGGCTTGCCCTTCACGCCCTGCTTCGTGGTGACGATGATGACGCCGCCGGCAGCGTTCAAGCCATAGACAGCAGCCGACGCGCCGTCTTTCAGCACTGACACGCTCTCAACGTCGTTCGGGTCGATGTCGTTTATTGAGCGCGGCATACCGTCAACGATGTAAAGTGCGCTGTACTGCGAGCCGCGAATGCGGAGTGAAGCCTGGTCGTCGCCCGGTTCACCGCTCTCCTGTAGTGATGTGAGGCCCGGTAGCTTGCCGCCGAGGAGCGAGGAGATGTTGGTTGATGGGCCTTTGAGCAGCTCGTCGCCCTTCA
>CAZTUD010000362.1:0-1914 GCA_964616945.1 uncultured Prevotella sp. | reverse complement strand
GAACTGCTCTTTAGAGAATGAAAATCTCTCGTCCTAACCGATAGACGAATGGACCATCGCTTTTATAAGCGGGTGCAAAGTTACTGCTTTTTTACTATTCGGCAAAATTTTTAGGCAATATTTTTCCGTAAGCCTTTGATTTTTGCTATCTTTGCAGCATTATGGAAGTCAGGACAGAGGCTATTGTGCTGCGCACGGTGAGGTATGGCGATTCAAAGGTCATTGTGGACATGCTAACTGAGGAACATGGACGCGTGTCTTTCATTTGCAGCATATCCAAGTCGGGTCGTGGCAAGGTGAGGAAGCAGCTCTTCCAGCCGTTGACGCTCTTGGACGTGGTGTTCGACTATCGCGAGAACGTGCAGTTGCAGCGTTTTCGCGACGTGGGCATCTCAAAACCATACGTCTCTATCCCCTTCAGCAGTGGCAAGTTGTCGATAGTGTTGTTCCTGGCCGAGTTTTTGACGTATGCCACGCGCGACGAAAGGGACAACCGCCCGCTTTTTGAATATATTGAAAAAAGCCTGCTGTGGCTTGACAGCTCACAGCAGGCTTTCGCTAATTTTCATCTTGTGTTCATGATGCACCTCACGCGCTTCGTCGGCTTCTACCCCAACCTTGAGGACAGTGGCGGCGCAGCATGGTTCGACTTGCGTGAAGGATGCTTCACGCTGGTGCGCCCCCTGCATCCCGACTATCTTTGCCCCGCCGAGGCATCGCGCATCAGCACGCTCATGCGGATGGACTTTGACAACATGCGCCTTTTCCGCATGACACGCGACGAGCGCAACCGCTGCGTAGAGGTCATACTGGACTATTACCGCCTTCACGTGCCCAATTTCCCAGAACTACGCTCGCTTGATGTGCTCAGAACTTTGGCTTAGGCGAGAAGTTTCCTCACAATCGCCGAAATGACCTTGCCGTCGGCCTTTCCAGCCATCTGCTTAGTGGCAAGTCCCATCACCTTGCCCATGTCCTTCATGCTGGAAGCTCCTGTCTGTGCGACAATCTCCCTCACTTGAGTCTCTATTTCTTCCTCAGAGAGAGGCTTGGGCAGAAACTCCTTATAGACGTTCACCTGGGCAAGTTCACTCTCGGCAAGCTCCGGGCGGTTGGCCTTATTGTAGATATCGGCACTTTCCTCGCCCTGCTTGACGAGCTTCTGCAATATTTTCATTGCCTTGTCGTCGTCAAGCGTATCGTTTGCGCCAGGGGCAGTTTTTGCCTCAAGAAACACTTTCTTTACGTTGCGCAGGGCCTCAAGGCGAACTTTATCGCGGGCTTTCATGGCCTCACGGATGCCCTTACTAACTTGATCAAACAATGATTCCATAACAAATTCCTTATCTTGTATCTTGTTCTAAGCGAAGCTTATAACTCCCTGCACGGCTTCGGTTTTGTCTTCTTTCAGCTTGTCTTGGTTGTTGCCGTTGGCCTGCTGCCTGATGTCTTCGAGCATCTGGCGCGTACGCTTGTATGTCGGCGTGTTCTCAACAGCCAGTATCACGTCCTCGTTGTCGAGGTCGTCTTGATTGAAGATGTAGATGTGCGGGCGACGTTTGCGCCGTGCCCCATTGTTGTCGTTGCCGTAGTAGCTCTCGCGCCTTGCAGCTTTCTCGGCTGCCTTTTCCTCTTCCTCGGCGAGACGGTCGGTCTCTTCCTTGGTGCGGCGCGACAACCGCTCCTTGGGCTCTACATCCCTTACGCCAAAGCCCGTGGCGAGGATGGTTACCTTGACTTTCTTGCCGAGTTCAGGGTCGACGGCGACTCCCCACTTTATCTCGAAGTCCTCGCCGAACTTTGCCATAAAGTCGTTCACGTCGTTCATCTCCTCCATCATCAGCCCCTGGCTTTCTTTCTTCTCGCTTGAGAAAGCAATGGACAACAATATCTTCTTGGAGTTGAACACGTCGT
>CAZTUD010000361.1:0-1921 GCA_964616945.1 uncultured Prevotella sp. | reverse complement strand
CTTGGGTCGTTCGAGAGGATAGTCTCCGAGACAGCCCTCGCAGCGTCGGGGCTGGCGCAGGTCGTGGACGCGTCGCTCGCCAGCACCCTCTCCGCGGCAGGGCTGCCCGACGCGGCGGTGCAGGGAGTCGCAGCCAACGGCTTTTCGAGTGATGCCTATTTCGGCAAGACGGGCAGCTACAAGGCTACGAGCTTCATGCGCGGACGGCAATTCTACTATGGCGTGTCGCTCGGCGTGGCTTACAAGCTCACACCCGACTTCAGCGTGTTTGCAGGCGCAAGGGGCGTTTACGCGTCGTGCAACTACTATGGCTACGTGCGCAACATCACGGTGGGCAACATGCCGCTCTACCAGGTGCTGGACCCCACGAAGAGCAGCGCGGCCGACATTGAGCTTAATTGCGACCAAGGCGGCTTTGGCGTTACGCCCATCATAAGCGTGGACTACAAGCTCGGCAGGTGGAACTTCGCCGCCAAATACGAGTTCAAGACACGCATGAGGCTCAAGAACTCGTCGGTCAACCAGTTCCCCTCCATCGGCAACCTGCAGTCCAACCTGTCCAACGCCATCGTGTCGAGCCTCAACAACAGCCTTACCCCCTTGCTGACTACTCAGATACAACAGAAACACCCCACGCTGTCGGCAAGCGAGGCGCAAATCCTCGCCAACGCGCAGGTGCAGAACATCGCCTCAACCGCGCTGTCGAACGAAAAAGTGCAGTCTGTCTTGGGAACCATGCAGGACGGCTTCAACAACGGCATCAGCTCGGCTGTCGGAGCCTACGAGGACGGCAAGAAAGTGGCAGCCGACCTGCCCGCGATAGTTACTGTGGGCGTGGCATGCAACCCCATCGACCCGTTGCGCCTGAACGCCGGCTTCCACTACTATTTCGACAAGCAGGCGACGCAGCACGGCGACATCAACAAGCAGCTCGACCGGGGCACAATAGAGTACAGCTTCGGCACGGAGTATGACGCCACGAAGTGGCTCACCGTCTCGGCGGGCTACCAGCGCACAAGCTACGGCGTGAGCGACGAGTATATGGACGACAAGTCGTTTGTCACAAGCTCACACAACATAGGCTGCGGCGTCATGGTGAAAGCCACAAGGCGCGCACGCGTCAACGTCGGCTACTTCCACACGTTCTATGAGACCAAGAAGACCACGATGACATCTGCCAGCACTGGCCTCGAATACCAGGCCGACTACACACGCAGCAACAACGTGTTCGGCGCAAGCCTCGAGCTTGACCTATAGCGGGTCAACGTCAAAATAGACTTGCACCGCCTTGTAGCAAGGCTGCGAAACTATTCCGTCACGCACTGCGTAGAGTGCCTGGCGGATTTTTTTTTGGTCGGCGCCAAGAGGCAGCTTTACCACAATCTTCCTTATGAACATGTTTTTCGCCCTTGCCACGGAGGGCTTGTCGGGACCAAGTACAAGCCTCTCCCCTGCAGGGTGGGGAAGCCTAATCTTCGCCCCCATCTCCTGCGCCGCGGCCTCGACTATTGCCTCATCCTTATGACGGAGGTATATATATATAAGGTGGAAGAATGGCGGATAGTGGAACATGCCACGCTCCTCGAGCAAGCCCCGGAAAAAGCCCTGGAAGTCGTTGTGCACCACCTGCTGTATCACGGGCAGCTGCGGCTCGCGGGTCTGCAATATCACAAGCCCCCGCTTGCCCTTGCGCCCGGCACGCCCCGCCACCTGGCACATCATCTGGAAAGCCTGCTCGTAGGAGCGGAAGTCGGGATAGTTGAGCATGGAGTCGGCATCGAGGATGCCCACCACGGCGACGTTGGCGAAGTCGAGCCCCTTGCTTATCATCTGCGTGCCTATCAAGATGTTGGTCCTGCCCGACCCGAAATCGGCTATCAGCCGCTCGTAGGCATTGCGCGTGCGGGTGGTATCGAGATCC
>CAZTUD010000360.1:0-1933 GCA_964616945.1 uncultured Prevotella sp. | reverse complement strand
GGGGCGGCAGTTGGGCTTGTCAACCTTGTTCACCACCACTATGGGCTTCAGCCCTATCTTCAACGCTTTCTGGAGCACGAAGCGCGTCTGCGGCATCGGGCCCTCAAAGGCGTCCACGAGCAGCAGGCAACCGTCGGCCATATTGAGCACACGCTCAACCTCGCCGCCGAAGTCGGAGTGCCCTGGAGTGTCGAGAATGTTTATCTTGACCCCTTTCCACGTGATGGACACATTCTTCGAAAGAATTGTTATACCGCGCTCACGCTCCAAGTCGTTGGCGTCGAGCACCTCGCCACTCTCGTCATGGCCGTCGCGGAACAACTTGCCGGCAATCATCATCTTGTCCACCAGTGTGGTCTTGCCGTGGTCCACATGTGCAATAACTGCGATGTTACGAATGTCTTGCATCTTTTCTTCTGAGATTTGAGGTTTGAGATTTGAGGTTTATGGTAACCATAAATCTCGCCCTCAAGCCCGTTTACATCCAATATATCTTGAATTTGGGTGCAAAATTACAAAAAAATATGGTAAAGTTATGCCAAGTTCCATATTTTTAGTAACTTTGCACAGCATTTCTGGAAATACCGGAGCATTCGAACTCGACGCACGTTGTGATTAAGGCTTGCGGCGACAGAAGGATGTCATTGATGCGACAACACATTAATCATTTATCCTACAATGTATTTGGACAAAGAAAAGAAGGCCGAAATCTTCGGCAAGTATGGAAAGGATGTCAAGGACACCGGCTCGGCCGAAGCCCAGGTGGCACTGTTCACCTACCGCATCGCGCACCTCACCGAGCACGTGAAGGAGCACCACAAGGACTTCGTCACGACACGCGCTCTGACGCAGCTCGTGGGCAAGCGCCGCCGTCTCCTCACCTATCTCAAGAAGCGCGACATCAACCGCTACCGCGCCATAATCAAGGCTCTGGGTCTGAGAAAGTGATTGTTGACTGACCATAAAACCGCAAAAGCCATACTCGCAGCTTTCTTGCAGCGAGTATGGCTTTTGCTGTAATTTAAATACAACCAATTTAAATAAACTAAATTCCACAATGAAAGCAACAAATGTAAAACCTGCCGAGGGCAAGCTCGGCATTCTGGTAGTAGGTTGTGGAGCCGTAGCTACGACATTCATGACTGGTGTTCTCATGGCACGCAAGGGCTTGGCAAAGCCCATCGGCTCACTGACACAATACGACAAAATTCGTGTCGGCAAAGGCAAGGAGAAACGCTACCTGAGCTTCGGTGAGATTGTGCCTTTGGCTGGTCTCGACGACATTGTGTTTGGCTGCTGGGACGTATATCCACAAAACGCCTATCAGGCAGCTGTATATGCCGAGGTGCTAAAGGCAAAAGACATAGAGCCGGTGCGCGACGAGCTTGAGGCGATAGTGCCGATGAAAGCCGCGTTCGACCCCAACTACGCAAAGCGCCTGCACGGCGACAACGTGAAAGACTGCAAGACACGCTGGGATATGGCGGAAGAGCTGCGCCAGGACATACGCAACTTCAAGGAGCGCACGGGAGTGAGCCGCATCGTAATGATTTGGGCTGCCTCCACCGAGATTTACGTCCCCTACTCCGAGCCTCAACACGGCACACTCGCAGCCTTGGAGAAGGCAATGAAAGACGACGACCGCGAGCACATTGCGCCGTCGATGTGCTACGCTTACGCCGCACTGACAGAGGGTTGCCCGTTCATCATGGGCGCACCAAACACCACTGTTGACATTCCCGCCATGTGGGAACTGGCAGAGAAGACGCACATGCCAATAGCCGGAAAGGACTTCAAGACAGGGCAGACGCTCGTCAAGTCGGGCTTCGCGCCAATACTGAAAGTGCGCAAGCTGGGACTGGCAGGATGGTTCTCCACAAACATCCTCGGCAACCGCGACGGCCTCGTGCTCGACGAGCCCGCCAACTTCCGC
>CAZTUD010000359.1:0-1977 GCA_964616945.1 uncultured Prevotella sp. | reverse complement strand
AGATATTCTCCATGCTCATGGGCGACGACGTGGAGCCGCGCCGCGAGTTCATTGAGGAGAATGCCGCCTACGCCAATATCGATGCATAACGACAACAACAAATAAAATATTGAGGCCGTGCCTTGTGCCTGCCAAAACAACCGCAAGTCTTTTGGGTGGTTGTCGGCAGGCACAAGGCGCGGCCTTTTTCTTTGCACTATGAAAACCCACAAGATGAATTTCAGGAACGCCATCATCCCATTGCTGCTTCTCAGTGCTCCCCTTACGGCCAGTGCCCAGCAGCAGCCCATGCAGCTGTGGTATGACTCTCCCGCAACCGTCTTCGAGGAATCGTTGCCCATTGGCAACGGCAAGCTTGGGGCGCTAATCTATGGCGCACCCGACAACAACACCATCAATCTCAACGACATCTCTTTCTGGTCGGGCAAGCCTGTTGACCTCAATGCCGACAGCGATGCCCACGAAGCCTTGCCCGCCATACGCGAGGCTCTTTTCAACGAGGACTACCGCGCCGCCGACAGCTTGCAGCACAAGCTGCAAGGAAGCAACAGCCAATACTACCTTCCTCTCGGAACGCTCACCATCACCGACCTCAACAGTGGGCTGCCGACAAAATATTGCCGCCTGCTCAACCTCGACGACGGCACGGTGAGCGACTCCTACAACCGCAACGGCACAACGATGCGGCGCGACTATTTCGCTTCGCATCCCGACAAGGCGATAGCCATCAGGCTGCAGACATCACAGCCAGGGCAGGTAAACGCCTTGATAAAGCTGACATCACAAAACACCTATGACACGAGCATAGCCGACAACAGGATTATTATGACGGGGCACGCCACGGGCGAGGAGGAAGAAACCATACATTTCTGCACCATACTCAACGTGCAGCACAAGGGCGGCAGTATTGAGACCGACGCGTCGTGCCTCATCGTCAAGGATGCCGACGAGGTTACTATCTACATCGTAAACGAGACCAGCTTCAACGGCTTCGACAAGCACCCAGTGCGCGAGGGCGCGCCCTACATGGAGAACGCGCTTGCCGATGCCGACAACATTGGCGACCTGCCTTTCGACAGCATTTTCGCCCACCACCTCGCCGACTACCTGCCCATCTTCAACCGCGTGAAGCTGAATTTCGACGGGGCGGAGCCAAACGAGGAGATGACAACCGAGGAAATGATAAGAGACTACGGCAAGGGAAAGCCCCAAGACAAATACCTTGAGGCACTTTACTTCCAGTTTGGCCGCTACCTCCTCATCTCGTCGTCGCGCACGCCTGGCATACCCGCCAACCTGCAAGGCTTGTGGAATGAACAGCTGCGTGCGCCGTGGCGAAGCAACTACACCATAAACATCAACCTCGAGGAAAACTACTGGCCGTGCGACGTGGCCAACCTGCCCGAAATGTTCGCCCCGCTTGCCACATTCACGCAAAACCTCGCCGCCACAGGCCACCGTAACGCATGGAACTACTACGGCATCCGTAGTGGATGGAGCTGCGGCCACAACAGCGACGTTTGGGCAATGAGCAATCCCGTGGGCGAAAAGCGCGAAAGCCCGACGTGGAGCAATTGGAACATGGGTGGGGCGTGGCTCATGCAGAACGTCTATGACCATTACCTCTACACTATGGACAAGGACTATCTGGAGCGCACGGCATACCCGCTGATGAAGGGAGCCGCCGACTTCATGCTCGCTTGGCTCATCCCCAACCCAAACAAGCCGCAAGAGCTCATCACCGCGCCAAGCACGTCGCCCGAAGCCTATTACACAAACGATGTGGGCTACACTGGGGCCACGATGTATGGCGGCACAGCCGACCTCGCCATCATACGTGAGCTGTTCGCCAACACGCAGCAAGCAGCGGCGATACTCGGCAAGGACAAGGACTATCAAGACACGCTTCGGCAGACCATAGCCCGCCTCCACCCATACACCGTAGGCCACAATGGCGACCTGAACGAGTGGTATTAC
>CAZTUD010000358.1:0-2018 GCA_964616945.1 uncultured Prevotella sp. | reverse complement strand
GGCGGTGGCATCCCCTGCTGGCGTATTGTCGTCTTGCGCCTTTATGGCAGTTGAAATGGCGGCAAGAACGACCAGAAATATCGTTTTTAAAATAGTGTTATAATCTTTCACACTGCAAAAATACCTTATTATTTTCACTTAACGTGCGTTTATATCGTTTTTTTTCAATACTTTTGCACTTGATTTTTAATTCTTTGGAGAAAACAAACATAAAAACGCATTGTCGAAGATGAAATTACATACACTCGCAAGTGCCATTTTATTGCTTTCGGCATCTGTGGCGATGGCTCAAAGCAGCACGGACTCACCTTACAGCCAGTTTGCCTTGGGCATGCTCGCCGACCAGTCGTCGGGTTTCAATAGGGGCATGAATGGAACTGGTATAGCCTTGCATGAGCATAATCAGGTAAACTACCTTAACCCCGCGTCTTACGCGTCTATCGACAGCCTAAGCTTCATCTTCGATGTTGGCATGTCGGGGCAGTTCACCAATTTTAAGGAGAATGGCGTGAAGAAAAACGACCGCAGTGCAAGTTTCGAGTACGTGATGGCGGCCTTTCGCCTTTACAAGCACTTGGGACTGAGCTTCGGTCTCATCCCCACCACCAATGTGGGGTATTCTTATTCCTCATCTTCCAAGCTTGACGACCCAAGCGGTACGTCTTCCGTAAACTCCTATTCAGGAAGCGGAGGCCTTCACCAGATTTATCTCGGTCTTGGCTGGTCGCCATTCAAGGGCTTTTCCATTGGTGTCAATGGCAGCTATCTCTATGGCAGCATCAACCGATATGTGGTTAACAGCTTTAGCTCCTCGTCAGTCAACAGTCTTTCCAGACAGTATAGTGCCGATGTCAGGAACTATAAGCTTGACTTTGGCGTACAATACACAGCAAGGCTCTCGAAGAAAGACGAGGCTACCATAGGAGCAACATATAGCCCGGGACATAAAGTCGGCGGCAAACCGTCGATGATGCTGATTTCCAGCAATTCGCAAACCAGCATTAGCGATACTGTGTCATATCCTGGCAAATACGAACCTTCGCTGGAACTGGAGATACCCACGACAATTGGCGTGGGATTGATGTTCAGCCATGGCAACAAGTTGAAGATTGCGGCTGATTACACGTTGCAACGTTGGTCGGACGTAAGGGAGCCCGTTGCCCAGACGACAGGCACCACCACTACCTACACATATGGCAGTGGACAATTCAAGAATAGGCACAAGGGAATCGTGGGCGTGGATTATTGTCCGGGGGAGAAAAGTCGTAATTTCTTCAATCGTGTGCACTACAAGGCAGGCGTGGGCTATGCTACACCTTATTATTATATAAATGGGCAGGACGGACCCAAGGAGATGTCGGCGAGTCTGGGATTTGGCATTCCCATCATCAACTCTTGGAACAACCGCTCCATGCTTAACATAAGTGCACAGTGGATTCATCAGAGTGCAAAGAATTTTATCACGGACAACTCGTTTCGCATAAATGTCGGGATAACGTTCAACGAACGATGGTTCGCGAAATGGAAGGTGGATTAATTGCAATTCACGATTTTAGTTTTTAGGAATATGTGGCGGTTATTTGGCTTGCTTTGTCTGTTGTGTGTCATGGCCTCTTGCCAGGAGGCTGTGGAGCATACGGCTTCGGCCATTCACGACCGCGACTCTGTGGCGGTGATGACGAGCTATGGAGTAAACACCCTAATATCTGATTCGGGAGTCATAAAATACCGTATCGTGACCGAGCGGTGGGAGGTCAACCAAAACAGAAATCCCTCGCGCTGGATTTTCGACAAAGGACTTTTCTTGGAGCAGTTTGACGAGAAATTCCACGTGCAAGGCTACATACAGTGCGATACCGCCTACTACTATGACAAGCAGCGGCTTTGGGAATTGCGCTCTCGTGTGCGCATCCTCACCAAAGACGGCTTGCGTTTTATGAGCCAGCAGCTTTATTGGGACGAGGTGAAGCACGAACTCTACTCATACGTTTTCTCGCGTCTCATAACGCCTGAGCGCA
>CAZTUD010000357.1:0-2021 GCA_964616945.1 uncultured Prevotella sp. | reverse complement strand
ACTGCCTTCGTGGACGGGTATGGGCAGCCCGCATTGCAGCATGTATTGCAGCAGTCCAACCGTCTTCAGGCACACCGACTTGCCTCCAGCGTTCGGCCCGCTTATCACCAATATGTGCTTCTCTGGCGTAAGCATGATGTCGAGAGGGACAATGGACGACCCCTGCCCCGCCCCGTCAGGGCGGGGTGAAGGATCTGTCCTTTCCCTTATCCTCTTTTCCAACAACGGGTGCCGTGCCCTTATCCAGTCGATGTATGGATGGTCGGCGACTGTCGGCTCAAAGGCGTTCATCTCGCCGGCAAACCGCGCCTTTGCCTGTATGAGGTCTATCTGCGCGAGGAAGTGGCAAGAGTCGAGCATCTCGCGCACATGGGGGCGTATGCGGTCGGCCATTCTCATCAGGATGCGTATCATCTCCTGTCGCTCGTCGGCTTCCAGTTCACGTATCTTGTTGTTGGCTTCTACCACTTCCGTCGGCTCTATATACACCGTGCGCCCGGTGGAGCTTTCGTCATGCACTATGCCCGAAATCTTCCGTTTCAAGCCTGGGGCCACTGGAATGACAAGCCTGCCGTCGCGCATGGCGGGGGCGACATCCTTGTCCACGATGCCCTCGCTCTGCGCCGAGCGCAGTATGCCGTTCAGTATGCGCGACACTGAGCCCGCCATGCGGGCTTTCTCCTGCCGTATGGCCAACAATTCGGGCGACGCGTTGTCGCGCATCTTGCCGAACTTGTCAATTATCTGGTCTATCTGCTGTATCAGCACAGGGAAAGTGGCTATGCCGTCGGCGAGGTCGTGCAGGGCGGGATAATCCCACTTCGGCACTTCTCTTTCATCTTTACTCTCATCCCTTTCCTCTCCACGGTACAAGAATCTCACTATCTCGTCGGTGGTCTTCAGGAAGCGGCGCAAGTCGAACAGCTCGTCCTCGCCGAGCCACGTGTTCTGCAGACGCACGCGCTTCAGGCCCTCGCGCACGTCGAAGAAGTCGTGAAGCGGGAAATCATCATCAGAGGCGACAATGTGCCTCATCTCGCGTGTCTGCTCCATCCACGTGTTCACCTGGCTGCTGTCAGCCGAGAACGCAAGCTCCTCGACAAGGCTCTTGCCAAGCGTGGAAAGGCATTTCTGCCCCAGCAGCCCGCGAACCTCGCCGAAACCTATTTTTGCCTCAAAATTCTCTGGATATGTCATTTCAAAAAATCGGGGGGCGACTTATTCCTCGAAATGCCTCAGACGGGCAATGTATTTGCCGAGGATGTCGAACTCTATGTTTACGACAGAGCCGACGTGCATGTCGTGGAAGTTGGTGTTCTCGCGCGTGTAGGGAATGATGGCCACGGTGAACTCGTTGTCGGTGGGCGAGATGACAGTCAGCGACACGCCGTTCACCGTTACCGAGCCTTTGTCAACGGTGAAATACCCGCGCCGCGCCATCTCGCGGTCAAGCTTGTAGCGGAAAGTGAAGTAGGTGGAGCCGTCGGCATCCCCCATGCCCACGCACTCGGCGGTCTCGTCCACATGCCCCTGCACGATGTGGCCGTCAAGCCTACCGTTCATCACCATCGACCTCTCTACGTTCACCCTGTCGCCCACTTTCAGCAGGCCCAGGTTGCTGCGGTCGAGCGTCTCCTTCATGGCTGTTACGGTATAGGTGCCGCCGTCAATGCCTACGACAGTGAGGCATACGCCATTGTGCGACACGCTCTGGTCAATCTTCAACTCGCCGACAAACGAGCATGAAAGGGAGAAGTCGATGTTCTCCCCATATTTTTTTATAGCCACGACAGTGGCCATCTCTTCTACTATTCCGCTAAACATATTCTTGTTTAAGGTTTGAGATTTAAAGAGGGGACTTCCTGAGGATGTGATGAAAACTCCAGCTATTAAAGTTGTGGGCACTCTCCGTCGTTGTAATCCACCGGCCTTACGGCTTGCCCCGCTCGCGCAGGATTATGTGGCCCGCCATTGGCAAGAGAAGCAACCCCGTTTTCAAAGTAATTTGATGAGTATCCCGA
>CAZTUD010000356.1:0-2041 GCA_964616945.1 uncultured Prevotella sp. | reverse complement strand
ATTTCTTGATATGCGACAGATGTTTCCATACGGCAATGCGGCTGATGCCTGTCTCGGCACAAATGTCCTTGTAAACCCTGCCATCAAGAAACCGCATCGTGAAGATGGCGAGTTCTTGCTCCGACAATTCCTTGTGGGCAAAGTCGCATAGTTGTCGCCACCGTTCTTCTACCGTATTGCCATCATCGTCTTGCAGCGAACTGACATACAGCCGGGCTATTCGTTCCCAGTTGGTCTTGTTGCGCAGACGGTTCAGACAGTTGTGGCGAACGGCAGAAAGCAGATATTGAGCGGCAGTATCCGAAAGCAACTCCACATTGCCTTCAAGCAGGGATGCAAAAACATCGCTTACTGCATCCTTACTCTCCTGCTCGTCGTAGAGCAGTCCGTATGCCGCAGCGTACATCCGCCTGTAGTTTTGCCGGAACAATATTTCTATTTGCCGTTTGTTCATTGCCTTTTTATTACTATACACTTAACTGGGTCAAAATGTTAACCCCTTGGAGCAACTTTTTTTCAAAAAAATCATGCAAAGATTTTGCAAGCGAGAGCAAAGAGAACTTGTTCTCAATTTGCCGAACGCAGCTAAATCATATACAAAGGTAGTGTTTCCTTGTGAAGGTGTCTATGCCTCGACACAGATGAGCACCAGGGTGCGCAACGCCTTATAATGATGCTGAAAGAGATAAATCAAAAATATGAGTCAATAGAATCATTGGGCAGCATATTGGAAACATTCAAGTTCAACAGCTTCGACTATCTTCTCAAACCCATCAATGTCGACGAACTCGCGGAGGCAATAGGGAAAAAAGACAAACCTGTCGATGGACGAGCTGGAACAACAGCTCGCCCCCGACAGGTTCTTCCGCGCCAACCGCCAGTTCATCATCCGCGTTGACCATATAAAGTTCATTGGCAACTATTTCGGCGGCACGCTCGTTGTCCGCATGTTGGGCTATCCAAAGACAGAAATAAGCGTGAGCAAGGAGAAAGCGCAACGGTTAAAGGTCTGGATAGACAGGTAGGCAGGTTGGCTCAATCCTCCATCAACTTGCGGTAGCGTGTCTTCTTGATGTCGTCGTTGCCGAGCCGACGGGCTTTGTCAAGCTCATACTCGGAATAGTCGCCCTGATAGTAATAGACTTCGCCGTTGCCCTCAAAGGCGAGGATGTGGGTGCAGATGCGGTCGAGGAACCAACGGTCGTGGCTGATGACGACAGCACATCCGGCAAAGTTCTCAAGTCCTTCCTCAAGGGCGCGGAGTGTGTTCACGTCAATGTCGTTGGTGGGCTCGTCGAGAAGCAAGACGTTGCCCTCCTGTTTCAGGGCAAGCGCGAGCTGCAGACGGTTGCGCTCGCCACCGGAAAGCACCCCCCATAGCTTGTTTTGGTCGATGCCTGAAAAGTTGAAACGTGAGAGATAGGCACGGCTGTTTATGTCGCGGCCACCCATGCGGATAGTCTCATTGCCACCAGAGACAACATCATAGACAGTCTTGTTAGGGTCGATGTCCTTATGCTGCTGGTCAACGTATGCCAGACGGACTGTCTCGCCAACCTCAAATGTGCCCGCGTCAGGCTTTTCGAGACCCATAATCAGGCGGAAAAGGGTTGTCTTGCCCGCTCCGTTGGGGCCTATCACACCTATGATGCCGTTGGGCGGCAGCGTGAAGTTGAGGTCATTGAAGAGCACCTTGCCGCCAAAGGCCTTTGCCACATGGTGAGCCTCGATGACCTTGTTGCCAAGACGCGGGCCATTGGGGATGAAGATTTCGAGCTTCTCCTCACGATCTTTCTGCTCTTCGCCAAGCATTTTCTCGTATGAGTTCAGGCGTGCCTTGCCTTTCGACTGCCGCGCCTTTGGCGACATGCGCACCCATTCAAGCTCACGCTCCAGGGTCTTGCGGCGTTTCGACGCAGACTTTTCCTCCTGTGCCATGCGTATGGTCTTCTGTTCAAGCCACGACGAGTAGTTGCCTTTCCAAGGTATGCCCTCGCCACGGTCAAGCTCAAGAATCCATTCCGAGACATCGTCGAGAAAG
>CAZTUD010000355.1:0-2043 GCA_964616945.1 uncultured Prevotella sp. | reverse complement strand
GGAAGAGCCTGTCCTTGTCAAGCTGTATTGACACGTCGCCATATTGCGCCCACATGCCGCCGTTGACAAGCAGGTCGAGCGCAGGGTCGGGCTGCGACAGGAAGCCATATTTGGGAAACTCGCTTGGCAGCAACTTCGTGGCATCGCAGTCGAACAAGGCCTCGGTCACTTCGCGGCGTGTGGCAATGCCGCCGTTGGTGGCTCCCTTGCCAGTCTCGGTGATGCTTTTTATAAACCCGCTCTCAAGTATTGGCTGTAACGACGAGGTGTGGACCCTGACATAAAACTCTCCCCGCCCTATAATCCGCCGCAAGAAAGCCTCTATTATGGGAGCCATTAAAGCATAATAAGGCATTTGCCGCAACCGCTTCAGGTATGCCTCCTGATGGGCGGCGTGGCAGAGTAGTGATTTGGGAGTGTTGTTGCTGTAAGCCATAAGTATGTTTTGATGCAAAGTTAAGAAAAAAACTAATTCAATGTAGCCTTTTTATGCCTAAAGTTATTGTCTTCGTCTAATATAGCAACTGAAAATGACAAAATAAAAGCGGGATGCAATCCACAATGGATTGCATCCCGCTTGATTATGTTATTATGTTACTATGTCTTTAAAAGCATTTACTATGTCTTTGACATAAATACTCTGTTTTACTTCACCTCCTCGAAGTCAGCATCCTGGATATTGTCATCCGTCTTGCTGCCAGAGTTGTTGTTCTGTGAGGACTGGCCACCTGCATTGCCGCCGTTAAAGCCCTGGCCTCCCTGGAAGCCTTGAGCGCCTCCCTGCTGGCCTGCGCCATACATCTGTGCGCTGGCAGTCTGCAGTGCTGTATTAAGTGCAGCAGTGGCCGTGTCAATGGCGTTGAGGTCTTGAGCCTTGTGGGCATCCTTGAGTTGCTGGAGAGCTTGCTCTATGGCTGGCTTCTTGTCGGCAGGAATCTTGTCGGCATTGTCCTTGAGGAAGTTTTCGGTGGTGAAAATCATAGAGTCAGCCTGGTTAAGCTTGTCCACTTTCTCACGCTCCTTCTTGTCGGCCTCCTCGTTGGCCTTTGCCTCAGCCTTCATGCGCTCGATGTCCTCCTTGCTCAACGAGCTGTTGGCCTCGATGCGAATTTGCTGCTCCTTGCCGGTAGCCTTATCCTTTGCGGAAACATTCAAGATGCCGTTGGCATCGATGTCGAACGTAACCTCAATCTGGGGAACGCCACGCCGTGCCGGCGCAATGCCCTCAAGGTTGAACTGCCCGAGGCTCTTGTTCTGGGCAGCCATCGGACGCTCACCCTGCAGCACATGAATGGTCACGGCTGTCTGGTTATCAACCGCCGTCGAGAACGTCTCTGTCTTCTTGCAAGGAATGGTGGTGTTGGCGTCAATAAGCTTTGTCATCACGCCGCCCATTGTCTCGATGCCGAGAGTAAGAGGCGTAACGTCGAGCAGCACGATGTCGCCCGCGCCCTTCTCGTTGTTGAGTATTGCGCCTTGTATGGATGCGCCCACTGCGACCACCTCGTCGGGGTTGACGCCCTTTGAAGGCTCCTTGCCGAAATAGTTCTTAACCAAAGTCTGCACAGCAGGAATACGGCTTGAGCCGCCCACGAGGATTACCTCGTCGATGTCGCTTGTGGAGAGCTTTGCGTCGCGTATGGCGTTCTGGCAAGGCACCAGGCATTTCTGTATGAGGTCGTGGCAGAGCTGCTCAAACTGGGCGCGTGTCAGTGTCTTCACCAAGTGCTTTGGCACGCCTCCCTCAGCCGAAATGTACGGCAGGTTGATTTCTGTGCTGGTTGTCGATGAAAGCTCAATCTTCGCCTTCTCTGCAGCCTCCTTCAGGCGCTGCATTGCCATCGGGTCCTTGCGAAGGTCGATGCCCTCGTCAGCCTTGAAGCCGTCGGCGAGCCAGTCGATAATCTTTTGGTCGAAATCGTCACCGCCAAGGTGAGTGTCGCCGTTTGTGGCAAGCACCTCGAACACGCCGCCGCCGAACTCAAGAATGGATATATCAAATGTGCCACCACCAAGGTCGAACACGGCAATCTTCATGTCCTT
>CAZTUD010000354.1:0-2048 GCA_964616945.1 uncultured Prevotella sp. | reverse complement strand
GACCCGCGTGGACTGAAAGCTCCCAAGGATGCCAGTACGGCGTGTGTAGTGGCCGACGCGTTGCTCGAGCTGTGCAATTATGTTGGCGGGGAGAAGGGAGACTATTACAGGCAACAGGCCATCAGCATGCTGGCCGATTTAAGCTCTCCCAAGTATTTGAGCGGAAAGCGCAACGTCAGCTTCCTCATGCATTCAGTGGGCAACCTTCCGGCTGGGTCGGAGATAGACTACAGCATCGTCTATGCGGATTACTATTACCTCGAAGCCTTGATGCGGCTTGCAGGGTCCAATCTTGTGTCGGCCATAAAACAATGATTCAACAAATTCTGACATGAAGAATAAACTCATTATAGTAGCATTATTACTTTTCTTCGCAAGTGGGCTGTCGAAAGCCAAGACCGTTGACACTGCCATCGCCAAGCTTCAGGCGAAGACTGAGAAGTATCTGAAGCTTGTTCAGGCGCAGCCCGACTGGCTCTGCTCGCGGCTGCAAATGTACTGGACAACCCATGCCACCGACGTGTATGTCAACGGCGAGAAGTTCGACCATCCTGGCGGACAGCGTGCGCCAGAGCCGACAGTGAAATACGTTGGCACGCGCGGCACAGAGTCGGCTTACAACAAGCCCAAGCTTGAGGACGTGGTGCCCTACGATGACGATGCCGAGGGCAACGTTACCTTTGTGAGCAAGGCAACGGACAAGCTGGAGAAAGCGCATCCCTCGAAGACAGGGCGCAACATCACGAGCCTCAACCGCCAGATTATGGGCATTGCCCGCGACGCGGCAAAGATTTACGCCGCTACCGGTGACACGGCCTACGGCAACATGGCGGCAAGGGTTTTCGATGTCTATATGAAAGGCATCTACTACCGCAACGTGCCAACAGACATGACCCACGGACACGTGCAGACCATCGTCGGCATGACGGAGTTTGAGGTCATACACGAGGACATACTGGAAGAACTGACGCAGATGTACCCATTGATAAAGCCTCTTGTATCAAAAGACAAAGATATTATTGAGAAAGGATTCAAGAAATGGGCTGAGAACATCATCGCCAACGGAGTGCCGCACAACAACTGGAACCTTTTCCAGGCAGACTTCATCATGAAGATTGCCCTTGTGCTCGACGACGACGACAAGTATGCCGACGGAAAGGGGAAGCAATACTACATCGACTACATCTGCCACCAGAACAGCATACGCCAATGGAGCATGGACAAGCTCATCGGCTTCGGCTTCGACACGCGCTCCAAGACGTGGTATGAGGCACCAGGCTACAGCCTGACCGTGCTGTGCACGTTCGCCGACTTCGCAAACCGACTGGACAAGGAGACGGGCATCGACCTTTTCAAGCAGCACCCGCTACTCATAGAAGCCATCGAGACATCGCCGGAATATCTGTGTCCCAACCGCATGCCCGTGGGATTCGGCGACACTCATCCGTCCTACCTGAAGACAGAATGCGTCGACCATGTGTCCGACTACGCCCGGCGACACAATGACAAGGCTCTCGCAAGCCGCATGTCGGCCTTGAAGGCAGCCATACAGCCACAGGCTGCACCGCAAGACATAGAGAAGTATGCGAGCCGGATGTTCTATGCGCCCAACGTGTCGTGGCTCGCCATGCGCACTGGCATGGACGCGCGACACGACCTCATGGCGTCGCTCAACGGCAGCCTTGGCAATCACATGCACGCCAACGGCATATCGCTCGAACTCTTCGGCAAGGGCTATGTCCTCGGCCCGGATGCCGGGATAGGCAAGTATCTGTACAGCGGCGACGACTATAAGGACTATTACTCACAGATGCCGGCGCACAATACCGTCGTCGTGGACGGCATTTCCTCCTATCCCGTGATGATGTCAAACCATGCCTTCAAGCTTGTAAGCACATACCCGGAAGTATCGGCGGAAAAACCATCGACTGGAAAGTTGGCGGATGAGCGCAAAACTCCTGGCACATCTCCCCTTGCTCCTGACTTTTCCTACGCCACTGTAAGCTTCGTTGAGCCGGAGACCCAGGCCCAGCAGCAGCGCACGGTTG
>CAZTUD010000353.1:0-2062 GCA_964616945.1 uncultured Prevotella sp. | reverse complement strand
AAAGGATGAAAGACTTTAACATAATAATCGTGGAGGACGTGCCACTGGAGCTTCGTGGCACGGAGGGCATCATCCGCTCCGACATTCCCGAAGCCCATATAGTGGGCACCGCCGCAAACCAGGTGGAGTATTGGAAGTTGATGAAAACCACGGTGCCCGACCTTGTATTGCTCGACCTTGGGCTTGGCGGCTACACCACCGTAGGCGTGGAAATATGCCGGCAGACAAAACAAAGCTATCCGCAGGTGAAAGTGCTCATCTTCACGGGCGAGATACTCAACGAGAAGCTTTGGGTAGATGTTCTTGACGCTGGCTGCGACGGCATCATTCTCAAGAGCGGCGAACTGCTGACGCGCGGCGACGTGGCAAGTGTCATGGACGGCAAGCGCCTTGTCTTCAACCAGCCCATCCTGGAAAAGATTGTTGACAGGTTCAAGAAGGGTGTCAACAACGAAATTATGCGGCAGGAGGCTCTCATCAACTACGACATTGATGAGTACGACGAGCGTTTCCTGCGCCATCTTGCCCTTGGCTACACCAAGGAGCAGATAGCCAACTTGCGTGGAATGCCCTTTGGCGTGAAGAGTTTGGAGAAGCGGCAGAACGAGCTGGTG
This sequence comes from uncultured Prevotella sp., assembly GCA_964616945.1. Classification (GTDB taxonomy): domain Bacteria; phylum Bacteroidota; class Bacteroidia; order Bacteroidales; family Bacteroidaceae; genus Prevotella. The sequence goes on along the minus strand of CAZTUD010000353.1, from coordinate 1,448 downwards.
CAGAAGCTTTTCCCCAATGGCAACGGCGGCATCGGCATCAATGCCACGCGCCTTGTGGTGCGTGCCTTGGAGCTTCGCATACTCGACATAGACAACTTGAGACCCGACGAGTAGGCATGATGAAGCCACGGTCAAACCATAAGCTCCGTTTCCCAAACGCCAAGTCGCTCGTCTGCGCTGCCTTGGTGGTGGCGCAGATAGTTGTCGTTCTCGGCTCATGGGTGTGGGCGGCTGTAATGCCGGAGACATGCGTGGGCTCTGTGGTGGGCAGTGGGGGCATACGCTGGTTCTTCGGCACATTTGTCGCCAACCTTGCCAACCCACTGCTCGTGTGGATTGTGCTGTTGGACATTGCCGCCAGCTTGTGTGTTGGGAGCGGGCTGTGGCGAATTGTGAATGCGGCATTGCGCCTCCGCCCGGGGCAGGGCGCACATAGGCTCGAACCGCAGCAGAAGTCGGGATTGAGAGCCGCAGCATTTCTGCTTGTCGTGGAGATTGCAGTGATATTGCTGTTGACAGTGCCGTCCCATGCCGTGCTGTTGAGCGTTACGGGAGGGCTGTTTCCAAGCAGTTTCTCGGCAAGCATTGTGCCGATAGTTGCTTTCGTGGGCGTAACCCTTTCGGTTGGTTATGGCTTGTTCAGCGGCTCATTCCACAACTACCGCGACATTGCCAGTGCGGCAAGTCATGGCGGCATGGGACTGAAGTCGCTCCTTGTTATTTATGTGCTTGCCATGGAGTTGTACTGCTCTGTAGTCTATGTGCTTGGCTGAGACGGGCGTTGCCTGCATACCTTTGCGCCGCCATCGTCGCACCCTTCCGCCGCCATCGTGGGATTGCCGCGCCGCCACCTACGTTGTAATGCTATAGCAAAAAATCTTTTGCTACGCAGCGAATAGTTTCACGCTACGCAGCAAAAATATTGACGCTTTGAAGCAAAACCAAGGCGAAAAAAATGTGATGCCGCGCTGTCCGTGAAGCCCACGCAAAACAGTAATTGAGAATTTGCGCAGGTCGCTTGAAGTTTCTGCCCATAAGTTTTTGCAATGTGAGAAAAAAATAGTAATTTTACACCTTGAAATCGGCTTAGAATGCCTTAAAACGCAAAAGAACGCACTTAAATCGAATTTTAACAGATTCAAAGATACTAAATGGACGAGAATTTGACTATTGATCAAGACAGGATCATGAAAATCAACATCGAGGAGGAAATGAAGACCTCCTACATCGACTATTCCATGTCGGTGATAGTGGCTCGCGCCCTCCCCGATGTGCGCGATGGCTTCAAGCCCGTGCACCGCCGCATACTCTATGGGATGCTCGGGCTTGGAAACACCAGCGACAAGCCTTACAAGAAATGTGCCCGCGTGGTGGGCGAGGTGCTGGGCAAGTACCACCCCCACGGCGACAGTTCGGTTTATGGCGCTCTCGTGCGCATGGGCCAGGAC
>CAZTUD010000352.1:0-2077 GCA_964616945.1 uncultured Prevotella sp. | reverse complement strand
TAGGACGTTCTTCGATACTATGGCATCGTCAAGAATATAGAAATCATCGGCGAAGCAGCACGAATGCTGACCAACGAATTTAAGAAAACGCACCCTGAAGTGCCTTGGCGAAGCATAAGCAATATGCGGAATTTTCTTGTTCATGAATATTTTCAAGTTGACGTTGACGTCGTTTGGTTCGTAATCCACGGCGATATAGTTGAGTTAAAAACTCACGTTGTTGACTATCTCAATAACACTGATTGGGAGAAATGGAATCACCAAGAGTTTCACTACGAGTAAATTGCCAAAAAAGTTTCTACCCTCATTAGGAAAACGTTGAAACATAGTACACATTTTGGCATTATTAGAAACATTTTGCCTGTTTGACGACGGCGTCATTTCAACTGTGTCAAAGCTAAAACAATAAATGTATAACTTTCCGGGTTTTATACTTGGAGTAAATTGTTTAGTAATGACACAAGAAGAGTATTCAGAAATGTTGGCTAAGGCCAAAGATCAGTTCAAGAACGGAGTTCCCTTGTTCGGCAAGGATGGAGCCTTTCACCGTGTATTGGAAGATTTTCTCAATGCGGCATTGGAAGGAGAGATGGACAGCCATTTGGCAGAGACAAAACCGTCAAACAAGTCAAACCGGCGTAATGGCAAGATGCGCAAGGAGGTGCAGACGGAGTACGGGCCTGTCGAGGTCGAGACACCCAGAGACCGTGAGGGGTCATTTTCCCCTGAGACCATTCAGAAACGCCAGACGATACTGGCTGAGGGCTTGTCCGACAAGATAATAAGCCTCTATGCCACAGGGCAGAGCATGAAGGACATCAGTGACTTTCTCGAAGAGAACTACGGCACACGCATATCCAAAGAGACAATCAGCAACATAACCGACAAGGTGTGGCCTGAGATAAAGGCATGGCGCAGCCGCTCGTTGGATGAGGTGTATCCGATAGTATGGTTGGATGCCATCCACTTCAAGGTGCGCGACGAGAAGGGAATGACATCCGCCCGTGCCATATATAACGTAATCGGTGTTGACCGTGAAGGGCGTAAGGATCTGCTTGGCATGTATGTCTCCCACAGCGAGGGGGCAAACTTCTGGTTGAGCGTTCTGACGGACTTGCAGAACCGTGGCGTCAAGGACATCATGATTGCCTGCGTCGACGGTCTGACGGGCTTTCCCGATGCCATTCAGAGCGTATTCCCACAGACCGACGTGCAGCTTTGCATCGTGCATCAGATACGCAATTCCGTCAAGTATGTCGGCAGCAAGCACCGCAAGGAATTCTTGAAGGACTTGAAGTCGGTCTATGCAGCGCCGACAAAGGAAAAGGCGGAGATGGAACTCGACAATCTTGAGAAGAAATGGGGCGAGCAATATCCGATAGTCATAAAGTCATGGAGAGACAAGTGGGACAATCTCTCACGCTATTTCCAGTACACTGAGGCCATACGCCGCATCATATATACCACCAATACCGTTGAGGGCTACCATCGCCAGGTTCGCAAAATAACAAAGACAAAAGGCGTTTTCCCAAGCGATGACGCACTATACAAACTCGTTTATCTTGCATACCGCAACATAAAGAAGAAATGGACTATGCCCGTTTCCAACTGGGGACAGACGGCGCAGCAGTTCGCAATCCGCTTTGGCGACCGGTTCAAGATTATGTAGGAAACTTGTAAAATCTGACGGAAAATTTGCAGATATGAAATTTAACATCGTATTTTTGCAGAGCCAAGAAAGGACGCGAGGGTTTATACCGCCAGCGTTCAAAACTCAAGCGGGCATCGAGCCCAGCCTGAGTTTGCCAAGAAAGGCACGCTCAGGATTGCCCGTCAGCATCCCCCCCCAGCGTCCTCCCAGGACTAAGCTGCTTGACACAGTTCATCTGACGCACCCGGCAAATAGCCCTTGGGGATTATAGGTTAAGGGGAAAATGGTGCTTCACTCTCCTTTTCTATCTTTCCACATCTTGTAGGTTTTTGGAAGCCGCTCTTTGGCAAAATTGCGGAAGTCAACGGCCTCCCTCAGTTCTTGCTTCTGCCTGACCAAATTCTCATACTGTTTGGCAAGTTCATC
>CAZTUD010000351.1:0-2121 GCA_964616945.1 uncultured Prevotella sp. | reverse complement strand
GTCGTGGACTCCACATATCAGTCGCTCAAAGCATACGCGGCACAGCTGCCCACAGGCCGCAGCATCATTACTGAGCGCAAGACTGGGGCGACATGGTACACGCCAGGTGGAGAAAGCACTATAGGCGTAACCATAAAGGATGCCAATGGCTCCTACGCCTTTGCCAGTGACAAGCACAGTGGCAGCCTTGCCCTAAACTTCGAGCAAATTCTGGCAAAGGCAGGTGAAAGTGATGTGTGGGCTTTCAAGTTCAATGGCACGAAAAAGATGTCCAAGGCTGACCTTCTGCGTGAATTCCAGGGCTATGAGGCGTTGAAAGCTTTCCGTACAAGCGAAATTTACGAATGCAACTGCTCGGAAGTTCCTTATTTCGAGGAAGTCAGCTGGCGACCTGACTACCTGCTGCGTGAGATGATACAACTGTTGCATCCAGGGGTGAGCCTTGGAGGTTTGAGATATTATAAAAAACTATAGTGTACAAGAAGTATTTATTGCTTGCGGCATTGCTTGTGGCGTTGTTTATGGTGTGCCTTTTCCTTGGCAGCGTGAATATCCCATTCAATGTCGTCATCGACATCCTGCTTGGAAAGTCTGACAACACCACTTGGCAATACATTATTATATATAGTCGTCTGCCCCAAGCCTTGACGGCATTGCTTGCGGGAGGCGCACTGTCAGTGAGCGGACTGTTGTTGCAAACGGCTTTCCGCAACCCGTTGGCTGCGCCTGATATATTTGGTATAACGAGTGGGGCTTCCCTTGCCGTGGCAGTGCTCATGCTTGCTTCTGGCGTTGTGTTCAGCGGGATGTTGGGCTATTTGTCGAGCGTAGCAGCCGCATTTGTGGGAGCGTTGGCGATAACGGCCTTGATGTTGGCGTTCAGCCGCAGGGTGCGTAACAGCATCACCCTCATTATCATCGGCATTATGGTTGGCTACATTTGCTCCAGTGCCATAACGTTGCTCAATGCTTTCGCTACGGAAGAAGGTGTAAAAAGTTTTGTTGTGTGGGGCATGGGCAACTTTTCAGGTGTAAGCATGGAGGATATGCCTCTTTTTGCGGCAATTACCATATTGGCTACTGCGGCAACATCGTTGCTAATAAAGCCACTCAACGCTTTGCTTCTTGGCCCGCAGTATGCAGAGAGTCTTGGCATAAGTCTGAAGCGTCTTCGCTACGGCTTGCTCCTGCTTACGGGGCTGCTTACTGCCGTCGTTACGGCTTTTTGCGGGCCTGTAGCATTCATCGCCCTTGCCGTGCCACACATTGCAAGACTGTTCGCAAAGACATCAGACCATGCCCAGTTGCTGCCCACCACCATACTCATGGGGTCTGCTGTAGCATTGTTCTGCAATGCCATTACAACCTTGCCAACAGACGGCACTGTCTTGCCGCTCAATGCCGTAACCCCGCTTGTTGGTGCGCCAGTGATAGTATATGTTGTCATCAATGCTTACAGGCACTAAAAAAAGCCAGTGGCAATTGCCATTGGCTTTTAATGCGGCTTCTGAGAGATTAGTATGCGCTCTTGAACTCTTCCAAAAATCTCGTGTCGTTTTCAGAGAACAGGCGCAGGTCGTTGACCCCATATTTCAGGTTGGCAATGCGCTCCACGCCCATACCGAAAGCATAACCCGTGTAGATGTCTGGATCGATATTGCACGCCGCAAGGTCGTGTGGGTCGACCATGCCGCAACCAAGAATTTCAACCCAGCCGGTATGCTTGCAAAAGTTGCATCCCTTGCCACCACAAATGGTGCATGAGATGTCCATCTCGGCACTTGGCTCCGTGAACGGGAAGAAGCTTGGGCGCAAGCGTATCTTGGTGTCAGCCCCAAACATCTCCCGTGCGAATGTGAGTAACACTTGCTTCAAGTCGGTGAAACTCACACCCTTGTCAACATACAGGCCCTCTACCTGATGGAAAAAGCAGTGGGCTCGCGCCGAAATAGCCTCGTTGCGATACACGCGCCCTGGGCACAACACGCGAATAGGCGGTTCGTGGGTCTCCATGTAGTGGGCTTCGTCGCCCGATGTATGCGACCTTAGAAGCACATTCTTCGTCACATCGTCTTGATTTTGAGATATGAAGAATGTATCCTGCATGTCGCGTGCCGGATG
>CAZTUD010000350.1:0-2127 GCA_964616945.1 uncultured Prevotella sp. | reverse complement strand
TGAATACCTTTGCTGAATGCATCTCGGCGGCCTTGCTCATGGCATCAATTCGGAAGACGCTTATGTCGTTGCGCTGGGGTGGGTTCATTATACCATTGCTGTCGTAAAGCAGTATGCCGCCTGGTTTCAGCTTGGGTTCAAACTTATCGAGTGATGGTTGGTTGAGTACGATGGCCGCATCGTAGCTGCTGACGACTGGCGAGGATATGGGTGTGTCGCCCACAATGACAGTTACGTTGGCGGTGCCGCCACGTTGCTCAGGCCCGTAGGCTGGCATCCATGTTACGTGCTTGTCTTCCATAAGACCCGAATAGGCGAGTATTTTGCCCATCGAAAGCACGCCTTGGCCTCCAAACCCAGATATTATCAATTCAAAATTCATAGTGCATAATTAGTCCAAATTCCCAACATATAACTCTTTCAAGTCTCCATTCGGATATTCCTTCAGCATGTTCTCTCGCATCCACCTGTTGGCTTCGGCGGGTGTCATCTTCCAGCCGCTGGAACATGTTGACACAATCTCCACCAAGCTCGAGCCAAGCCCCCGCATCGAGGCCTCGAAAGCCTTTCGTATGGCTCTTTTTGCCTTTCGTATGGCTGCCACCGTGTCCACGCTCTGGCGTGTGACGTAGCAAGTGCCGCGGAGTTTTGCCGCCAGTTCGGTTATGTTGAGCGGGTAGCCGTGTAGGTCGGGCTGTCTTCCGTAGGGACAGGTCGATGTTTTCTGGCCGAGAAGCGTTGTCGGTGCCATCTGTCCACCAGTCATGCCGTAGATGGCGTTGTTGATGAAAATCACGGCAACGTTCTCGCTGCGGTTCAGAGCATGTATTGTCTCGCATGCGCCAATGCACGCCAAGTCGCCATCGCCTTGATAGGTGAACACGAGGCGGTCTGGCATCAGGCGTTTTACCGCCGTTGCCACGGCAAGGGCACGTCCGTGGGCAGCCTCCTGCCAGTCTATGTCAATGTAGCGGTAGGCGAATACGGCGCAACCAACGGGGCTGATGCCTACAGTCTTGTTCTCCATGCCCATCTCGGCTATGACTTCGGCAACGAGCTTGTGCACGAGTCCGTGAGGACATCCTGGACAATAGTGCATCGGCGTGTCGTTCATCAGAGGCGGCTTGCTGTAAACAAGGTTCTCTGGTTTTATGATGTCATTGTTCATAGGTTCTTCTGTATTAGTTTTTTATGCAAAGCCTCCACTATCTCTGCTGGCTCAGGCACAATGCCGCCCAGTCTTCCGAAATGCTCCACTGGCACCATGCCCTCAATGGCAAGCCGCACGTCGTGTATCATCTGTCCGGCGTTGATTTCGGCAACGAGTATGCCCCTCTTGCCACGCGCCGCCTCACGCAGATTTTCAGATGGGAATGGCCACAGTGTTATGGGGCGGAACAAGCCTGCTTTTATGCCGCGGGCGCGGGCCTCCTCGATGGCTTTGCCGGCTATGCGCGCCGCGCTGCCAAATGCCACGATGAGGTATTCGGCATCTTCGCAAAGCTCGGTGGCATGGCGTGTCTCCTTGGCAGAGATCTCCGCATATTTTGCTTGCAAGTGCAGGTTGCGTTGCTCCATGACTTCTGGCTTGAGTTCAAGTGAGGTTATGATGTTTGGCTTGCGTGAGGCATCGCGTCCTACGGTTGCCCACGGGCATTCGCGAATAATTTCCTCCTCAGTGCGCCTGGGCTTCAGCGGCGGCAGCACCACGCGTTCCATCATCTGTCCGATGATGCCGTCGCTCAATATCATAACGGGATTTCGGTAGCGGAAGGCGAGTGTGAAGGCAAGGTCAACGAAGTCGGCCATCTCCTGTACCGATGCTGGCGCGAGCACCATGATATTGTAGTCGCCGTTGCCTCCGCCACGTGTTGCCTGAAAGTAGTCGCCCTGCGACGGCTGGATGGTGCCCAGCCCGGGACCACCGCGTTGCACGTTCACAATTACACCAGGCAGTTCTGCTCCTGCCATGTAGGCAATGCCCTCCTGCATCAGGGCCACGCCTGGGCTCGACGACGAGGTGAGCACGCGTTTGCCTGCGCCTGCGCCGCCATACACCATGTTAATGGCCGCCACCTCGCTCTCCACTTGTAGCACCACCATGCCAGTGGTCTCCCACGGCTTCAG
>CAZTUD010000349.1:0-2128 GCA_964616945.1 uncultured Prevotella sp. | reverse complement strand
CCCTTGCCTCGAGAATTGCCATCAGCACCGCTGACGCTGCGGCAACGACGACGACAATCAGCCACAGGCGGTTGTCCGACGGTATCTCGCTTGCCTCCGCGAGAGCGGCTTCGGTAAGGGCCGGCGCACTGAGCGCATACGCCTTGAATGTGGAAGCCTCCTCGGTCTTGTATTCCAGCACCGCAGCCACGAACTTGCGCAGCAGGCGGTCGTAGTAGAGGTTCACCTCGCTCTCTATGCGGTCGGGGTGGATGGGTATGGAGTCGCCGAGCTGCTGCCACGTGCCGTCCTTGATGCTGAAATGGTAGAGCTTCAGGTAGGAGTCGGAAAGATATTCGCTGTAGCCGAGGGTGTAGAAACCTCCGCCGTCGATGACCATGCCCTTCGAGAACACGAGCCGCGCGTCGTTGCCCATGTCGGTGTCCCAGAGCTTCACCACTTTCCCCGTGCGCGTGTCGAGGCGGTGCAAGTCGTAGTAGAACACGCGGCCCACGGTCTGGTTGCCCGACTCGTTGCCCATGCCGCCGAACATGTATGCGTAGCGGTTGCCGTCGTAGCCAAGCGAGAGGAAATAGCGAGGGAAGCGTTTGCCGCTGATGTCGTGCCGCCAGCTCCACTTGTGGCCGGCAATGGAGTAAGTATAGAATGTGGAGTGGTAGCGCATGTTGGCAAAGCCGCCAAAGATGGTGAACTCACTGCGCTGCGGGTCGAGCCATGCCCCGTGGTGGTGCATCTGCCCTTCGTTGACCTGCGTCGTGGCTTCTGTCCTCCACCGCAGGGTGCCAAGGTCGAGGCTCGCCACCGACGGCTCGTCGTCGCGCTTGTCCTCGCGGAAAACCTCGTAGGTGTAAAGCCTGTTGCTGTCGGGGTAGATGAAGCTCGTGCCGAGATATAGCTTTACGGGGCATGGGCTGGCAAATTGCTGGTTGGTGGTTTTGCCCGATACCAGGTCATGACTGTACAGCGTGTGGCGGTTGTAGTAGAGCACCTTGTGGCTGCGCTCGTCGAAGTTGTAGCCTGCGGGTGTTTGCGAGCTTGAGTTGAATAGTCTCTGCCAGTGATAGTGGTCTTTCATCAGCCAGTAGGGGTCGTCCACATACCCAGTCTTCCTGCCGTCGATGTCATAGACATCGTTGCCACTCACTTGCCTCAGCGGAAAGATGAAAGTGCGCTTGCCGTCCCTTATCTCAAGGTCGCGCATGGAGAATGTGGGCACGTCGATGAGGTAGTCGCTCCGTCCGAATATTATGCCGGGGCTTATTGTCGGCGGAAGGCTTGGCTGCCTCACGGTTTGGGCTTGCCCGTCAACCGAGAGGGTTATGTCTTTCCTGTCCAGGTCGAAGGTTATCCTCATCGCGAACCATTCTTTCGCCCTGAGCTTCTTGCGGTCGAAGTGCTGCAATATGAGAACCTTGTTGCCCTCCTCGTTGAGGGCGAAATAGTCGTTGCCGCGCCCGTCGTAGAACATGTTGTATGCCTGGCCGCGCCGCTTGTCGATGACGCGTATTATGTAGCCCACGTTTTCCTGCAAGGGCAGCCGCATTTGGAAACTGATGTCGAGGCGATGCCTGAATGTTGGCGTTTTGTCGCAAAACACATCGTACGACGTGCGCTTCTCTATGGAGTTGGCAGTGCTCGTGAACGACAAGCCCTGCGGCATGGCGTTGAGGCAGGCGAGAAGCAGGAATGGCAATATGAAAGTTGTTTTTAAGCGCATTGTGTGAGATTGTTGGTCCTTGGCATTATTTGGCGGCAAAGTTAGTTAATTTTGTCTTTTAAGCCAAGGTTAATCGGGTTAATTTTAATACTAAAAGTGGCGGAGCGGTTAATTTTTCGTTTGGATTAATGAAATATCTCCCAAATTAACCCGCATTTAACCGCTTCGGTAACCGCAGGCATGTTATTTTTGCGCCAAAATTCAATTCATTTATTATAATAACCCTAAAACCAGAAAAACAAATGAGAAGATTTATCTATCAGATGTCAGTTATGCTGCTGACGTGCTGCCTTGGCTTTGCGGTCAGCTCGTGCAGCGACGACGATGACACTCCCGTTGCGGGCACAGGCACCGTGCAGGGCATCATCACCGACGACTACAACAGTCCCCTTGAGGGTGTAAGTGTTGCCG
>CAZTUD010000348.1:0-2150 GCA_964616945.1 uncultured Prevotella sp. | reverse complement strand
TGAAGCCTCCCATGAGGTTCAGGTGGTGCAGCCCGAAAGAGTGGTCGTAGGCAACGATGTTGTCGAACAGGTAGTCGAAGTTGCGTGAGAAGCTCTGCTGGCTGCTGCCGTTGGTGCCTCGTCCGTCGTTGGTGGAAACGGGGTCGAGGTAGTAGTTCCACTTCTCGTTGTTCAGGTTGATGCCGAACGTGCTCTTGTAAGTCAGCCCTTTGGCAATGTTGAACAACAGCGAGAACGAGCCGCTGAGATAGTCGGTCTGAGTGTCACTGTCGGCGGCGGTGGCGGCCATCGGGTTCATTATGCGCGAGCCGTAGGCATCCTCGTCGTAGTGTGTCGAGTCGTCGGAATCCCATACAGTCATGAATGGCGGCGTGTTGACGACCGACAGTATCGACCCTGAGCGCATGGCGCTGCTGTTGTCCTGTATCCACTGGCCGCCAGTGTGGGAATATGCCACGCTGAGGCTTGACTTGAGCCAAGGCTTCAGCTGTCCGTCGATGTTGGCGCGGAAGTTGTAGCGGCGGAAGTTTGCCTTGTGAACGATGCCCTTCTGGTTGGTGAAGCCGCCAGAAACGTAATATTGCACCTTGTCGTTGCCGTTGGAGACCGACAGCTGGTAGTTCTGGTCGACACCCGTCTTGAAGAACAAATCACTCCAGTCGGTGTAGCGCGTCTCGCTGTCGGGGATGGTTGGCGCAGTGTTCATGTACTGCTTCAAGTCCTTCATCAAGTCCTTGTACTCCTCGGTGTTTAGCGCGTCAATTTTCTTGTCGAGCTTCGAGAAGCCAACGTATGTGCTGAACTTGATTTGGCTCTTGCCGTCCTTGCCGTGCCTCGTCTCTATGAGCACAACGCCGTTGGCGGCGCGTGCGCCGTAGATGGCTGCCGAAGATGCGTCTTTCAATATCTGCATGCTCTCGATGTCGTTGGGCGACAGGTCGGAAATGTCGTCAACAGGCCGGCCGTCGACAATGTAGAGAGGCTCGTTGGATGCCTGCACCGACGTTGTACCGCGCACGCGCACCGAGATGCCTGAGCCCGGCATTCCCGACGGCTGCACCACCTGTATGCCCGCTGCCTTGCCCTGCAAGGCCTCGCCAGCATTGATGATGGGACGCTCGTCAATATCCTTGGTGGAAACTGTGGAAACCGCCGTGGTGATGTCCTTGCGGCGCATCTGGCCGTAGCCCACCACGACAACCTCGTTGAGGAGTGACGGATCCTCGCCCATGTCAACAGTGAAGCTGCCGCCCTTGCCGACTTTCACTTGCTTGGTCTTGAAGCCGATGCTGCTAACCTCAAGCGTGACGTTGGCAGGAACACTCAGCTTGAAAGCTCCGTTGATGTCGGTAACCATTGCCAACGACTGGTTGCCGACGACACGCACCACTGCGCCCGGCAACGGCTTCCCTTGGTCGTCGCGCACGACACCCGATACTACGACCACATTCTTGCTTGTGGCGTTTACGCTTTTCTGTTGCATGTTGCCCGGGGACAGACCAGGCGAAGCGGTAGGCGACGGGGAAACGCTGTTCCCTGCCCATCCGCCAAGCGGTACGCACACGAGCAACCCCAAAGCCAATGCCAACACTTTTGGCAAACGATGCGCGTGGTTCATGGCATCGTCGTGTCTGCATTTTTCTTTTCTGTCGTTCATAAAGTTAAGTTTTTGGTTATATTTCATGATTTTTTGTTGCCTGTTTTCTTGTTTCCTGGCTATTTCAACTTGAACTCCTGCCGTGGCACGTTCCAGCCCTCCACGGTGAGGCGACACCCCTTGGTCGTCTTCAGTCGGGAGAGATCGCACGTTACAACGCACTTGCTGTTTGGCGGCAACGAAAGATAGTTGTCGCTGTACATGGCTGGCACCACGAGCTGGCCGTTGCCATCTACGACTGACAGGCGCATGAAGTACGCCACCACGCCCGAACGGTTGTCGATGGAAACCACGACACGCGGATGGCCGTCCACAGCCTTCGTCCTGACCGTCACCTTGCAGTCGGCTGGCTTTAGGGCGTTGAGCTGCGTGAGGTCGGCATACTGGCTTATCGGCGTGGTGAACCATTCTGCGCCGTCCCAGTCGTAGCGGTTGCCTTGCTGGGCCACGACATAGGTGTTGTCGGCGACATGGTTGCCCACGGTGTGGCACA
>CAZTUD010000347.1:0-2153 GCA_964616945.1 uncultured Prevotella sp. | reverse complement strand
GGCGACTGGCGCTTCCTCACCGAAAAGGAAGTTGACATGCTCCGCAGCGGCATGTTTGAGTAAGATTGGAGGACATACAATGTCAAGCAGAACAAAGGTTGTCGATGCGCTTCGTTGCACCGACTTTGGCAAGGAAATTACCGTTAAAGGTTGGGTGCGCTCCCACCGCAGCAGCAAGGCGGTAGATTTCATTGCGTTGAACGACGGCTCCACCATCAAGAACATACAGATTGTCGTCAACCCCGCAAAGGTTGATGCCGAAACGTTGAAAAGCATCACCACAGGTGCTTGCATTCGTGCCACTGGCAAGCTCGTCGAGAGCCAAGGCAAAGGGCAGAGCGTGGAGATACAAGAGCCGGAGATAGAAATTTACGGCTTGTGCCCTGGCGACTACCCGATGCAGAAAAAGGGACAGAGCTTCGAGTATATGCGCCAGTTTGCGCACATGCGCCTGCGCACGAACACGTTTGGCGCGGTTTTCCGCATCAGGCACAACATGGCAATCGCCATCCACAAGTATTTCCATGAGCACGGCTTCTACTATTTCAACACCCCGCTCATCACCGCCAGCGACGCTGAGGGTGCGGGCGAGATGTTCCAGGTAACCACTCTCGACCTCGACCGCATAGCGAAGACAGGAAAGGTGGAATACGACAAGGACTTCTTCGGAAAGAAGACCAACCTCACGGTGAGCGGACAGTTGGAAGGAGAGCTTGGAGCCACGGCTTTGGGTGCCATTTACACTTTTGGCCCCACGTTCCGCGCCGAGAATAGCAACACGCCCCGCCATCTGGCGGAATTTTGGATGATTGAGCCAGAGGTGGCGTTCATGGACAAGGACGAGCTGATGGATCTTGAGGAGGATTTCATAAAGTATTGCGTGAGGTGGGCGTTGGACAATTGCCGCGACGACCTTGAGTTCCTCAACAAGATGATTGACAAGACGCTCATACAGACGTTGGAGCATGTTGTAAACGAGGAGTTCGTGCGCCTGCCATATACCGAGGGCATCAACATCCTGCAGCAGGCAGTAAAAGATGGTCATAAGTTTGAGTTCCCGATAACGGGGTGGGGCATGGATCTCGCCTCTGAGCATGAGCGTTATCTCGTGGAGGAGCATTTCAAGCGGCCAGTTATAATGACCGACTATCCCACGGAGATAAAAGCATTCTACATGAAGAAGAATCCTGATGGCAAGACGATGCAGGGCACCGACGTGCTCTTCCCGCGCATCGGCGAGATAATCGGTGGTTCGGTGCGTGAGGAGAACTATCAGAAGCTTGTGGACGAGATAGAGCGTCGCGATATGAAAGAGTCTACCTATAGCTGGTATCTTGACACGCGCAAGTACGGTTCTTGCCCACATGCCGGCTTTGGCCTTGGCTTCGAGCGTCTCATCCTCTTCGTTACAGGGATGCAGAACATTCGCGATGTCATTCCTTTCCCGCGCACGCCGAAGAACGCTGAGTTCTAAGCGCACAACACCGTAAATTACAAAAAAGCCTCACCATTATATGGTGAGGCTTTTTTGTGCAATATGTTTTCCCCCTCTCCAAAGGAGAGAGGATTAGTGCTATTATTCAGCTGCAATCATGATGGTAACGCGGTTCTTGTTGTTCTCAGCGAACGGCTGCACGCGTGCACCCTTGCTGTCCATTGTGATGCGGCTCTCGGCAATACCCTTCTCTTTCAGTGCATTCACGACGGCCTGTGCGCGCTGGCGTGCGATGCGGTCGTTGATGCGGTCGTTGCCAGTGCCGGCATCAGCATAACCAGTAACGTTGACGTTTGCCTCGGGATGCTCGTTCATGTAAGCCACTATGTCGTCAACCTTCTGCATTTCAGACTGTGTTACGGCGAACTTGTTGATTGTGAAGAACACGTCGCGGCGCAGTGGGTCAGCCTTCTGTACGACTGGCTCTGGTGCTGGGGCTGGTGTTGGCTCCACGTATGGCTGTGGCTCTGGAGCTGGCTCTGGTTCTGGCTCTGGGGCTTTCTTGTCGTAGCTGCTGCCGAGGTTGATGCGCAGACCAGCGAGAGCGTTGAAATACCAGTCGGGGTTGTCGGCCTTCTTTGAGTTGTAGCGGTCGTTGAGGATGTTGGCGTTGCCCTCAACCATGATGCTCACGGCCTTGCTGACGCGGAAGTTCAGC
>CAZTUD010000346.1:0-2169 GCA_964616945.1 uncultured Prevotella sp. | reverse complement strand
GACCTGAAGGCATACAAGGCAGAGCATCCGGGCTACAAGGTCATTAGCTATGTCAACACCACGGCTGCGGTAAAGGCACTGAGCGACTGTTGCGTCACCAGCGGCAATGCCGTGAAGGTGATGGAGCAGTTCCCAAAGGACGAGAAGCTCATCTTCGGGCCCGACTACAACCTCGGCAACTATATCAACTCCATCTCCGGCCGCCACATGTTGCTATGGAATGGCGGTTGCCATGTCCACGAAAAATTCTCCGTCAAGGCAATCGTTGCCTTGAAACGGCAATATCCCGATGCCGTAGTCATGGCGCACCTCGAATGCAAGGCTCCAGTGCTCGCCATTGCCGATGTGAAAGGCTCCACTGCCGCCATGCTTTCATATGCCCAGAATCATCCTGAGACAAAGCAGTTTATTGTGGCCACTGAGGCTGGCATCTTGTTTGAGATGCAGAAACGGTGTCCTGGCCAGCAGTTCATCCCAGTGCCACCAGAAGTTACCGAGGGCGAGAGTGGGGTAGGGCAGTCAGCCACGGAAGGCGGTGTGCCTGTGAGCTGCACCTGCAACGAATGCGAGTTCATGAAGCTCAACACTTTGGAAAAAATCATCCACTGCCTTGAGACCATGCAGCCACAGGTGGAGATACCCGAAGACATAGCCCGTGAGGCTGTCAAACCAATCAACAAGATGCTGGAATTAAGCTAAGGGCGACTCCACCCCTTGCCCGACAAGGTCAGGCTTTCCCCTCCCCCACACAGGGGAGGGGTTGATTACATCCAAGAAGAAAAAGGCAATACAAGAAGAAAACCGAACAATAATTATGGAAAACAACACTAATAAGCAAGGCAAAACTATAGCTTCAACCATTGTACCAAATCAAGCCCTCCCCTGGGTGGGGGAGGGCAACGACCCGCACAGCGGGGCGTGGGTGGGGCTGTTGACCGACCGCCTCATCGA
Organism: uncultured Prevotella sp.; assembly: GCA_964616945.1. Lineage (GTDB taxonomy): Bacteria > Bacteroidota > Bacteroidia > Bacteroidales > Bacteroidaceae > Prevotella. The sequence goes on along the minus strand of CAZTUD010000346.1, from coordinate 1,218 downwards.
CCTCGCCTTTGCTGAGGACATTGGCGACGGCGACCACACCACCCTTTGCTGCATACCCGCTGACGCAATGGGGGAGAGCGACCTGATGATTAAGGAGGAAGGCATCTTCGCTGGCGAGCGTGTGGCGAAAGAAGTCTTCCGCCGCTTCGACCCCACGCTCAAGGTAACCATGCTTATGCACGACGGCGACCATGTGCGGCCAGGCGACATCGTGATGCGTGTCAGCGGCAGGGAGCAGAGCCTCCTACAGACCGAGCGCCTAATGCTCAACTTCCTGCAGCGCATGAGCGGCATTGCCACCATGACCTACCGCTACCAGCAAGCATTGATAGACGCAGGCACCAAGACGCGCGTTCTCGACACTCGCAAGACGACACCGGGGATGCGCATGGTGGAGAAAGAAGCAGTGCGCATTGGTGGAGGCATGAACCACCGCATAGGCCTTTTCGACATGATACTCCTCAAGGACAACCATATCGATTTCTGTGGCGGCGTGCATAATGCCATAAGCCGTGCCAAGCAGTATTGCAAGGACAAGGGGCTTGCCCTGAAGATAGAGTGCGAGGTGCGCGACTTCAAGGAGCTTGAGGAGGCAATCAACGAACAGCCCGACCGAGTCATGTTCGACAACTTCACCCCCGAAGACACCCGCCGTGCTGTTGAGCTTGTCCATGCCGCTCCCGTACATATCGAGACAGAGTCGTCGGGTGGCATCACCTTTGACACCATGATTCCGTATGCCAAGGCTGGGGTCGACTTCATCAGTTTCGGAACCCTCACTCATTCGGTCAAGAGCCTCGACATGAGCTTCAAGGCAAAGGGAAGCTCCAAGTTGAGAATTTAGTGAAGCCACCCATGTTTAGAATGTAACGAAGCCACCTGCGTTAAGAATGTAATGAAGCCATCCGCAAAAATAGTGTCTTGACAGCCAAATGTGCAAAATAACTGTACAATTTTGCACATTTGGTGCTATAGGCGCAACATTTTGCCAAAAACATTTGCTTAAAAGCAATAAAAGTCTTACCTTTGCCATGAACTTTCTCTGGCAGTGGACCATAAGTTCTTGATTTCCACCATGATGAACTTTCATCATGGAATTTTGTCGTAAACAGAGGCAACCTGTTTGAAAGATTGAAAAACAAAGGAGGAATAATATGAATACACTAAGTAGATGTTGAAAATTAGTTTATATCAATTTTTTTGCGTATCTTTGTGTGA
>CAZTUD010000345.1:0-2207 GCA_964616945.1 uncultured Prevotella sp. | reverse complement strand
TGCATGTCGAAAGGCATCTTGCCATACTCCTCGTCGTAAGCCTTCAGTTCGCCGCCGAGGTTTTTCATTACGAACGACAGCGACCACTCGTTGTCGGAATCATAATAGTTCACTCCCAAGTCCACGCCAACGCCAATGGAGTTGTAGTCGTCAATGTAGGAGGTGATGAACTTTGCCGCTATTCCGCCTGCCAGCCTGTCGGTGAGCATGTACGAGAAATATCCCGCTATGGCGATGTCCTTTGCCGAGAATGTGCCAGTCTCGACATTGTTCTCGTCAACCTCCTTCATTTCGCCGTAGTCCAAGTATTGTGCCGACACGGCCCACGAGGCACGCTCCTTCACTATGCGGTTGAAGCTTGCGCTCGCCGTGTTGGCCCCCGACATGTAGTTCATGTAGTTCAGGTTGATGGTCTTGTCCGACACAGAACTCAGCAGGGCGGGGTTGCTGAACATCAGGGCTTCGTCGTCGTCGATGACCGTAATGTTGTCGCCACCAAGGGCGGCGGCGTGTGCGCTGGCGGGCAGACGGAGGAAGTTGTACTCCGTCTGGCTGTCGTTTTGGGCGTGAGCCGACATGCACCACATTGTAATTGTCAAGGCGAAAAGAAGCTTTTTCATTTAAATTCCCTAATTATTTGGCAAAGATACTGCTTTTTTGAGGAAATGCAGTAATTTTGCAATTATATAACGCAGCAGATTGCAAGAAATTGTGAAATGGAGATAAAGAAAAACGATAGGGCCAACCTCGACTTGCACCGTTCGACGGGATTCCTGCTCGGACTGGTCGTTGCGCTCGCCTTGTTGTTTACGGCTTTCGAATACAACTCGCGCCCGAAAGGCTTCGACAAGGACGACTCCATGCTCGACGACCTTGCCGAAGACCTTGTCATGGCCCCGGCTATGGACTACAAGGACATGGTGTCGGCTGCTCCTGCTCCTGCGTCGAAAGCCATAACGCAGAATGTGAAGGAAGCTGCCAACGCGGAGGACGTGGGCAAGCTCGCCCCGGTAACCAGCAAGCTCGTCATTGGTGAGGGCGAGGGGGTGGACAAGGATGCCAATGTGGTTGAAGCTTTGCCGCAAGTGGCAACGGCATCGGAAGACACAGTCGTCCTCCGCACCGTGGAGCAGCTGCCAGAGTTTCCTGGGGGCATCGTCATGTTCATGAAATGGCTCACGCGCAACTTGCGCTATCCGCCGCAGGCGCAGCGGCAGAAGATACAGGGCAAGGTCATAGTGTCGTTCATAGTCAACAGGGACGGCTCCATAGCCGCACCCACCATCGTAAAGTCGGTTGACCCGCTGCTCGACCGCGAGGCAATGCGTGTCATCAGGATGATGCCGCGCTGGAAACCTGGGCTGGAAGACGGAAAACCATGCCGCACCATGTTTGCAATTCCCGTCAACTTCGTGTTGTAAAAAATAAGAATCATGGAAACCTCAGAACAACTTTTGCAGAAAATCAACTCCTTTATCGCCAGTCTGCCTTACGACCGCCAGCCTGCAACACTTTACGAGCCGGTGAGATATGTCCTCTCAATGGGCGGCAAGCGCATACGCCCCGTGCTGATGCTTCTTGCCTACAACCTCTATAAAGACAACCACGAAAGCATACTCTGGCAGGCCGTAGGCTTGGAGACTTACCACAACTATACCCTTCTCCACGACGACCTCATGGACAACGCCGACCTGCGGCGCGGCCATGAGACGGTGCACCGCCGTTGGAATGCCAACCAGGCCATCCTTTCGGGCGACTCCATGCTCGTCTTGGCCTACGAGCGCATGATGACGGATTGCCTGGCCGACAAACTGAAGGACGTGCTGGAGCTTTTCACCGAGACCGCTTTGCAGATAGGGGAGGGACAACAATACGACATCGACTTTGAGACACGAACCGACGTTGCCGAGGACGAGTACATAGAGATGATACGCCTCAAGACGAGCGTCCTGCTTGCCTGCGCGCTCAAGACTGGGGCGATGCTTGCCGACGCTCCCAAAGGGGATGCCGACAACCTCTACAAGTTTGGCGAGCAGATAGGCCTTGCCTTCCAGCTACAGGATGACTATCTTGATGTTTATGGCGACCCGGCGGTCTTCGGCAAGGCGATTGGCGGCGACATAGCATCGAACAAGAAGACTTTCATGCTCATCAACGCCTTTATCCATGCCGACGGCTCCCAGCGCAAAGAATTGATGCGTTGGATA
>CAZTUD010000344.1:0-2216 GCA_964616945.1 uncultured Prevotella sp. | reverse complement strand
AGTGTATAGCGTGGATTTGGCGGAGGTGATGGACGACCGCGCGGAGACTGCCGACGCACAGGCCGCCAATGCCATACGCCGCCGCTGCATTCTCGAGGCGCGGGGGCGTGGCGAGGTGGTGCTGGCGTGCGCCCACCTCAACAACCCGCTCACTGGGGGCGACGCATGGGACAACACCAGCCAGGCGGTGGCCTCCGAGATACTGACCGACGGCAGCGCGACGAACATCAAGTTCAAGGGGTGGCTCGACCGCCTCGTGGAGTTCGCCAACAACCTCAAGGATGCCGATGGCAAGCCCATACCCATCATCTTCAGGCCTTTCCACGAGCACACGCAGAGCTGGTCGTGGTGGGGCAACAGCTGCACCACCGAGCAGCAGTTCGTCAACCTGTGGCGCTTCACGGTGGATTATCTCAGGAGCGCAGGGGTGCATCAATTCATGTACGCCATATCGCCGCAGATGGATACGTCCAAGACAGAGGACGACTTCCTCTATCGCTGGCCGGGCGACGACTATGTGGATTTCGTGGGCATGGACTGCTACAACGGGCTCAACCCGACCACGATGTCGGTGAACATGCGCATGATAGGCAGCGTGTCGGCAAAGAAGCAGAAGCCCTGCGGCGTTACCGAGGCCGGCGTGGAGGGCTTCACCGACAAGCGCTACTGGACGGAGCAGATACTCGCGCCAGCCGAGGGCCGCTACGTGAGCATGGTGGTGATGTGGCGCAACAAGTATGTGAATGGCAACGAGAGCGACAAGCACTACTATTCGGTTTATCCAGGGCATCCGTCGGCTGACGACTTCGTGCGCTTCTACGACGACACACGAACGTTTTTCAGCCAGGACTTGCCCGACATGTATGCCATGCCCGACGGCATGACGGTGGAATGAGACGGCAAGATTTAAGGCATGAAAACATACGGAACAATACTGTTGTGCGTGCTGTGGCTTGCGTGCGCCGGCACGGCGAAGCCGCAAGCGACGGTGAGCATAGACTTCAACAAGTGCGTGAGCGAAGATTACATTGGGAACGGCGTGCAGTGGGATCCTTACCAGCTCGACTACGGGCACGGGCGGATGGAGTTCACTGAGGCGGAATGGCAGAAGATATACCGCCGCCTCGACTTTATGCGTCCACAATTGGTGCGCGTGGTGCACAACACGGTGGAGCTGATGGGCGGCGGCAAACTCGACCCGATGCGAAACTTCGACCAAGTGAGGCACATACTGGACTACTGTCAGGCGCATGGCGCGACCGTCATCTTCGGCGACTGGGGCTGGGGACTCGCCGACGCCAAGGCCGGCACGTTCGACAGGCACAAGGTGGAGCTTGCCGCCGACTACGTGGTGTGGCTGATAAGGGAGAAAGGCTACACGTGCATAAAATACTACAACTTCATAAACGAGCCTAACGGATATTGGTCGGCCACGGGGGGCAACTATGCCCTGTGGCGCGACATGACGCTGTGCTTCCGCAACCGCCTCAAGGAGGACAACGCCCTGGACTTGGTGAGCCTCATCGGGGCTGACCTCGCGATATGGACTCCGGCCGAGGTGCCCTGGCAACGGTCGGCGGCAAGGGACATCGGCTTCGGCCTCTACGACATACACACCTATCCGTCGAAGATTACGGTCAACAGCGGTGAGTACGCCTCCATCATAAAGGCTTACCGCGACGCGGTGCCGGAGGGGAAGAAGATTGTGATGGGCGAGGTGGGGCTGAAGTTCGTCGAGCCTGCCGACTCGCTATACCAGCAGGAGAACCTGCGCCGGGCGGCGGCATTGCCATACGCCTCGATGGACGACTCGCAGATGTTCGTCTTCGACTACATGTACGGCACTGATATGGCCGACGTGCTGATGCAGACCGCCAACGCCGGCTATTCGGGCTGCGTGGCGTGGATGCTCGACGATGCCATGCACAGTGCCGAGAAGCCCGACAAGCTGAAGATGTGGGGCTTATGGAATATTTTCGGCGACGCGTTTTTCGGCGCGGAGCAGGAGAAGGTGCGCCCCTGGTTCTATGCGTGGGGCTTGCTGACACGGTATATGCCTGCGGGGTGTGACGTGTGCCAGACAACGGTCGGCGAAAGCCAGTCGGTGAGGGCTGTTGCCGTAAGGAAAGGCGGCAAGTGCATGGTTGCGGTGGCCAACGTGTCGAAGAAGCCGCAAAGGGTTCTGCTCAGGGGAAATGCCGACATGGCGGGGTGCA
>CAZTUD010000343.1:0-2250 GCA_964616945.1 uncultured Prevotella sp. | reverse complement strand
TTTTCGCCCGAGAATCGATTATTTTGGAAAAAACACCAAAAATCGGCAGCTTGAAGAATATCCCAACCTCAATGTTTAAAAAAGAGAGGCTGAGCCATAAAACTTAATTATGACACAGCCCCTTTATTTTCTGTGTCGACACTTGGATTCGAACCAAGGACCCCCACCATGTCAAGGTGATACTCTAACCAACTGAGCTATGCCGACAAAAGATGAACACTCACGGGGCAAAACCCGAAAGTGAATGCAAAGTTAGTGGTTTACATTCACAATGCCAAGAGAACGACACATAAATTAAGATGTATTAACGCTACGACATCCCCACGGCGCAAAGTGGTATGGTTTTTGCTATTGAAAGGAAGAGAAAGAATAAAAGAAGGAAAGGAAAAGAAGTAATGAGACAACTGAAGATTTCACGCAGCATAACCAACCGGCAGGGCGAGGCTCTCGACCGCTATCTCGGCGAGATAGCCCGCATACCGATGGTCAACCTCGACGAGGAAGAGCAGCTGGCCCACGAGATACGCTTGGGTGGGAAGAGGGGTGAGCGCGCCAAGGATCGCCTCGTCGCCGCCAACTTGCGGTTCGTGGTGTCGGTGGCAAAGCAATACCAGCACAAGGGCCTGTCGCTCACCGACTTGATTGATGAGGGCAACATAGGTCTGGTGAAGGCAGCGGAGAAATTTGACGAGACACGCGGCTTCAAATTCATAAGCTATGCCGTGTGGTGGATTCGCCAGAGCATACTACAAGCCATAGCCGAGCAGAGCCGCATGGTGCGTCTGCCGCTGAACCAGGTCGGCGCATTGTCGAAGATAAACAACGAGATACAGAAGTTTGAGCAGGAGCACCAGCGCAAGCCGTCGGCAGAGGAGCTGTCGGAGATTACCGACATCGACCACCTGAAGATAGAGCAGACTATGAACGCCGACGTGCGCCACACGAGCATCGACGCTCCTTTCACCGACGACGACTCTAACAGTCTTGCTGACATGCTCCCGTCATCTGACCGCACGCTGACGAACATGGTTGACCGCGAGTCAATGCACGAAGACCTGAAAGAGATTTTCAAGAAAGTGCTCAAGCCTCGTGAAGAGACGATACTGCGCAAAAGCTTCGGCATCGGCAGCCAAGAGGAAGGCCCGGAAGAGATTGGCGCACAGATGGGCCTTACGCGCGAGCGCGTGCGACAGATAAAGGAAAAGAGCATAGAGAAGATACGCAACAGCGGCTATGCCCACATCCTCGCAAAATATCTTGGGTGAGCCTACTGCTTCTTGAAGAACGCGCCGGTGAGACGCGTAATGGTGTTGCGCCGCAAGGGCACGTCATTGAAGTCGTGTGAGCAGTAGATGCCCGTGTTGCCCGTGCGCATCGCCCGGAGCGTTACCGACGCGCTCACCTCGTCGGCTGTGGGAAAAGTGTAGAAAGAGAATGTGCCTGGCCTGTGGGCGAGGCTGTCGGGTATGGCCACCGACTTGTAGTCGCGCCCCGAATAGACCCCATAGCCCGTCAAGGCATTGAGGATGTAGCTGCCCTTGGTGATGATGAAATTCATGTTGCCCAGGTCGGGCGGGATGGTGTCGGTGGTTACGACATCCACCCTCGCCACGGCGCGGCGCATGGAAATGTCGAGCACCGTGTCGCGTGCAACAGAGAAATTGCCTGTCCAGCAAAGCACATCGGACATGTTTTGCTGCCCAAAGCTTATCTTTTCGGGGTTCTCCATGCTTGGGTTGTTCGCCGAACTGTGGGCAAGCACCAGCAGGCGGCAGCTGCCATTGCGCAAGCGTAGGTTGATGTCGCCGAAACTGCCGCCCGACAACTGCCGCATGGCAAGCGTGTCGAGCTTGCCGTCGCGATAGACTGCCACACACAGTTTGCCGCACAGTCGCGCCACGTCAGTGGCTCGTGTGGCGGACGATGTTTCGGGAAACGGCATCTGTCCGATGGCACTGAGCCTTATGCGGATGTCGCTCGTGCCTATTGGCGCAACACCGCACTCTTCATCGTCAGCCCCATGACACGCACACAGCCACAAGGCACACAAAAAGCATAAAAACGAAAGCAAATGTCTCATCGGTTGCAAAAATAAGCAAAAAATGAAAGACTGAGCGCACAAACAAGAAAAAAAGTGGCGAAAATTTGGTTGTTTGGCAAAAACCCCTTAATTTTGCACCACTTACTATAACGAAGGGCTTGTATGGATTTGACGGCAAGACGAAATCGTATGTAAGCACGCGGAGCCTC
>CAZTUD010000342.1:0-2286 GCA_964616945.1 uncultured Prevotella sp. | reverse complement strand
ACGCCGCCGAGGTGCCTTCTTCGCGGCGCAGGGAAGGCTTCTTGGCGGCGCGAAGCAGGCACCTTGCCGCCGCGAAGGTGGGCGGCTTGCGGCTGTCAGAAAGCTTAAATTTTGTTACATAGTTGATTTACAGTAACTTAACAGCCTCGCTCACCATTGCGCTGTACGAAAATAATCTCCCGTTGGCTGAAAATATCGCGCTCACAAAGGGGGTTGCACAGAAAAGAATTTTACAGTCCGTCTCATCCGTGGTCAATAGTGCGGGTAGAGGTGCACCGTGGCTCCCTTCACCTTATAGCTTATCGGCAGGGCATTGCGCAGGAGCTCCAGCACCGAGTCCACGGAGCCTCGCTCGTCGATGACACCATTGTAGCGGCGGGACATGTCGAAGCCTCCGTGCACCACGACCCTCACGCCGAACGTGTTCTCTATCTGGCCCGCTATGGCGCGAATGCTGGCGTTGCGGAATGGTGTCTTGTGCTCGTGCCACAGCCCGTCGGCGTATGCGTCCACCTCCGACACCTGCAGGAAGCCCGTTTTTTGGTCAATGCTCGCCTTCTGGCCTGGCTTCAGCACTATGCTGCCGCCGTCGCCCTGCGCCGCCGCACGCACGACACCCTTCACGAGGCTCACCTCAGCCCCGTCGCCACCGCCACGCATGTTGAACACGGTGCCGAGAACCGTAACGTCGAGTTTGCCACCGTTGACGCTGAACGGATGGCTGTGGTCCTCCTTAACCTCAAAATATCCCTCGCCGTCGAGCGCGACCTCGCGCCTGTCCTTGCCGTCGAAGCTCTTGGGATAGCGTAGCGACGAGCCCTTGCGCAACCATACACGCGTGCCGTCGCCAAGACGCACGACGATATTCCTGCCGGCGGGAGCCTGCGCCGTGAGCATCTCCATAGCTTCGGCATGACGCTGCCATGCGCCCACACCCGCCCAAGCGGCGGCAAAGACAACGATGATGCCCACAAACGACGCGGCGTACTTGAGCCACGGGCGGCGGTGTCTCACCTCCCGCTGCCCGCCTATCATGGCGAAGAGCCTGCGCTCGGCATCGGCAATGCGTCCGGCGTCCATGCGGCTTGCCATGATGTCGTCGCCCATGCGCTCCATGCCGAAAAGCTCGCTGCGGTTTTCCCTTGAGGCCTTTGCCCATGAGCTGACAGTGCTCATGTCGTCGGCTGTCTGCTCCCCGCTAAGGAAACGTCCCAATATCTCTGCGTTTATATCTTTCATTATATATAATGTGTCCTTGTTGTTAATAACACCTTAGCTGGTGCCTTTTACCTACCTGCGGCCTGTTATTTATCATTTTTTGGCAAAATGCCCCGCAACCTGCCCCGCAAATATTTCAACGCCTTGTAGATTTGCGCGTCCACCGTGCGCTGCGACACGCCCTGCACCATAGCAATCTCCTTGTTCTTCAGCCCGTGGATGTAGCTCAGCATGAACGCCTCGCGGCACTTGTCGGGCAGCTCGGCGATGGCCTGGTCTATCTGCCGCCTCATGTCGCCGCTCTCCATGTCGCGCTCGCCGTTGCCCACGTCCGACGCATATTCCTCGTATCTCATCTCGGCAATGTCCTCCAAGCAGACGGTGTCGGGGCGGCGGTTGGCGCGAAGGTAGTTCAGCGAGCGGCGATAGACGGCACGGTAGAGGTAGCCCAATATGCTGTCGCCGACATCAATCTCGCCAAACCGCTTCCAGATGTCCACAAACACGTCGAGCACCACCTCGTCGGCGCCAGCCTCGCCGACCATGCGCCGCGCATAGTAGTACATCTTGGGGTAATACCTCCTAAAGAAAAGCCTGTAGGCCTCCTCCTCTATCTTCCGCATCTCACTCTTGTCTGTTGGCTTTGTGCATGAATTGACTTGACACGCCGACAAAATTACTCATTTTATTGACAACTGCAAAGGAAAATGGCGAAAATCAGTGGGGCGAACTGTACGTGTGCCTCTCGCACCCTTGCCCACGTTAAAATCGTTGAAAAAAACAAACGGCTAAAGGATATAATGCAAGAAAATGGCTATCTTTGCAACTACATTTTTCGGCACTTAACGCCTCCTGAAATAAGCAAAGAATATGGACGCACACATTATATTGAACTTTCTCTCGGAAGTCGCAGCCAACAACAGCCGCCCCTGGTTCCAGGCGCACAAGGCTGAGTACGAGCGGGCGAGAACGGAATACGAGCAAGGCGTGGACGAGCTGATAAAGGCTCTCGCCGCCTTCGACAGCTCCATAGCCCAGCTCACCGCCAAGGACTGCTGCTTCCGCTTC
>CAZTUD010000341.1:0-2325 GCA_964616945.1 uncultured Prevotella sp. | reverse complement strand
CCCCTCCCAGAGTAACTCTTTTGACAGTGCCATAGCCTATTACCACATCATCATCAAGCAGGTTTGAGCCTTCTTGCATTGCGACATTCAACGAGCCTCCGTTGGAGGAAACCACCTGCTGGTTGAAGCCTACATACGAAATCTCGAGCTTGGCCCCTCGCGGCGCGTTGATGGTGAAGTTGCCGTCCACGTCGGTAACGGTGGCGTTGTTGGTGCCTGCCTGGCGCACGGTGGCACCGATGATGGGCTCGCCGTTGGTGTCGGTTACGCGGCCAGTCGTCTTCACCGTTGCGCCGCCTTGCTGCGCTGGCCGTTGTGCCTTGGCAGGATCGGCAACGGCAGGCTTCCGGTTCACGATGATGCGCTTGCCGTCGATAGTGTAGTCCACGTTCTGCCCTGTCAGGATTTGCGCCACCACATCATTGATGTCGGCGTTGGTGGCCTTGACGCTCACCCTCTTGCTGGCATCGATGTCCTTGGAATAATAGACGAAAGTGTAGCCTGTGAGCTTTTTCAGCTGCTTCATGGCTTGCACCACCTTCACGTTGCTCACGTTCATGGTTACGCGTGCGGCTTGCGCGGCAAACGCGAAGCCAAGCACGAACAGCACCATGAGAACAGCTCTTTTTTTAAAATGGGTCATAAATGTTATGTTTTAGGTTTTTGTTTGCGCGGGCATCATTGCCCACACAAAGATAGGCAAAATTGTTGGCAGATGCGGGTAGGCGGGAAATAAAAAAATTCGAACCGTTGCCGATTCGAACTTGCAGGCTGAACAAATGGTTTTATTGTTTGCCCCTGTTCATCCATAGGGCGAAGAAAATGTCGCTTATGACATAGCCCTGCGGCGTGCGGCTCACAAGCTGCTTCTCGACAAGGGCATTGAGGGCTGTCTTCACGCTGCTCGGCGACGGAAGGTTGTGCGCCCGTATAAATTCCTGTCCCAAGGGAGACTTTACCGTCCCCTCCGACGCTATGGCGTAAATCAGGGCTTGCTGGTTTTCGGTGAGCCACGCCAAATAGTTCTGGTAGGAGACGGCCTGTTCTTCTATCAGCTCGCCGACAACCACATCTACAAGCCGTTTGTCAATAGAGGCGACATGATGGTCGTATATGCCGTGCAAGATGGCTTGCACATACCATGTAATGCCTTGCGACAAACTGTAAATGTAGTCGAAGACAGCAGAGGGTATTTGCACGGACTCCCGCCGCAGGATGTCATTGGCAAAGGCAAGGTACTTGTCCTTGTCGATGCACTGCAGCGACATCACCATCGAACTTTGGAAGAAAGGACGGTTGGCGGAGAGGAACATCTCCTCCATCATGTGCTGTTGGCTGCCGGAAAAGATGAAGTAAACGTTTGGCAAGAACTGTATGTATGAGCGCAGAAGAGCCTCACTACCCGTCTCAGGATAGTTGAGTATCTGCTGGAACTCGTCTATCGCGACATAGCAGCGGCGACCCGACTCCTTCATGTATTCGAACACTCGCTCCAGGCTTGCCTTGCTCTCCGACGGCTTGATGTCGAAGGAGAATGAGGGAATGCCCGTAAGCTCATCAATAGTCACCGTCGGGTGGAAGCTGCTGAAAAATGCCTGTATGTGGCGCAAGGCTGACTGTGAAACAGTGTCGAGCCTGCCAACGACCTGCCGGGCAAGGAGCTGCACAAGCTGTCCAAGGTTTTTTGTCGAATATATGTCCAAGTAGAAGCATCGCGTGTCTTTTTCCTCGCGTGAAATGCGGTCAAACACGTGATGGATAAGCCCTGTCTTGCCCATGCGGCGTGGGGCGACAAGCGTTACATTGCGCTCTCCGTGGAGCGAGGACATTATCTTTTCTGTTTCCCTCTCGCGGTCGCAGAAATATTCAGGCCCCTTATAGCCGTACACCACAAAAGGATTGTTGATTTTCGCCATATCTCATTACGCTTTTTACGTAACGCAAATTACGCAATAATATTCCACACGACCAAATAAATCTCTCCTTTTTATGACTTTTTGGCTATCAATATCCGCTGACCGCGCCCGCTCAGTACAGCTCGTAGCCGTCGGCTGACTTCCTGTAGCGTATGTTGCGGGTCTTGGCGAGGTCGTCGAGGATGTCTTGCAAGGTGTCGGTGCGGCGGTTGAACGAGCAGTAGAACGTCTTGCCCGCCACGGAGTCGGCAACGGTAACGCTCACGCCGTAGGCGCGGCTGAGCGCACTGGCGATGTAGGCAAGGGTGGCGTTGCTGAACGTCAGGTCGCTCATCTGCCTTGCAGTAGTGCCGTCGCCCTCCGCCTTGGTCTTGGTCATCTCGCCCGTGAGCTTGTTCATCGCCACCTG
>CAZTUD010000340.1:0-2354 GCA_964616945.1 uncultured Prevotella sp. | reverse complement strand
CCGCCGACTTGCCGCGCAGCGAGAAGTCGGCGCCGCCCTTGCCGCCGCCCATCGGCAGGGTGGTGAGGGCGTTCTTGAACGTCTGCTCAAAGCCGAGGAACTTCATTATGCTGAGGTTCACCGACGGGTGGAAGCGCAGGCCGCCCTTGTAGGGGCCGATGGCACTGTTGAATTGCACGCGGTAGCCCGTGTTCACGTGCACCTCGCCCTTGTCGTCAACCCAGGGCACGCGGAACATGTGCACGCGCTCCGGCTCCACGAGACGCTCTATGATATGGGCTTTCTCAAACTCTGGATGCTGGTTGTAAACATCCTGGATGGAGATTAGCACTTCCTTTACGGCCTGAAGGAACTCCGGTTCGTTGGAGTGTTTCCACATAAGGCCTTTCAATACTTGTTCAACTTCCATAGTAATAAAAATGTTTTTAGTAGCAAAAGGTTTATTTACGTGGGCAAAATTAGGCTTTTCTTTTGTACCCTCCAAATAAAAGTGCGACAAAAATCACTCGGCCAGTAACATTTTGTAAATTTTTAAGGTTTAGCTTACAATCCAGTTCCTGATGTTCTTCATGTTGTTGTCGAAAGCCACGCCCACCTTGAACAATTTGCGCGGGTCGTTGGTGTAGCGGTCGGCATAGTGCTTGGCTTCTATCTGCGCCAGTGCGTCTGCCGCCGTGCCGTTGCCGTCGAGCTTGAATTCAAAAACATATATGTATTTGGGAGTCTCAAGTATTGCGTCGCTTCGCCCGCCGCTTAACGCGCTCTCTGGCGTTACGGTGAATCCAAGTATGCGGAACGACAGGACGAGGAGGTCGCGGTAGGCTTGCTCCAAGCGGCGGGGCTCGTTCACGTCCTTTGGTATGCCGGCGAGCAGGGCTTGCTCGTTTCTTAGGAATGTGTCGGGGTCGCCGTTCTTGATGGCGTTGACAAACTGCAGCGTGAGGCGGGGCAGCTCAACGCGGCTTACCGTGGTGTAGTAGGGCAGGAGAAAACGTGAGAAGGAGTTGCGGACCTCGTCGTTCGGGAAGCCCAGGCGGTAGGTCATGGACTCGCGGTCGTAGTCTTTGATTGTGAGATAGCCGCTTTGGAATAGCACGGCCACGGCATTTATTTCGTTGGTCCCAAGGGCTGCGAGGTCGTCGGCACTGGCTATGACATCCGCGTTCAGTTCCGTTATGTCAACGTGCTGGTCCTTTATAAGCTTCACGAGAAAGTCGGGGGTGCCCGTCGAAGCCCAGTAATTGGCTATCTGCTTGGCATAGAAGCAACTAAGCAGGCTGAACGGATTGTAAACGCCTGTGCTCTTCTTGGCAAAATGGTAGCCGTCGTATCTGCGGCGTAGTTCCTCACGGGTCCATTCGCGGCTCATCTCCTCATTGTCCGCCAGTTCGTCTATGCTTTCGTTGAACACGCCGTCTATTTCTGCATCGGTAATGCCACAAAGGGTTGAATACTTTGTATCGAGCGACATGTCGATGACATTGTTGAGGTCGCTGAAAATGCTCACGTGTGAGAAGCGGCTTACGCCAGTGATGAACGACAGGCGGATGTATTTGTCCTGGCTTTTCAAGTTGGAATATATGGAGCGAAGTTGTTGGCGGTAGGTTTCAAAGAGGTCTTCGTTGCCCAGTGCGGCGAGCAGAGGCTTGTCGTATTCGTCAACAAGTATGGCGACAGGCAAGCCGCATTTTTGTGTCATTTCCCTTATGACATCACCCATTTGGTTGCCCAGGGCTTCCGAATGCTTTTCAAGGCCGTATGCTTCCCTGATGTGCTCAAAGATTGAGTTGAACTTTTCTGCCACGCTTGTCGGTTTGTCATAGACAGCCCCTGACAAGTCGATGTGGATTATGGGGTATTGTTTCCATTCTTTTTCAAGTTGGCTGATTTTCAGTCCCTCGAACAGTTCGCGCTGCCCTTGGAAGTATGCCTCCAAGGTGCTTGCCAGCAGGCTCTTGCCGAAACGGCGCGGGCGGGAAAGGAAGTAAGTGCCCTTTTGGGACACAATGTCGTATATGATATCGGTCTTGTCAACGTAAACGAAGCCATTTTTGCGCAATGCCTCAAAAGATTGGATGCCAACTGGATATTTCATGGTAACGAAGCTTATGTTCCAGTTGCAAAATTACGCAAAATCCTTGACTTTGCGCCTTGCCCGCCCGCCTTTTGTTATGCCGCTTCCAACTTTTTTCGCTTATGAACCATTATGGCCAACGGCCAAACTTGCCGCTGGCGTTATCTTACCTCGAACTCGCTCACCGTGCCTGTCTCCGAGGAGAAGCAGCAGGCCACCTTGAAGAGCTTGCGCTTGTCGTCGGCATATTCCTTTGCGTAGCCTTTCTCCTCTATCTGCG
>CAZTUD010000339.1:0-2380 GCA_964616945.1 uncultured Prevotella sp. | reverse complement strand
ACCAGCTCGCCGCCGCCTTCGCCAACGCCCATGTTGCCGTATGAGCCGTAGCGCGTGTGCGAGTCGGAGCCGAGAATCATGTTTCCGCACTTCACCATCTCCTCGCGGGCGAATTGGTGGATTACGGCTTGGTTGGCGGGCACGTAGATGCCGCCGTATTTCTTCGCGGCCGAAAGGCCGAACACGTGGTCGTCCTCGTTGATGGTGCCGCCCACGGCGCAAAGCGAGTTGTGGCAGTTGGTCATGGCGTAGGGCAGCGGAAATTCTTTCAGGCCGCTGGCCCGTGCTGTTTGTATAATTCCCACGTAGGTGATGTCGTGCGACATCATTGCGTCGAACCTTATGTGCATGTCCTTGCCCTTGCCGCCGTTTACGTCGTGCGAGCGCAGTATGCCGTAGGTAATGGTGTTTTCACGGGCTTCGTCGGGTGTCGGCAAGCCTGTTGTGTCGGCGGCAATGCGGTTGCCGTCGAGCAGGTAAACTCCATGTTTGGTCAATTCAATCATAATGTAATTGTTTTGGTTAGAATAATAACGTTTTTGTATTGGTTTTATTGTTTATTATTTCAAGATAGCATTGATGAGCATCGTCAGCGACAGCATGTCGGCGCAGCCGCCGGGCGAAATGTTGTGGCGTATGAACTCGTCGTCGGCCTCCTTCAATGCCGGCAGCGAGAAACGTTCCAGCAGCAAGTCCGACGAGCGGCGCACGGCCTCTGCTGTCTTTGCGTCGGTACGGTGATAAACGTTTGTGTCCTGGAGCATTGACATTATTTTCAGCAAAGTCTTGTGTGCACGGAAGCGGTCGTCGCGCAGGCGGCGGTAAAGCGGCATCCATGTGGCGAACAAGTCGGGGTAGCCTTCCACGGCGTTGTCGCGTGCGCCTTTTATGTGGTTTCTTGCCACGGCCTCGGCTCCGTGAGTGCCTCGTGTTGGCTCGAAGCCCTCGGCAATCTCTGATATGAGCTGCTGCAAGTCTTCGGCTTTTACCTGTCCTTTTGCATTGTAAAGCCACGCCGCCGCCACCACCGTTATTCCGAGCGAGAAAATGGCTCCTTTGTGGGTGTTCACGCCGCCAGTTGCCGCCAGCATTGCCCGTTCAGCTTCGATGCCGATGGGCTGCACGTCGGCGGTGGAAGGCTTTTCGGGCCTGAAGCCAAGCTGCGCAAGCCTCGCGAAGTAGGGTCTCAAGGCTTGTATGCTGCGCCACATGAGCGTGTAATTCATGTCGTGATGGGCTCCGCTGTTGTCCTTGTCCACAAGTCCTGGCTTGGGTGTTGTGTCAAGCTCCTGTTGCAAGGCGTTGACGGCGAACTTTGCCAGGACGAAGGGCTGCGATGTGGCGGGCACCATTTCCATTGCCGCGTGCATCTTGTTTGCCTCGATGCAGGCTCTCGCCCGCGACGCGCTCAATGGCTGCCCGTCCTTGCAGCGGCGTTCAATCACCCTCACTTCCACGCTGTGCTGTGGCAACAATCGTTGCATCATTTCGTTGTAATGCTGCGTGAGCGGGTCGAGTGGCTCCGTGCCCACAAAGCGCACGGTGGCTTTCAGCGCAGGGGCAATGTACTGGCAAAAGATTTGCAGGTCAAGCTCCATTTGGTGAACCGCCGCACGGTCGAGCTGCTTCAGGAAGTAGGTGGGGAACGTGGCGCGTGAAATGGCGTATGCGCTGCCGTCGCAAACCTTTACGTTCTTCAGGTCGGCTGTGCCAAGCCTCATCATCTCGCGCCGCTCCTCGTAGGTGAATCCGCAGCCGTTTTCAACCAACGGTATGATGAAAAGGTTGTCAACCTGCCGCGCGGCCTGCTCCACGAGGTAGCGGTGGCCGAGCGTGAACGGGTTGCAGTTCATCACTATGACACCCGACGTGCCTTGCCTGCGCTGATGCTCCAGCTTGTGGATGTAGTTGCGTAGTGGCACCACGCTGTTTTCCATGAACAGCACGCTCTCCGTCTCGGCAATGGTCACGAATGCCATGCTCTCGAACACCGACTTGCTCTGTGGCCGTGTGAAGACTTTTACCGTAGGGTAGCCGCGCCGCTGCACGATGACCATGAGGTGGGAGACGAGGCTGTTGGCAAAATGCTCCTCGCCCATGTCCTCTTTCACGGCAATGCAACGTATGGCGTCGTTTAGCAGCCCGCCCGCCGCAAGGATTTCGTCCTCGCCTTGGGCAAAAATGCCCTCGTAATAGTCCACTTTGTCGAGGCGCAAGCCACGCCCGGCGAGAAAGGTCTCGACCTTTCTCCTTGCCGGCGCATAGCCTATAGGAATTTCGCGTATCTCGTAGTCAGCATTCATAGTCTGCCACCATTTGCGTTATCTTGGCCTGTATCTCGTCCTGCGTGTGGGTGTGGTTGCGCATGCACCACCGCGCC
>CAZTUD010000338.1:0-2387 GCA_964616945.1 uncultured Prevotella sp. | reverse complement strand
TTTGTGGCCACCTACAACAACACTACTCGCCGCGGCAGCTTCTACGTTTACGACTGTGCCGACGTTCGCACCGACAACGCCGCCTCCGTGCAGCCCAAGAAGCAATGGAAGAACTGCACAGGGCGCGTCGGCAACATTCTCTATAAGCCGAGCATACAATAGGTTTGAGCTTTGAGCTTTGAGCTTTGAGGTTTGAGAATTGAGGTTTGAGGTTTGAGCTTTGAGGTTTGAGGTTTGAAAGCCTCACCCCGACCCTCTCTAAAAGGAGAGGGAGAAAGAGATTTGAGATTTATGATTACCTTAAATAATAATTGCAAAAGGGGCTTTGTGCTCCTTTTGCTTGCTTTGTTGATAGCACCGTGTACCAAGGCGCAGCAAGTAAGCATTTCCGGCAAGCTGAAGGGTGATGTGCCGGCAGGCATGAGAATCTACTGCTTGGCGCCAGGCGCGGCACAGGGAAGAAACGACACGCTTGCCTACGGTGGCGGCAAATATGCCGCCACGTGGGTTGCTCCGTCGCTCTACGGCTTCTATAGCCTTGTGAGCGTCTATCACCAGCGGCAAAACTCCATGCCGCTTTACTTGAAATCTGGCGCAAAGCCCCTCGTGCTGCACGTTGACACGCTCGGCACCACCATAGTGAAACCCGATGCCGATAACAAGGCTTTGCAGGTTTTCAACGACGACTACGCCAGCTTGTCGAAACAGCTGTGGATGGAGGGCAGAAACCTTGCGGCAGGCCAAATTGGGCATTTGGTGAAAGG
Organism: uncultured Prevotella sp.; assembly: GCA_964616945.1. GTDB lineage: Bacteria > Bacteroidota > Bacteroidia > Bacteroidales > Bacteroidaceae > Prevotella. The sequence goes on along the minus strand of CAZTUD010000338.1, from coordinate 1,623 downwards.
CTACGAGAGGCTTGCCGACAGCATTGTGGCTGCCGTGAAACCGTCGGCTGACGTTACCAAATACCTGCGCATGTGGGCGGCCACGCAGACGTTTTCAGCCATTGGCAGCCTGAAGTTTGCCACTGGCCACGCACCAGCCGACCTCGGTTTCAACCCACACGACGAGGCATTGCGCCTGCTGCCTGTAGTGGATAACCCGATGTCCGTGCTCTTTGGCGATGTCCACAACATAGCCATTGCCGCCATATCGGGCAATAGCCTCACGGAAAGGTTGGAGTCACTAAGCAGCACTGTGAAGGACACGGCTTTGGTGCGCCGTGCGCAAAGCTCGCTGCTGTCGAGATGGCTGTCGTCGTTCGACTACCAGAACCATTTTGACGAAGGCTTGGAGGAATTGCGTTCGCTCACTGCAAAATACAGCCTCGACGGTAAGTATGTGGCTGACTTTGAGGCAAAACGCTCCACCATCAAGGGCACGCCTTTCCCCGCCGCAGTAAAGCTTTTCGACAGGGACGGCAAGGAGGCAAGTTTCACGCAGTTCAAGGGCAAGGTGGTTTACGTTGACCTGTGGGCTTCGTGGTGCGTGCCGTGCATAAGGGAAGTTCCTCATCTGAAGCAGCTTGAAAAAGACTTTGAGGGCAAAAACATCGCTTTCGTCTCCATATCCATCGACACGAACGTCGATGCCTGGAAGCGCAAGGCGGAGCAGCTCGACCTGCACGGCAACCAGTTCATCAACAGCGACAACAGCCTTGGCAAGGCGTTGAACGTGAACGGCATTCCCCGCTTCCTCATCTACGGGGCCGACGGCAACCTTGTTGACGGCAACGCGCCGCGTCCGAGCGACACGCGCACGAAGCCCATGCTTGAGAGGCTATGCCAATGACAATAGAAAAAGTCATAATTGTTGATTAAGTTAAATCAAGCTGGATTTTTTCTCGCAGATTTTGCAGATAAGCAGATATTATTCTTTCTTGAGAATGAAAGCCTTGTAGTTGATTGCGCAGATTTTTCTCATCACCCAATGGTATGTCGTTTGGTTCTGGGAAAAATCAGCGAAATCGAGAGACAAAAGGGTTTACTCAAAATACAGAAATCTGCTAATCCGCGCAATCCGCGAGAGAAAAGACATATAGTCTTAATAATGTCTATAGTTGAAATCACGAGCCTTGAAGACGAGTGCGTCGCCGTCTATCACCGCCTGACCGACCACCAGTTGCGCAATCGCCTCCATCCCGACGAGGGCGTTATCGTAGTTGAGAGCCCGAAAGTCATACGCACGGCTCTTGCCTGTGGGCTGGAGCCGCTGTCGCTGCTCTGCGAGCGCAGGCACATCGACGGCGACGCAAAGGACATAGTGGAAAGGGTGGGGGACACGCCTGTCTATACTGGCAACCGCGAACTGCTCGCACAGCTAACGGGCTACACGCTGACGCGCGGCGTGCTGTGCGCCATGCGCCGCCCCGCTTTGCCCAAAGTTGAGGAGATATGCAAGTCGGCACGGCGCATTGTCGTCCTTGATGCCGTGTGCGACACCACCAACATCGGGGCCATCTTCCGCTCGGCGGCGGCTCTCGGCATTGACGGCGCATTGCTCACGCCCGACAGCTGCGACCCGTTCAA
>CAZTUD010000337.1:0-2404 GCA_964616945.1 uncultured Prevotella sp. | reverse complement strand
GTGTTCGCCTGGAGCTTCCACGGTTTTGTAGCGGTTGTAGCATACGTCGAACGTGGTGCCGTAAAGGTGGCAGCTGTTCACGGTGGCGTTGGCGTTTTTCCGTTGCAGCCGCGCCACGTCGGCCTTTGTGCGCAGTACGCTCGTGACGATGATTTTGTGGAGCGGGATGTGCTTTACCTGAAGCGAGTCGAAGAAATTGCGCCCGATGTCCTGCAAAAGCACTGAGGCACGGGGCACGAGGTAGGGCGAGCTGTCGCGCAGGCGGTCAACGTGGAAATAAGGGTTCGCGCCAATGTAAACCAAGCTTTTCTTGCTCTTTGCCGCCGCCGTGCTGTCGGCGACGGGTTTCACGCCCCATTGCTGCGCGGCGAGCAGCTGTACGTCGTTTTGGTCGGGGAACGTGTTCTCGAATCCTGGCACGCTGTAGATGCGGCTTCTCACCTCCTTGCCGTCCTTGCCGAAAAACACGGTGGATGCGAACGGGCTGGCAGCACTTGCTTCTTGCTCCACTTCGTCGGACTGTTGGGCGGCCTCGTCAGCCTCCTTGTTTTGCTTGCGGTTTTCCGCTACCGACGGGAAAACAAGCCTCACTATGGCAAGCAAGGCGGTGGCGGCAAAAAAGTATATTATGAACTGGCGTTTTGTAATCTTCTTCTTCATGTCTGCAAATTTATGAAAAAAGTAAGAAGAAAAGAAACAAATTCGTGAAAAACTGCTAACTTTGCAATAGGAAAAGCAAAACAAGACAGAAAACAAGAATGTTAAGCAAAGAAAGTAAGATTTACGTGGCCGGGCATCACGGGCTTGTTGGCTCGGCAATTTGGAACAATCTTGAAAAGCGTGGTTATCACAATCTTGTGGGCAGGACACACGATGAGCTTGACCTCACCGACCAGCTGGCTGTCAAGTGGTTCTTCGACAATGAGCAGCCCGACGCCGTGGTGTTGGCCGCAGCTTTCGTTGGCGGCATCATGGCAAACTCGCTTTATCGCGCCGACTTCATAATGCAGAACATGAAGATTCAGTGCAACGTCATTGAGCAGGCATACAAGCACCATGTGAAGAAATTGCTTTTCCTCGGCTCAACCTGCATTTATCCCAAGAACGCGCCTCAGCCGATGAAAGAAGACGAACTGCTGACTTCGCCTTTGGAATACACCAACGAGGAATATGCCATCGCGAAGATTGCCGGGCTGAAAATGTGCGAAAGCTACAACCTACAGTATGGCACCAACTATATTGCCGTGATGCCCACCAACCTCTACGGGCCGAACGACAATTTCAATCTTGAGAACTCTCACGTCATGCCCGCCATGATGCGGAAGATTTATCTCGCCAAACTCATACACGAGGATGCGTGGGACGCAATACGCACCGACATGAACAAACGCCCCGTGAACCCCACCGACAAGTTGCGTGCCATGATTGGCGATGGCAACGTTGACGGCAAGAACCCGCAGGAGCGAATACTGAAGACGCTCGCCTTCTATGGCATTGAGGACAACAAGGTTACACTGTGGGGCGACGGCTCGCCGCTGAGGGAGTTTCTATGGAGCGAGGACATGGCCGATGCCTCGGTCTATGTCCTGCTCAACGTTGACTTCAAGGACATCATAGGCATTGAAAAATACTCAAGCGTCTTCTATGGCGCGAAGACCGACGGCGAGGTGAACCGCAACAACTCCGAGGGTCGTGGCGGAGCAATTCCGTCGCTCGGCGAGATACGCAATTGCCATATCAACGTGGGCACGGGCAAGGAACTCACCATAAAGGCTCTTGCCAACCTCGTGAAAAGGACCGTGGGCTTTGAGGGCGAGATTGCCTGGGATGCCACCAAGCCGAACGGCACGCCGCGCAAGCTCATTGACGTGGCAAAGCTCCACAGCCTGGGCTGGACTCACAAGGTGGAGATTGAGGACGGCGTGAGGAAGCTTTACCAATGGTATCGCGACAGCTTGGCCAAATAAGGACATAAGCACATAAACACATAATTTTCAAACTTAAAACACGACTTTATATGAGCGAGAAAGAAAAGGATGCGGTACAGTTGCCCGACAATGCGTTCCGCGAGTTGAAACAAGGCGAGGAATACGTTCCAATAATGAAGCCGGACAAGACTTACCCCGAAGTAAACACGTGGTCGGTTACGTGGGGCATCATCATGGCGATGGTGTTCTCGGCCGCCGCTGCCTACCTCGGCTTGAAGGTTGGGCAGGTGTTCGAGGCAGCCATCCCGATTGCCATCATTGCCGTAGGCGTTTCCACAGCCGCCAAGCGCAACAAGGCCTTGGGCGAGAATGTCATCATACAAAGCATAGGGGCTTGTTCGGGAGCCGTGGTGGCGGGAGCCATCTTCACGCTACCCGCAATCTACATTCTTCAGGCCAAGTACCCGGAGATGACG
>CAZTUD010000336.1:0-2426 GCA_964616945.1 uncultured Prevotella sp. | reverse complement strand
CCTGGTGAACATGTTTGGCAAGGCAATCATCGACGAACTGAAGCCTCTTGGCCGCAGCGTGTGGGAGAAGTTCATAAATGTCCTGGCTTCAATACGCTCTGAAATCTCGTTCGACATCAACGGGCAACCGTCGTGGGGGCTGGGCATTGGCGAGATAAAGAACCCGGAAGTGACGCTTGACGAGATTTTCGCCTACCTCAACAAAGCCGACAAGCCGTGCCTTGTGGCCATTGACGAGTTTCAGCAGATAACCAACTATGGCGACAAGCGCGTGGAGGCTTTGCTGCGCACATATATTCAAAAGTGCGTGAACGCCCACTTCATTTTCTCAGGCTCGCACCGCCACCTCATGGGCGAGATTTTCACCTCGCCCACAAGGCCTTTCTATCAAAGCGTAATGCTGATGAACCTCAAACCGCTGAAGATGGAAAAATACAAAGATTTCGCAGTGGCAAAATTTGAGGAAAGAGGGAAACACTTAGAACCTGAAACCGTAGAGACTGTGTACGAACGGTGTGACGGAGTAACCTCATACATGCAGCGCATAATGAACGTCCTCTTCCTAAAAACGCCGGAAGGCTCAACGTGCGGGACTGAAATGATTGACGATGCCATCGACTATAACATCAACATGGCCTCTGACACCTACGAGGCCATGTTGCGGCAAATGCCAGAGAAACAGCGCAACGTTCTCATAGCAATATCGGCCGAGGGGGAAGCACGCAATGTGAGGAGCGGAGGCTTTGCCAAGAAATACCGCCTTCCCTCGCCAAGCTCCGTGAACTCGGCAATAAAAGGCCTGTTGGAAAAGGATTTCATAACGCAACAAGGCGACGCATACGTAGTTTACGACAAATTTTTCGACCTCTGGATAAGAAAGCATCTAAAATAGGATGTACAAACTTTGCGGACGCCCACAAGAGACCGCCCTTGCAACTACACGATTACTTTCGTCTTGAAATACTTCTCGCGAAACTCGGTAGGCGAGCAGCCCTTGTGCTTGCGGAAGAGGCGGTTGAAGTTGCTGAGGGTGTTGAAGCCGCAGTCGTAGCAGATGGTGCTTACGGGGTCGGTGGTGTCAACCAGTCGGCGCGCTGCGGCACCAAGGCGTATGTCCACAATGTAATCGCTCACGCTGCGGCTCGTGGAGAGCTTGAAGAAGCGGCTGAACGCGCTCTCCGACATGCTCACCAACGAGGCGAGGTCGGCAAGGCGCAGCTCGTCCATGTAATGGCTGCCGATGAAGCTCTGCACCTTCAGTATGCGGCGGCTCTCGCTCTCGACGTCAACCTTGGCAAACGACGTGGTGGCAAGCTCGCGCGCACCATCGCTCTTGGACAATATATATAATATGTCGAAAAACTCACGCAAAGCGAAATACCCTTCCGTCTTGGCCGGCAAATCAATGAGACGGGAGTAAACACGCATGATAGTCTCCTGCGGAAAGGCAAGTCCTTTCCTCGCCCGCTCGCACATCCGCTTTATCGATGCCATCGGGTTTGTGTTGAGGATGTTGTGTTCGCCATAGAAATCGAAATAAAACTGCACCGTAATCTCGTGGATGTCGTCGCTGTGGCAACTGCCGTTGGTCCACACATGCTCGAGGTTGGGCGAGGTTATCAGCACGAGGTCGAGGTCGCCAATGGTTTCGCTTGAGTCGCCCACAATGCGGTTCACTCCAGCCGCACCCGTCACGAAGTTAAGCTCATAGACGTCGTGCGTGTGGATGGGGTAGTCGAACTCCTTTTTGTGGCGGTCGGCAATGTAAAGGAAGTCGCCCTCCTTCAGCGGTGCTATCTCGTGAAGAATTTCTTTCGGCATATTGGTTTTGCATTTTTCGGTTTCTCAATGGCAAAAGTAATAAAAAAAGGCAAAACCTCAACCAGCTTCGCCTTTTTATTTTCAATTTACAATAAAAATACTTTTGATGACTAACGTACCACTGCCTTGAACGGCACCACAGGCAGTCCGTAGGTGCTCTTCAGGTTGCCCGGCATGAAGGCGCGGTAGCCATAGCGCACCTCCTTTGGCTCTTTTGCGTCCTTGCAGAATACGTAAACGCTGAGGTCATTTTCCTTGACCATTGCCTGGGCAGGATAAGCCTTGCCGTCAGCTCCCGCAATCTCGAAACTGCGGATGTCGTCCATGCGTGAGAAACCGTTGTCGGCGTATTTGAAGAATATCCTCACGGTATCGTTTGACAGCGTGCAGTGGTCATATTCGGGATAGTCGGTGTTGATGTCGTTGATGCCGTAAGTCTTGTTCAGTGCCATCCACGCCAGACGGTAGCCCACCTGCCGTTTCTCGTGCGGATGTATCTGCCGTGCCTCGTAGGGCTCCACAAGGTCGTTGGTGGTGATGCACCCAGCGTTCTCCACCTCATGCCCTATGCGGTGCTGCGCGTCGCGGAGCTGCGGGCCGCTATC
>CAZTUD010000335.1:0-2429 GCA_964616945.1 uncultured Prevotella sp. | reverse complement strand
CGTGAAGATGGACAAGGAGCGCCACCACGTGCGCTCGAAGGAGACAATTCTCTCTGCCGATGCCTCCACGGTGAAGGTGGTGATGATACCTACCGACGAGGAGATTGTCATCGCCCGCGACACACTCGCACTGGTCGAGGGGCGTGAGCCGAGCCTGTTCTGACAGAGTAAGAAACGATTGTTTAATAGTTACTATGTTTGCAGTTTCCGACTGCAAACATAGTAACTGTTGATATTTTGTACTGAGATGCACGAGAAGTTGTATGACATGCTCGACAAGTTGCGCAAGCCATTGTTCAAGCCCTATTGCTCGTTTCTGAGTTGGGTTGCCGGTAAGGCGGCAGGTTGGCAGGATGTGGAGAAGTTTGCGGGATGCGGGCTTTGCTTAGTTACCGTGACATACAACAAGCCCGACCTTACAAGAATTCAGGCGGGTCTGGTGAAGCGGAATGTTGCTGACACAGGATATGTGCGGCTCATTCTCGACAATTCGAGCAAGCGCAGCTCACGCGCAGCCATAAGGCAGACATGCCGTGAGGCAGGCATTGAGTATGTTCCCGTGCCTCGGTTTTTCCATTTCTTCCTTTTGCCGCACCTCTTCTTTTACGGCATATCCGAGGGCATGGCGCTCAACTGGTTTTGCCAAAAGGTGCTGCCTGTGCTTAGGCCGGAGCGTCTCGCCATCATCGACCACGACATTTTCCCCTTGCGCAAATATTCGTTTGTCTCCCACCTTGGCGGCAAGCCTTTCTATGGCGTTGACAGGCCGAGGGCGACAGGCTGGTATTTGTGGCCGGGGCTTGCAATCTTCGATTGCCGGCAGATGCGGAAATGGGGCTTCAACTTCATGCCGTGTTTTGTCAAAGGAGCCTACTTCGACACGGGCGGTGGCAACTACGAAACAATTTTCAGCCACTACGACCGGCAGGACGAAATGTTCGCCGCTGTCAAAACCGAGCGTTATGCGTATGGCAAGGACGATGCGCCCCTCAACATCTACCACCGCGACTGCGTCCAGATTGTTGACCACGCATGGCTGCACCTCATCAACGGCTCCAACTATGCCCATTTGGAGAAAAAGGAGCGCATAATAAGCCACATCATCGACCATTTGGACGATTTTACGCGGAAAGACTGATGTGTTTATAATTAATTTGTGTAATTTTGCATGCGTATCATGCAAAATAAAGGCATTACAGAAGAAGGCTTGGAAATGGAGTTCCGTGAAAACTACTCACGGTATTTCTATTATGCGCTCTCGCTTGTTGACGATGCCGACACGGCAAAGGACATCATAAGCGAGGTCTTCATGCAGGTGTGGAAAAAGCGCAACACCATCGGCAGCGCGAAACTGGGCCAGTATCTCTTCACGAGCATCCACAACACATGCCTGAAACGCATCAACGACTACAAAAGGTTTCCACGTGTGGAAGAAACCTTGGCGGTGGCGCAAATACCCGATGTCGGCGACGAAGAATGGAAGCGGCGCGAAAGCTGCATCGTGGAAATGGAACGGGTGATAGGCGACATGCCGCCACGCACGCGCTACATCCTTGAGCAGTTCTATTACAAGAAGCGGACTTACAAGGACATTGCCGCAGAGGTAGGCATAACCACCGACGGCATCAAGAAACAGCTCGTGAAAGCCCTCACCATTTTGCGTTCCCACTTTAACATCATTAAACACCGCCAATAGTACCATTCCCCCAAGTTTCGGGTCTTATATTAAGAAGCAATCTGTAATGGAAACACACAACGACATAGATGCCGAGCTCAGCCAGCTGATGCTTTCGGACGAGGAGGCAGACGACCTGCGCCAAGCCTTTCTCCGCATCGACAATCCTTTGCCCGATGTCGGCGACGAATGGGACAAGGTGAGCCGTGGCATCCACAAAGCTCACCGGGCTGCCATCTATGTTCTTGGTGGCTTGGCGGCTGCGGCGTGCATTGTGTTGGCATTCCTACTTGCGCCAAGGCTCATGGCTCCGACGGGCCAATACTCCGGCAGCGGACAGCGGCAAGGTGTGGGGCACACAGACACATACCAGTCGCAGCTTTCCACTACATCTACGGGAAAGTTGTCCCGGTCTGCAAAAAGCCAGGTGGCTATGGAGGACATCGAGATGCTGACCGTGGAGACAACGCGTGGCCATGACCAAAACATAACCTTGCCCGACGGCTCGCGCGTGTGGCTCAATGCCGACAGCCGGCTGATGTACCCCTCGCGCTTTGCCGGAAGCAAGCGTGAGGTATATATCCACGGCGAGGGCTATTTCGAGGTTAAGCACGATGCGGGGCATCCGTTCGTCGTCAGTACCGACTATTTCACAACCACAGTGCTTGGCACCGTGTTCGACATCAGTGCCTACAACCGCAAGGATGCCAACGTGGTGTTGGTGAGCGGCAAGGTGTCGGTAAGCTCAGGCGAC
>CAZTUD010000334.1:0-2450 GCA_964616945.1 uncultured Prevotella sp. | reverse complement strand
GCTCGTTGTCATCCATTATCATAGTGGTCAACAAAACATAGTTTTGTTTCTGTCTGTAACCGTTGAACCATCTTAGGAAGAGTCTGTCACGTTGGGCCTGCTGGTCATTGGCAGTATTTTGGAAAGGTCAATTATGTTCATGGCTGTTCAATGTCAAGGTAATGTGAATGCCTTGAAGCCTCTATCTCTTTTGCTATGTCATTGAGCTTCTGCTCCATGTCTGCCCGCCATTTCCAACATGATGCCGTCCGATAAAGTCTTAAATAGGCGATTGACAACGGTTCATCTCTGAATCCAGTTCTCTATCGTGATGCCTTCTATTCGGGAAAGGTGGTTCATGTTCTCCGTAACCATTGCCATATTGTGGGCTACGGAGGTTACGCCAATCCAAAGGTCTGAATCCTCTATCAGCTGCCCCCTTTTCCTTAAAATGGCTTTTTGCCTTGCAAACTCATTGATACAGCCTGATATTGGGATTATTCGCAAATGATGGCACAAGTCACTAATAACGAACTTGTTTTCCTCCTTATGGCTGCTGCATTCAGCACCATACAAGAGTTCTGCCACTGTGATTTCAGAGATGGAGCAATTATCCCAGCCAACTTTTTCTATTGACTCTTTGACATTAAAATCACCCCTTAACAAATGCACACATATATTCGTATCAAGCAAATACTCTTTCATGGTAATGAAACTGGCTCCGTATGGGATTTCTTGCTTTCGTTGATATTGCTGATAATGTCTTCCGCAGACTCCTCTCCAACCCAAGCACCACTGAAGTGGTCAAGCATTTCCTTTGTATATTTGTCGGGAGATACTTGTATATTATTATGAGGATGTATCATCGAAGAAGACAAAAACATTATAATCTGAAGCTTTTCGTCATTGCTCAGATGCTTTAGCTCATTCCAATAGCGTGGCATCTTTTCTTTTTCGTTTGTTGATATTCTCATAGCAGTTATTTTTTGCAAAGATAAATGGTTTTTCGCAATTATCCAAATAAATGAGGGGAAAAACGGGGAGGGGGATTATGAGGTGGGAAACAAAGGCGAGGGATGGTTCATGCCTTGCCTTGCAAGTTGCAAGGCGGGAGAGAGGCCACATGAGCCACAATGCTAATTTTGCAAAAGGATGAGCCGCTAAGGAATTGGCAAGAATTGCTAAACCTTTATTCCTTCGCGTTCAAACAATTCTTTCACTGAATATACTGGCAAGTTGCTGAGTTTAAAGTCTTTCTTGTTGCGGGTTACGATACATTCCGCTTGTGATTTCACGCCGGACATGTATTGTGTGGCATCCTCATAATCCTTCCACCCACTTGTCAATGCCCACACCACAGTTGACACAGTTGAAATCCACTAAAATGTTGGTGTCCACATAAACTTTCATTCTGCATATTTTTCATCAACCAAAGCGTCCACGCCACGTTCGTCGCCTGGAACTTCCTTGCCCCCTTTTGCGGGAATAGTGTCTATAAAAGCGTATGCGGCATCCAGCTTCCTTTTCTTGTTGTCCCCATCAAGTACCAACAAGGCCAATCCCTTGGAAATGGTCGCTTCCATGGATATATTATGTATTCTCGAATATTGCGCAACACCATTAAAGGTGCTTTCTGCCACAGGTATTGTGTTCATATACTTTCCCCTTTCTACTACCAATGCACAAAATTACGTTTTTTTTCGCAAATGCCAAAGGAATTTCATAGAAAATTAATACAGACGCTCAAGAAGCTGCATGAAACAAAGGCAAGGCATGGCGTGAGCCATCCCTTGCCTTTTACCTTGCCATTCCTTATTTATCGCTGTAGTGGCCTTCCACCTCCAATACAAGCACGGCAACTATATTGTCATACACGTCATATATGATGCGGTCGTGAGCTGTTATATGGCGAGAATATGTGACGTTTTGCCCACCTCTAAGAGGCTCGGGATGTCCAGTGCCACTTCTTGGGTGGTCTGCCAATTCATGGAATATTCTCTGATATTTCTTCAATAACCGTGGATTTGACTTTTTCCACTTTCTTATTATTTTGTCGGCATCGTCCGAGACGTTCACCTTGTATGTCATAGGCTGTCGAAATACTTGTCAATGTCCTCATGCGACTTCAATTCGACGGCTTTTCCATCCCTGAACTCTTTCCGCGCCTTGCCAATTCTTGCCTGCAAAGAAGGGGTTATGATGAAATCATCATCATTGACAGGGACGAGGGTATAAGCTTGTCTCTTGCTCCTGCGTATAATTACATGTTCGCCCTTGTCGGCTAAATCGAACACATGGGCTTGCCTGTTTCTGAACTCCCGTGACGTGAAATTAATTACTGCCATGTCATATATGTCTTTTACTGTTTACAAAGTTAGCAATTTTATTTTTATGTACCAACAAGAGTACGCTTTTTTTGATTGAATTCTTTGAAAAAACGAAAAGACATGAATTGAGAAATGAGTAAACGA
>CAZTUD010000333.1:0-2452 GCA_964616945.1 uncultured Prevotella sp. | reverse complement strand
GACCACAGGACTTTGCCGCTACTGCGCCTGTCTCATTGGTGTTTGTCAGCGACCACAGCAGATTTCCTGCCGAGATACCCGATGCGCCAAAAGCTACAATGGGCGCTATCGACGCTGGCTATGTCTCACAGAACGTCGCCCTTGTCTGCACTGCCCTTGGACTGAACAACGTTCCCCGAATGACAATGGACGCTGCATCACTGAAGAAGGCTCTCAACCTAACCGACCAGCAGGACTTGCTGCTCAACCATCAAATAGGCTATCCTAAAGAATAAAAAGTCATGAGTAACGGAAAGAGATTGACCCGCTCAACTACTGACAAGTGGCTGGCGGGAGTGTGTGGTGGTATTGCTAACTATTTCGGTTGGGACCCTGCTATAGTAAGACTGGTATATATACTGTTGACATTCGGCACTGCTTTCAGTGGTGTCATCGTGTATATCATTCTTTGCATCTGTATGCCGGAGGAGAAGAATGCCTAAGCAGTTAGAGTTGTTTCCGGAGGAAGAGCCATAAGGGATTGGGATAATGGAAGACTTGCAAGTAATGGTGACGCTGTTCGTCATCGTGATATTGGGATATGCGCTGAGACGGCTCGGCTATCTTGGCGGTGAGTTCGACAAGAAACTGTCGGCTCTGATAATGGACATAACGTGTCCCTTGTTGATACTCTCGTCGGTCATGGGAAACCAACTGCCCGACAGAAATCTGATACTGCCATTGATAGCTGTTGGCTTCGCCACATATGTTATATTGTGCTTCGTAGCATTCCTCGTTCCCAAACTCATCAGCAAGGACACGATGGCGCAGGGCATGATAGGCTTTGCCATAATGTTCGGCAATGTCGGCTTCATCGGCTACTCGATAGTGGCAAGCATATTTGACCAACAGGCTATCTTTTATGCGGCTTTGCTCAATATGCCTGGCACGCTGTTTATATTTACAGTCGGTGTAATGCTTGTCAAGGGGCAGATGTCGTGGGAGAGCTTCAGTTGGAAGCTGTTCCTCACGCCAATGATGGTGGCATGCTATATTGCCGCCATCATTGTCGCTTTCGGAATCCATGTGCCTCATGCCATTGGCGAGCCGATAACACTGGTCGGCAATATCACCGTACCAGGCTCGTTGCTTGTCATCGGTTCTTCACTTGCGGAAATCAAGTTCGGCAGTATGCTGAAAGACGTTAAGGTCCATGTCACCACATTGTTCCGGCTTGTCATCGTTCCACTGGCTCTATATGGAATATTCCGCCTTTGCGGAGTGAACGAGTTGGTCAATGAAATCAACACCGTCGTCATTGCCATGCCTGTCGCAGCCTTTGGCGTGATGTTCTGCATGAGGTTCAACCGCGACGAGAGGCTGATGACGGAAATAACCTTCATGACCACAGTCCTGTCAGTCATTACAATACCCTTGCTGCATATTTTCATCCAGTCGCTGCAATAAAACAGTAAGTGTTAGACAATCATAAAGTGCCGCGAAAGTGTCAGCGGCAAGTGCGGCAACTGTTGCGGGCTTGCCGCAAGGCTTTGGCGGCATGCCCCCGAAAGCGCGGGGGCAACGCCATTGCGCCGCCAGAATCTGGGGCGGACAGAATTTTATTGCAACGTTGCAACATTGCAATATTTTTAAGTTGCCCAACATGATTGACCTGCTTATGTCAACTTGTTGTCATTCAAGTTCTGAGGCTGTTGAATGAACATGGAATTTGTTGATATTCAATTATTTACCGATGCAAAACTCCTTGAAGATGAGGTTCAGCGTGGAGGCTGGGGTCACGCGCTCCACACCCGTTACCTCGCCGAGACGGTCGAGGACAAAGCGGAGGTCTTCGGCAACAAGATCCGTCGAAAGAGCCTCTCCCCGCCCCCCTGCAATGGGAGAGGAAGACAGTGTGGGTGAACCTTCAGCTCCAGTAGTGTGAACGGGAGAGGCACCCTGGCCAACGACAGGGGCAGGGGTGGTGCCCAGCCCTTTGATGACGCGGCGGATGCCCTTGAGAGCTTCCTCAAGCAGGGTATACTGGCGGGCGGAGGTGATTACTGGGTCGCCCTCGTGTATTTGGGATATGCCGGTGGCCTCTATCAGGGCTGCTTTCAGGTTGTCGATGCCTTTCCCTGTTTTGGCGGAAACGGGCAGCTCGTTTTCAAGGATTGGGGTGGGAGAGAGGTCGGCCTTGCTATGGACGAGGATGACGCGCTTGCCCTTGAAAAGGGTGGCTGACGACTTCGATGCCATAAATGGCATCGCACAGGACGGGTCGGACGACAGGTCAGACGGCTGGGGCGACGAGGAGGACGGCTGGTCGTAGAGCCACAAGACTATGGCGGCACGGTCGATGGCCTGGTAGGAGCGGTCGATGCCTATCTGCTCCACACGGTCGGCGGTGTGGCGCAGGCCGGCGGTGTCGATGAAGCGGAATTTGCCGAATTCGTTTTCAAAATCGCTGTCA
>CAZTUD010000332.1:0-2469 GCA_964616945.1 uncultured Prevotella sp. | reverse complement strand
TTTTATTTCCAAGCCCACCGCCTTTTAATAAATATTAAGCATACAGATGTCGCGCAAAAGCGGCAAAATCACTACTTTTGTAACAGAACCAAAGCATTAAACTAATTATCAGCAAAAAATAATGGACTTAGCAGAACGTTTCATCAATTACACAAAGTTTGATACACAGTCGGCAGAAGACTCCACAACGGTGCCCAGCACCGCCAAGCAACTCGTTTTTGCCAAATATCTCAAAGAAGAATTGGAAGACGAGGGTTTGGAAGACGTGGAAATGGACGATATGGGCTACATCTACGCCACCTTGCCGGGCAACACAAAAAAGGACGCACCAACCATCGGTTTCATATCTCACTACGACACCGCCTTAGACGCATCGGGAGCCAACATCAAGGCCCGCATTGTAAAGAACTACGACGGCGGCGACATCGTGCTCTCGCCGGGAATCGTATCATCGCCAAAGAAGTTCCCCGAACTGCTGCAACACAAAGGCGAAGACCTCATCGTAACCGACGGAACGACCCTGCTCGGTGCCGACGACAAGGCGGGCATTGCGGAAATCGTGCAAGCAATGTGCTACTTGCGCGACCACCCCGAGATAAAGCACGGCGACATCCGCGTGGGCTTCAACCCCGACGAGGAGATTGGCATGGGCGCCCACCACTTCGACGTGGAGAGGTTCGGCTGCCAGTGGGCTTACACTATGGACGGCGGCGACATCGGCGACCTGGAGTATGAGAACTTCAACGCGGCCTCGGCAAAGGTTTCCATCAAGGGCGTGAGCGTGCACACGGGCTATGCCAAGGGCAAGATGATTAACGCGGCTCGGCTGGCGTGCGAGTTCAACAGCCACATCCCCGAGACGGAGATTCCCGAGACCACGGAGGGCTACCAGGGCTTCTACCATCTGCTGTCAATAGACGGGCACTGTGAGGAGGCGAAGCTGTCCTACCTCATTCGCGACCACGACCGCAAGAAGTTTGAGGCACGCAAGGACTTCATGGAGCAGATTGCCAAGCAGATGAACGCGAAGTACGGCGAGGGCACGGTCTCCATAGACATCAAGGACCAGTACTACAACATGAAGGAGAAGATAGACCCCAACATGCACGTCATTGACATCGTGCTGAAGGCCATGCAGGAGAGCGGGGTAACGCCGAAGGTGGAGCCCATCCGCGGCGGCACCGACGGGGCGCAGCTCTCTTTCCGCGGCCTGCCCTGCCCGAACATCTTCGCCGGCGGCGTCAACTTCCACGGCCCCTACGAGTTCGTCTCCATACAGGTCATGGAGAAGGCCGTCAAGGTAATCGTCAAGATTTGCGAGATTACGGGAAACTACAATAGTTGAAGCCCCTCCCCTTGTCCCTCCCCCAAATGGGGAGGGATTAAAATGTTTGCGGCAAACCTTGTACATTACCAAAAGAATATGTAACTTTGCAATAGCGGTATATTTGAAGCCACTTTCAATCATGCGCTGCAAGAGATAGCGGCGCAACTAAGCAGCGTAAAGCTGGCATAAATAAGAGAAATTCATGTCGGAACTACCAGCCCTCATCAAAGACCTGGCGTTGATACTCATCGTCGCAGGCATAGTAACGTTAATCTTCAAGAAACTCAAGCAGCCCCTTGTGCTGGGGTACATCGTGGCGGGCTTCATAGTGTCGCCACACATGCCGCTCACGATGTCGGTCATCGACAAGGCCGACATACAGACGTGGGCCGACATCGGCGTGATGTTCCTGCTGTTCGCCCTCGGCCTCGACTTCTCGTTCAAGAAAATATTGAAGATGGGGCTCGCGCCGATAATAGCGGCGGTGAGCACGGTCTTCTTTATGATGATGATAGGCATGAGCGTGGGCCACGCCTTCGGCTGGGAGCGCATGGACTGCATCTTCCTCGGCGGGATGCTCGCCATGTCGTCCACGACCATCATCTACAAGGCATTCGACGACATGGGGCTGCTGCAGCAGTCGTTCGCCAAGCTCGTGATGAGCGTGCTCATCCTTGAGGACATTCTCGCCATCGTGATGATGGTCATGCTGTCCGCCATAGCCTCGGGCAACAATCCCGACGGCGGCCAGATGCTCGAATCGCTGCTGAAGATAGGCTTCTTCCTCGTGCTTTGGTTCGTGGTGGGCTTGTACGTGGTGCCCTCGTTCCTGCGATGCACGCGCAAGCTCATGACCGATGAGACGCTCGTCATCGTTTCCCTCGGCCTTTGCTGCGCAATGGCGTGGATAAGCACGGCGGTGGGCTTCTCGTCGGCTTTCGGCGCGTTCGTCATGGGCAGCATCCTCGCCGAGACCATCGAGGTGGAGAGGATTGAGAAGGTGGTGGAGCCGGTGAAGAACCTCTTCGGCGCCATATTCTTCGTCTCCGTGGGCATGCTGGTCGACCCCGCCATACTGGTCTCTTACGCCTGGCCCATCCTCGCCCTTGTCCTCGCCATACTCTTCGGCCAGGCCATCTTCG
>CAZTUD010000331.1:0-2474 GCA_964616945.1 uncultured Prevotella sp. | reverse complement strand
GAAGAAGATTGAAGATGCCAAAATAGTGGTCAATGGCGCTGGTGCCGCCGCTATCAGCTGCACGAAGCTCTATTGCTCGCTCGGCGCAAAGCATGAGAATATCCTCATGCTCGACTCGCGCGGTGTCATATACAAAGGCCGCGACCACGTCAACGAGCAAAAGGCGGAGTTTGCCACTATCCGCACTGACATACATACATTAGAGGAAGCCATCAAGGGTGCTGATGTTTTCGTGGGGCTGTCGAAAGGCAACATTCTCTCGCAAGACATGATACGCTCAATGGCCGACAAGCCAATAGTGTTTGCCCTTGCAAATCCTGTCCCCGAAATTTCATACGAGGATGCCACCGCTGCCCGTCCCGACGTGCTGATGTCAACAGGCCGCTCCGACTATCCAAACCAGATAAACAATGTGATAGGCTTCCCGTACATTTTCCGTGGTGCCCTTGATGTTCATGCCAAGGCAATCAACGAGGAGATGAAGCTTGCCGCAGTGAAAGCCATTGCCGACCTTGCGAAGCAGCCCGTCCCAGACATCGTGAACCAGGTTTACCATGTCAACGACTTGCAGTTCGGCCCGAAATACTTTATCCCCAAACCAGTTGACCCCCGCCTTATCACGGAGGTGTCGGCTGCCGTGGCAAAGGCTGCCATAGACAGTGGTGTGGCGCGTCGCACCATCAACGACTGGGAAGCATACAAGAACCACCTGCGTGAACTGCTCGGACAGGAGACGAAGCTCACGCGCACGCTCCATGCCACAGCAGCGATGCATCCGCAGCGTGTGGTGTTTGCCGAAGGTGGGCATCCGACGATGATGAAGGCTGCCGTGCAAGCTTTGCAAGAGGGCATCTGCCATCCTATACTGCTCGGCAACCCCGACCGCTTGAACCGCTTGGCAAAGCGCCTCAAGATTGACCTTACGGGAGTTGAGGTCATCGACATGCGTGCCGACAAGGAGCAGGGACACAGGGCAACATACGCCAAGCACCTGTCGGAGAAGCGTGCACGCGAGGGCGTTACCTTCGAGGAGGCATACGACAAGATGTACGAGCGCAACTACTTTGGCATGTCTATGGTGGAACAGGGTGATGCCGACGCTTTCGTGACAGGCTTGTACACCAAGTACAGCAACACCATCAAAGTAGCTAAGGAGGTCATTGGCATAAGGCCTGAGTACAGCACGTTCGGCACAATGCACATCCTCAATACAAAAAAAGGCGTTTTCTATCTTGCCGACACCCTTATCAACCGCCATCCCGACAAGAATGTGCTCTATGATGTAGCGAAGTTGGCTGCACATACTGTGAAGTTCTTCAACACGGAACCAGTGATAGCCTTGGTTAGCTATTCAAACTTCGGCACCGACACCATTGGCTCGCCAGTCAGTGCTCACCAGGCTGTGGACAGGTTGCAAAAGGAATATCCCGACATGCTCGTAGATGGTGAGATGCAAGTGAACTTTGCCCTCGACCGCGAGCTGCGCGACGCAAAATATCCTTTCACCCGCCTGAAGGGAAAGAATGTCAACACTCTTGTTTTCCCCAATATGAACTCCGCCAACATAAGCTACATGCTCATGAAGGAGCTTGATCCGGACATAGAGATTATTGGTCCAGTGCAGATGGGGCTGAACAAGCCAATCCACTTCACCGACTTTGAGGCAAGCGTGCGTGATGTAGTAAATGTTACAGCTGTTGCCGTCATCGACGCATACGTGGACAAGGTCAAGGGCGGAAAGAAATAACTGAACATCATGTAGAGAGTGTATCAAATGTCGGGTATAGTGCAACATTTGATACACTCTTTTTTTGTTTTCGTAAGGATAGCAAGATGAATGCCGTATGGTGAAAACAGGCGTTAGGAATTTGTTTGTATTATTTCTGCTGGCCATTGTGTCGGCATCGTGTGGCAATGGGCAAAGGCATTCGACACGTGCGGCAGAAGAGGCGACATTTGCCTACGCCCGCTTGTTGACTGTTGACAGCAGTGCCACGGGGTTGCGTTATGCAGTCAGCAATCCGTGGCAAAATGGACAGTTGCTGCAAGAAATCAATGTGGCACAGCCCTTGCGCAGGGTGGTGGTCTTTACCACCGCACATTGCCAGCTGCTTGAATATCTTGGGGTTGCCGACAGAATAGTGGGAGTTTGCGATTCAAAATATATTCTCATTACTGATATTCAGCATCGGTTGAAGCTACCAGAAAGTGCCAAAGGACGTATTGTCGATTGTGGCAACTCCATGAACCCGGACATTGAGAGAATAATTGCTTTGAAACCCGACGCAATCATCTTGAGTCCTTACGAAGGCATGAGTGTGGGTAGACTTGAGAAGCTTGGCATACCAATCATTCAGGCTGCCGACTACATGGAGACATCTGCGCTTGGCAGGGCAGAGTGGATGCGCTATTATGGAAGGCTGATGGGCTGTGCCACACGTGCAGACTCTCTGTTCCACGTCGTGGACTCCACA
>CAZTUD010000330.1:0-2475 GCA_964616945.1 uncultured Prevotella sp. | reverse complement strand
TACATCCAAAGCTGCATCCCCGAGCTGACAGAGCTCACCACCTACCTGATGAACATCGTCTCCGTGGCCCGCGTGCAGCGCAACCCGACAGTGAAGACGGAGGTGAAGATGCGCGGCTTCGAGAACAACTCCATCCCTCTCGGCTTCTTCTGCTACCCTGTGTCGCAGGCAGCCGACATTGCCGCTTTCAAGGCAACGACGGTGCCAGCGGGCGAAGACCAGGAGCCGATGCTGGAGCTGACGCGCGAGCTTGTGAACCGCTTCAACCAAACGTATGCGCCAGTACTTGTGGAGCCGCAGATAATGTTGCCTGAAAACGCCACGGCACGCCGTCTGCCTGGCACCGACGGCAAGGAAAAGATGTCGAAGAGCCTCGGCAACTGCATTTATCTGTCCGACGATGCCGACACGGTGTGGAAGCAGGTCAAGGGAATGTACACCGACCCGACGCACCTCAACGTCTCCGACCCAGGCCACGTGGAGGGCAACGCCGTGTTCACATACCTCGACGCTTTCGCCACCGACCAGGACTTTGCCGACTTCTGGCCTGAGTTCAAGAACCTCGACGAGCTGAAAGCCGCTTACACGCATGGCGGCATAGGCGACATGAAGTGCAAGAAGCTGCTAAACAAGATTATCAACCGTATGCTTGAGCCCATCCGCCAGCGTCGCCACGAATACGAGCAGGACATTCCCGAAATTTTGAACATCCTCAAGAAAGGCTCCGAAAGCGCACGCGAGGTGGCCGCGCAGACTATGGACGAGGTGCGCCACGCCATGCGGATAGACTACTTCGAGGACACCACAATGTGGCATCATTGAGATTTGAGGTTTGAGATTTGAGATTTATGATTACAATAACTGATAGTTAGGAAAGGATGTTTCAATGACGAATGAGAAGGCACATGGGATTGACAAGCACACCATAAACCTCAAACCTCAAACCTCAACCAACGGTCACTGTTCCCACGAAGTGGGAGGGAAAGTAGATCTCAAACCGACAGAGCTGATGGCTCCCGTCGGCAGCCGCGACTCTCTTGCGGCGGCGATACAGGCTGGCGCCGACTCCGTTTACTTTGGGGTCGGGAAGCTCAACATGCGGTCGCACTCGGCCAACCACTTCGACCTCGACGACCTCGACTATATTGTCGCCACGTGCCGCCAGCATGGCATAAAGACTTATCTCACCGTCAACACCATAATCTACGACGACGACATAGAAGCCATGCGCCAGATTATAGACGCGGCGGTGAGGGCCGGGGTGTCGGCGGTGATAGCCTCAGACGTTGCCGTGATGCAGTATTGCCGCGAGCGGGGCATGGAAGTTCATCTTTCCACGCAGCTCAACATCTCGAATGTCGAGGCTTTGAAGTTCTATAGCCAGTTTGCCGACGTGAGCGTGCTTGCCCGCGAACTCAACATGGCGCAGGTGAGCCACATCCACGATGAGATAATGAGGCAAGACATCTGCGGGCCAAGCGGCAAACCGATAAGGATAGAAATGTTCTGCCACGGCGCACTGTGCATGGCGGTGTCGGGTAAGTGCTACATGAGTCTCCATGCCGCCAACCGCTCGGCCAACCGTGGCGAGTGCGTGCAGATTTGCCGCCGTAGCTATACGGTGACCGACAACGAGACGGGCAACGCAATGGAGATTGACAACAAATACATAATGAGTCCCAAGGACTTGAAGACCATTCGCTTCATCGACAAAATGATGGCGGCTGGCGTAAGCGTCTTCAAGATTGAGGGGCGCGCCCGTGGTCCCGAATACGTTTACACTGTCGTGAAATGCTACAAGGAGGCGATACAGTCGGTGCTTGACGGCACGTTCACCGAAGAGAAGAAAGACGCTTGGGACAAGCGGCTGGCAACTGTCTTTAACCGTGGTTTCTGGGACGGCTACTACCAAGGGCAGACGCTTGGCGAATGGAACAACCAATACGGCTCGCTTGCCACCGAGCGCAAAGTCTTGGTCGGAAAGGTGACGAAATTCTACAGCCACCTGTCCGTCGGTGAGATTGCCGTGCAAGCCAATACTTTCAAGAAAGGCGACAAGCTGCTCATCACCGGCCCTACGACAGGGGCAATGTACCTCACTGCCACCGAAATCCACGACGACAATGGCATAATCTCCGAGACCGTGCAGGGCACTCGCGTCAGCGTGCCAGTGCCGGGACGAGTACGAGAAAACGACAAAGTGTTTAGAATAGACAATGCCAAGGAGGATTAGTTATGACACAATTAACGATTAACATTGAAAACGACAGTCTCGTACCAAGTCTGGTAAAGACGTTAAAGTCCATATCTGGTGTGGTGAGTGTGAAAACACACAGGGAAAAGCCAAAAGACACGCTGGTTGACCCGGAGACAGGCACACATTCTGATTTATTCAAGAAATAATACGATGTCAAAGACAATAAATGAACTACAAGACGAGGTCATAGAGGAGTTTGAGGACCTCACCGAATGGAT
>CAZTUD010000329.1:0-2481 GCA_964616945.1 uncultured Prevotella sp. | reverse complement strand
GCGCCGAGACATGGAAAGTAACGTCGTGTCCTACTGCCGACGGCACGGCAACATAACGCCCCGGGCCTCTTGACACGAGCCGCCCGCCAGTCATGCTCACCGACACGCCCGTTTGTGGCACGCCAGGCACGCTGACGCTCATCGGGTTGTCGTAGCCCGCATAGAGCACATTCATAAGGTCGGCTGCGATGGTCGCCCCGCCCGGCACGGGTATGACACTATATTTCTGAAGGAAATCACGGCGCAGGATGTCGCCGTTGGCGTTGTGCATAAGCATGTAGCCTCCAAACTGGTGCTCGCCCACACCGCCTGCCGTGAAACTGTACTGGCCGTTGCGTGTGTTCACCCGCGAGCCGTTGATGTAGATTTCCGGCTGCTGCGTTGTGTCAACGGCTGCCATTACGATGTTTGCCGTGAAACGCTCGCCAGGGTAAAGGGTTGTTTTCTCCGGCACTACGAATGCCTGAAGCTTGTTCACACGTATGTCCTTGACATCGATGTTCGACACAAGCGTATGCAGCACTTCGCCCTCGGCATAGCGCACGTCGTTTTGCAGTTTTGAGAGAAGCGTTACGGCAGCGGCAACGGGCATGTTCTCGAACATGTACTCCTGCCAATTCTTGCCGAGATTGTTCTTGCCACGAGGCACTTTCGTCGATAGGTTGCTCTCTATGATGCGCCTTTGGCTCGAATCAGTAACGAATGTCAGGATGCGGTTGCGGTAGGAGTTGATAGCGTCATACAGCCTCTGACCTTTGCCGCTGATGGGAGCGAGCATCACGGTTCCCGCCGCGTCAAGGTTGTCGGTGTTGTCAATATTGCGTATGTCGCCGTCGGAGCCATCGGCCTCCTTCACAATCGCGACTTTCAAAGCCTCGGCAAAGTCATAAAGCGAATCGCTCATGTTCCTCACCTGCGTAGCCTTCTCAAACCACACGCGCACTTTCTCGGGGTTCGACGCCATCTGGCTCTTGAAGTTGCCGTAAAGCTCATTGTTGACCGACGACGCATTGCGTGTGGTGCGGTCAAGGCTCTCCTGCACAACGGCAAAGCCCTGCAACACCTCGGTTGACACGTTGAGCGCCAACATTGCCAAAAGGACGATATACATAAGGTTTATCATCTTCTGGCGAGGGGATATGGGTCTTTTCTTTATTGCCATTGATTTCTATTTACTCTTCATTCTTCACTGCGGTAGCGCGCATGTTCACCGTCATTGCCTCTATCATGCGTGCGTAGATGTGGTTGAGCTGGTCTATCTGCTCCGCCATCTTGCGCGTCTGCGCGTTTATCTGGTCGATGGTTCCTATCTGCTGGCTTGCGCCCTTGAGCTGTATTTCGTAAACCTTGCTGATGCCAGTGAGCGTGCGGTTGAGGTTTTCCATCTCCTCGCTGTCACGCGTCAGGCGGCTGCTCTGCTCGTTGACTTTCTTCAATGTCTCGACGAGCGTCTTCAGCTCTTCCACATAGTTGCCTTGAGCCTCGTTGAGCTTCTCTGCCTCCTCTGCCGACATCTGCGGCACGAAAGTGGGCTGGAGAGCGGTTGACGACGGCGATGCTTCCGGCGCGCCCTTTCCGGCAGCCACTGGCCGTGCTCCCTCTCCCGCCACAGCTTGGCTGGCAGCCGACGACGCATTGCCGCCAATGATGATGGTCTGCACCGGGGCAGGAGACGCTGGAGAAGCAGCACCAGGCTGCCGTGCAGTTGTTGCCTTAGCGGCATCCCCCTCCACAGATTCCTCTCCATTGTCGTATGTAACCTTGCCCGTGGCGAGAAACTCCTCCGTCAGGCGGGTGGGCATCTCGCGCCCGTCGGCAGTCTTGTCGAAAGGACGGTCGAAGGCCGAAATGAAAAACACGAAGACCTCAGTACCCATGCCTATGAAAAGCATGAGGTTGGCACCAGGAAGGTGGGTGAGCTTGAAAAGAGCTCCAAGAATGACTATTGAGGCACCCCAACTGTAAGCATAGTTGAGGAATGTCTGTCCTGCAACGGTGTCCATCCACTTTTGCAGGCGATATACTAAATTATAATTGCTGTAACCTGGCATTTGGATAATCTCTGTTATGTTTGTCTTTCTATATGTTTGCGCAGTTATTTGCGCTTCTGCTTTGCGCTCGTAGTGTTTGCCAACGACCTCACGCAACGGAAACCGATGTAGCAGCGTGGCTGGTTCTCGTACTCCCACGTGCGCCACGCCGAACGGATGAAACTCTCAGGGTCTTTCCATGAGCCGCCCCTGACACTTTTCTTCTTCAGCCTGTACGGGTCTTCGGGAGCCGCGTTATAACGAAGCTGCGGGTTGAGGTCGTTCATGGCATCCACGCCTGCCTCGGTATATACGGTGCTTGTCCACTCCGCCACGTTGCCCGCCATGTCGTACAGCCCGTTGCTGTTGGCGGAATAGCTCCCCACCTTCGACGTTATCAGGTTGCCGTCCTTGGTGTAGTTGCCGCGGTCGGGCTTGAAGTTGGCGTAGA
>CAZTUD010000328.1:0-2515 GCA_964616945.1 uncultured Prevotella sp. | reverse complement strand
CAAGAACCATTTGCAAGCCCATCCAAGGACGGAGGCAGCAGTGGTAATATCATTGCCCACCTTTTGATCCTCTTCTCCATTTGTGCATAGATAAAGTTGACTGTCGGAATCTCTTAGAAGATGATATGGTCTAAAACCACACTTGTCTATGAGTTCTTGTACATCTGGCATTATGGGGTAAATATGAACAGATGATCCCATTTGTTGATAAGGGTGGTTGTATTGGTAAAGAGCCATCACATGATACTCCATAGGAGTACCGAATTTGCTCTCGTAAACACCGACATTCAGCGTTCCTACCCAATAGAGTCTGCCGTCATCCAGTCTACCTAACTCAAAGTTAGGGAATGCACGATGCATAACCATCTTCTCTGCCTCTAACAGTCCGGGATCATTCTCATACCACTGCGTTACAGCAAGTTTTCCGCTGGGAATGCTAATGGAAGATTCTTGACCATAACCACCCATTGCATTCCCATCTTGGCGCAACACTACTCGCCCACCATTGAGAAGCCGCTCGCGCAGTGCCGCCCGCTTTGCACGAGCCACGGCATCGTCAGGTACGGGATAATTGCCTGCGAGCTTTCCAGCGGGAATATTGAGACGTGTTTCACTTCCCGCATACATTGCATTGCCACCATTGCCAAGGGGCACTCGTTGACCAGTGAGTAGCTTCTGGCGAAGCAACTCGCGGCGAGCTTTTGCTGTTGAGTCATCAGCAAATCGTCCCTGAGGGATTACAATTTTAGATTCAACTTTTCTTGTCATAAATATACTTTCCATTTTATGGTTTATATTGATTTTCGACGGCAAAATTAATCATTGAAATCCATTCCTCCAAAGCCTTTGAAGACCGTTGGATGAAATGCAGTTGGCAATTGACGAAATGCCTACTTTCAATGACAAAAATTGCAAGGTACATATACGAAAAAAGGCGTAGGAGTTCGTACCCGTTACTCGTCCCACGTCACGAGGCTCTGGCATCGCCCTTCACGATTGAACGAGCAACGCAGAAGCCCACGCCTGTATGTATATAACATTCCCTACTTACACATTATAATAATGTATAACGCAGGATATGATATTACATACCCATGAGCATCTATCGCTGCCTCGCTCTTGATCGTGAATGGAAACTGCCAGATTTCGTGACGTCAAGAACAAAGCGTCAGATAAACGCCTTAATCATATAGTGATCCCCACTGTCAAGACGCTCCGCGTGAGCGTCTCTTACCCACCCCTGCGGGCTTCTGCCTTGGCGGACGGCCATAAAGGCCGCACCCTACAATAGGCCACGAGAGGCTTCGGACATGGTTCTCGGTTGCAAATATAGAAAGAAAATTTGATATAAGTCAACTTTTAACAGAAAAAGTTAAGATTTTCTTTATTTTGACTACAGCATGATGGGTATCAGTAGCTAAAAGATAGCCAGGATAAAGTTTATTATTTGATAAAGTTTATCCCAAGATAGTAAGTATAGAATCTGGACAACCCGACAGGCATCAACGCCACCAAGACGCGGGGAGTGCTTGCCTCATCAAATGACGGTATCGTAACGTTGTCGGGGCTGAACGATGGTGAGACCGTGTCATTCTACACCACCGACGGAAAGATGATTGGCAAGGCAACGGTCATCAACGGCACTGCAAGCTATGCTGTCGGCAACGTGCCAGTGGTCATAGCAAAAGTTGGTGCAGCAAGCATCAAGGTGCGTGTAATTACTAATTTGTTTTAAAATATACGAGTTTTTCGCCAAATTTCTTTGCCGCTATAAATAATTTGCCTAACTTTAACATCGCTTTGGAAAATGTACTCCATCCATTTGCCCGGAGCCATGAGTGCTACGGGCAATGAACTTTAGAACTTAAAACCATAAACTTAAAAAGATATGAGAGTATATCAAACAAACGAGATTAAGAACATTGCGCTCATTGGCGCCAAAGGTAGCGGCAAGACCACGCTTGCCGAGAGTATGCTGTTCGAGGCAGGAGTTATCAAGCGTCGTGGAACGGTGGAGCAGAAAAACACCGTCTGTGATTTCATGCCCGTAGAACTAAACCTTGGATATTCTGTGTTCCCTACGGTCTTTCACGTGGAGTGGAATAACAAGAAGCTCAATGTTATCGACTGCCCGGGTTCTGACGACTTTGTCGGAGGCGCAATAACGGCTCTCAACGTTACCGACCAGGCCGTCATCCTCATCAACGGGCAGTATGGCCCGGAGGTGGGCACGCAGAACAGCTTCCGCTATACCGAGAAGCTGAAGAAGCCCGTCATCTTCCTCGTGAACCAGCTCGACTCCGACAAGTGCGACTACGATAACATCATTGAGCAGATGCAGGACATTTATGGCTCGAAGTGCGTGCAGATTCAGTATCCGCTTGCCACTGGTCCGGATTTCAACAGTCTCATCGATGTGCTCATCATGAAGAAGCTCACGTGGGGACCTGATGGAGGGGAACCGAAGCGCGAGGACATCCCTGCCGAGGAGATGGACAAGGCCGAGGAGTTGCAC
>CAZTUD010000327.1:0-2562 GCA_964616945.1 uncultured Prevotella sp. | reverse complement strand
TATGAACGGCTTGCCCGCCGACATGCCCTCGACGTTGCTCAATGAAAGACCCTCCCAGTGGCTTGACATGACTACAATGTCAGCAGCACGAAGCACTTGTGGCACATCCATGCGCAAACCCAGAAAGCGCACCCTCGTCTCCACGCCAAGACGCTTCGCCAACTCTTCCACCGTCTGTTGCCTTGTACCTATGCCCACAAGCCATATCTCGAATTTGTCCTTGTCGAGATGCGACATGGCACTCACCAAAGTGTCCTGGTCCTTTGCCTCACGGAAGCCCGCCACCATGACAATGGCCTTACGATTGCCCTTGAGCCGCAACAACCTGACATCAGGCTCTGCGGCATGAAAAGCCTCAACGTCAACCCCATTGTTTATAGTTGATATTCGGGAGTAGTATTTTGAGGCTTTCTGGAGCCATTTGCCGCCCATGTACTCGCGTAGTTTCTCTTCCGCAATGTATGATATGCAAATGGTGTGGTCGTATTGCGAGTACATCCAACTCTCCACTGGGGCATACCACTTCCAAGCGCGTTTGCGGTTGGAAGTGGTATGCTCTGTGGTGCACAGCACCGTTTCGGTGCTGTGCACCACAGAGCATAACACTTTCGAAAAAGCCGCAAAGAGCTGGGGTGAAGAGTTGTGCGTATGCACTATGTCATAATGGCGCATCAGGCGGGCGAGCTTCAGGATGTACAACGGGTTGTAAACGCCCCTGCCAAGCTTGTGGATGCGTATCGGCTCAAGCCCCGCGTGCCGCTTGTTCCAGTTGTCAATCTCGCGCATGAACGGCGCGTCCTCGCCGTTGAAGACGCAAACGTCGCAATGCATGCCCTTCCTCATGGAAAGATTTTCGGCGAGCTGCACCACAATATGCTCGGCCCCGCCTGTCTCAAGGGAAGTTGTGACCTGAAGGATTCTCATTTATTCAGGTGTATTCTCCATATAGGGCTTAATATAGTTGAAAATCACTCTTCTATCTTCCAATCGTCTATGCACCGCTTTTCCTTGGAGAAGTTCACGCCGACCTTTATCAGCTTGCGGTGGTCTGACGCAAACGGCTTGGCATAGCCCCGCTCATCAATCTGCCGCAATGCAGCCTCGGCATTTTCGTCATACTTAAACTCGAAGATGTAAATGAAGTCTTTGGTTTTTGCTGTCATGTCTATACGCCCGTCAGATATGGTGCGCTCCACATCAACATAAAAACCAAGCATCTTCGTGACAAGCGCGAAAGCATTCTGGAAATACAGTTCTGCCTTGCCCACAACTCGATAATCCGTACCTGCAAAAAGACTTTCCATCCGACACATGAAGTCCTGCGGATAACCCAATCGCAAGTCTCGTACAAAACTTCCTATAAAATTGGGGCTGTAATCCTCATCAACATGAGCATAGAAAGGCAAAAGGAAGTTGGTAAAACCTTCCTCTACCTCATCATTGGGAAATCCCAATGTATAACTGTTAAATTCTTCGTCGTAACCCTTTATCGTCAGATACCCACTCTGATATATAAGTGGCACAGGGCTTTTCTCCACAGAATCCACAGAGTTGAGAAAATTGGCAGGCACCTCCTGCTCTGTAAGATTTGGCAGATAGAAATTGTCACGCTGCAACAATTTCACCAAAAAAGTGGGAGTGCCCGTCTCAAACCAGTAGCTTCCAAACTGACGCTTGCTGAGAGTGGAAAGCAAAGAGAATGGATTATAAACACCCTCACTGTATTCTACAAAATGATAGCCATCATAGCGTTTCTTCAGCTTGGCACAAGCCTCATCATAACTTATGCGGTAACGGTCGGCAAGAGCCTGTATGCCATCGCCGAAATTGTCAAGCATCTCGTTTTTTGTAATGCCGCATATTGTCTCATAGCGGTAATCCATCGAAATATCAGTGAGATAGTTCAAGTCGGAGAACACACTTATCTTGCCGAACTTAGTTACACCCGTAAAGAAACCGAACCTGATGTAGCGGTCCTGGGTTTTCAGCACAGAATAGAAAACCTTGAGCGTGGAGCGCAACTTGTCCTGCAACTCTGGGTTGCCAAAATTTTGCACCAAAGGCTTGTCATATTCGTCAACAAGTATCACGACCCTTTGCCCGTGCTTCTTTGCTATGCGCCCAATGAGACCCATGAAGCGCAATGCCAGGGTTGTCTCCGAACGGTTAGAACCGTAAATGTCTTCCAGACTTGTGAGAAAGTTGTTCAGAACTTCATACAAAGCCTGCTCCGAGTCATACTTGCCAGTGTTAAGGTCAAGGTGTACAATCGGATATACAGTCCAGTCTTTCTCAAGCTTCTCTATCGCCAGTCCTTCAAACAGGTCACGGCGGCCACGGAAATAAGCCTCCATCGTAGAGAGCAACAACGACTTGCCAAAGCGTCGCGGACGGCTGAGGAAGTAATAATTGCCCTCGTCGGCAAGCTTGTATATGAGTGCCGTCTTGTCGACATACGCATAGCCACTGGTGCGTATCTTTTCAAAGTCCTGTATTCCTATGGGGTATTTTGTCATGTTTGTATAGTGTAAATATTACCAACGGCAAATTTAAGCAAAATCC
>CAZTUD010000326.1:0-2581 GCA_964616945.1 uncultured Prevotella sp. | reverse complement strand
TAGAGTCAAGGTGCCCCCCGGGATAGAGGATGTCAGGATGGTGCTTCATATATTTAGTTCGGGGTTAATTAGCTGTATGTTCATAATTATAAAATATTATAAAATTAAAAATTATTTCTTGTAAATATGAATTGTTTTTTGTAACCTTGCCGATATGAAGAAACTGCTTTCCATAGGCGAAGCTGCAAAGGCTCTTGGTGTAACGACTACCACTTTGCGTAATTGGGATAAGAAAGGATTGCTCCGCCCCGATGAGCATACACGCGGTGGCGATCGCCGTTATAGTGTAGATACTTTGCGTAATTTCAACAAAGATGCCGTCATCCATGTTGACGAGTTGAAAACGATTGCTTACGCCCGTGTCTCGTCGCATGACCAAAAGGGAGACTTGGCGAGGCAGGTCGCTGTATTGGAGGCGTACTGCGCAAGCAAGGGATTTACCTATGAGGTAATTCAAGACTTGGGCAGTGGCATGAACTATTACAAAAAAGGTCTCAAGCGATTGCTCAATATGATTCTTGACGGACAGGTCGGCCGTCTCGTGCTTACTCATAAAGACCGCCTGTTGCGTTTTGGTGCAGAATTGTTTTTTGCCATCTGCGAAGCCAAACATGTTGAAGTCATAATCATCAACAAAGGCGACGAGAATATCCGTTTTGAAGAAGAGCTTGCAGAGGATGTCCTTGAAATCATCACCGTGTTCTCTGCCCGTCTCTATGGAAGCCGTAGCAACAAGAACAAGAAACTGCTGGAAGATGTCCAGAAAGCCGTAGAAAAGAATGTCAAAGTCTAATTTATGATTACCATCGCCCACCGCATACAGCTTATGCCGAACAACAAACAAAAGACCTGTTTCCGCAAGGCTATAGGCTGCTGCCGCTTTGCCTATAATTGGGGCTTGGCGGAGTGGAAGCGGCGGTACAAGGAGGGCGAGCGTGGATTGACGGGGCGTAAAATCCGTGACAGTTTCAATGCCATTCGTGGCGAGCAGTTCCCCTGGACTTACGAGGTAACTAAGTATGCCACAGCCCATGCCTTTGATGACCTTCAAACGGCTTACAAAAACTTCTTCGAGCATCGCGCAAACTATCCTACAAAGCATAAGAAGAAGGATGGAACAGGTTCGTTCTACATCGGAGCAGGGCAAGAGGTTAAACTTTCCGAAACGCGCAAGGGGCTGAAGCATCTGAAGAAGGTTGCGCACAACGCTAACGGCAAACATCAATATCTGAATATCCCCAACCTTGGGTATGTGAAGCTGGCAGAACGCTTGCGCTTCAATGGCAAGGTGCTGGGCGTGAGAATATCGCAAGACGGTGACAAGTTCTTTGCGTCTATTCAAGTGCAGATTACCGAAGAAGAATATCGCCGGACGCATCCCCATGTCAACACAGAAAAACGTGGAGCCGTAGGCATCGACTTCGGACTGGAAGAAACCATGACGCTTTCCGACGGTATCGCCATCCATAATCCCCGGACACTTAGAAAACATCAAAGAAAGATAACGAGACTGAGCCGCCATCTCTCCAAACGCCAACACGCGAAAACCAAGCAAGAGCGTTTGCAGGGCGTTAAGCGGTCGAACAATTACAAGAAACTCTCGCGCCGTCTCGGACGGGAACAACGGCATGTCGCCAACATCCGCAAGGACTTCTCGCAAAAGCTGACTGCCATTCTCGCTACCCATTACAAAGCCATCTGTATTGAGGACTTGAATGTGGAGGGAATGAGGCATAACCATAAGTTGGCAAAGAGTATCAGCGACATATCTTGGGCAGAACTGCGTCGGCAGATAGAATACAAGGCTGCAATGAATGGTGTCTGTGTCACCCTTGCCGACCGCTTCTATGCAAGCAGCAAGACGTGTCACTGTTGCGGCGCGAAGAAGGCAGACCTCACTCTCAAGGACAGGATATTCGTCTGTCCGAAGTGTGGCTTTACAATCAACCGTGACCTCAATGCCGCTTTGAACCTGCTCTGTCTCATTCCAAAAGTAGGGACAGATTATCCCGAACTTACGCCTGCGGACTTGACGGCTCTGCATTCCCGATTCATTCTGAACGGGATTGCAACCAGCAAGATTGATACAGGAAGACAACGTAAATTGTAGCATTTTGTATCTTTTGTTATAATTTTATAAGTTTGTCAAATCGGTGATTGCTTGCAAGCGTCCCAATACCGCGTCACCATAGCGATGCTGTATGCTGTCGGGATATTCGGGGGTGCGGTGTCAAGGGTGGCGAGGTTGGTGGTGATGATGAGCAGTGCGCCCGTCTGTTCGGCGTGGTTGCAAAGCTCGTAAAAAGACTGGTCAGTGTCGCCGAAGTATTTGCGCGGCTCTTTGCCGAGGTCGTCAATGACGACTATGCGATGCTGCATGAGTTCGTCGAGACGGTTGCGAAGCTGCGTGGCATTGACACAGACGACGGGTCTGCTGAGGATGACGGGTATAATGTGCTGGCAGATGAGCGTCTTGCCGAGCCCGGGTGTTCCGGCTACGAGAAGACCCTTGCCGTGGTTGTCGGTGAGCCAGTCGGCTATCTTGTTATAGTCGTGGAGCCAACACACGGGCTTGTCCTTG
>CAZTUD010000325.1:0-2605 GCA_964616945.1 uncultured Prevotella sp. | reverse complement strand
GAAGGTCATCGTCCAGGGCATTACCGGGCGTGACGGCAGCTTTCACGCTGCAAAGATGAAAGAGTATGGCACGCAGGTTGTGGGCGGCACGTCGCCTGGCAAAGGCGGCCAGCAGGTCGACGGCATCCCCGTGTTTAACACCGTGAAGGACGCAGTGGAGGCTACTGGAGCCAACACCTCTATTATATTCGTCCCCGCGCCGTTTGCCAAGGACGCGATGCTTGAGGCCATCGACGGCTTCTCAACTCTCAACCCTCAACCCTCGAACGCCAAACCTCTTGTGGTGTGCATTACCGAGGGCGTGCCCGTGGTTGACGCGGTCATGGCGCAAAACTATGCCCGCATAAAGGGCGTGAATGTAATAGGCCCCAACTGCCCCGGCCTCATATCGCCGGAAAAGAGCATGGTGGGCATAATGCCGGCCAACATATTCAAGAAAGGCCACACGGGCGTCATCTCGCGCTCGGGCACGCTTACCTACGAGGTTGTCTATGACCTTGTGGCAGGCGGCCTTGGCATATCAACAGCCGTGGGTGTTGGTGGCGACCCTGTGGTGG
Source organism: uncultured Prevotella sp. (assembly GCA_964616945.1). Lineage (GTDB taxonomy): Bacteria > Bacteroidota > Bacteroidia > Bacteroidales > Bacteroidaceae > Prevotella. Next base: position 2,048 of record CAZTUD010000325.1, on the reverse strand, counting down.
GCCTCTATTTCGAGGACTTGCTGCAAATGTTCCAGGACGACCCCGACACCGATTCCATTGCCATGATTGGCGAGATTGGCGGCGACGCCGAGGAGCGTGCGGCGCAATATATAAAGGAACACGTTACGAAACCCGTCGCCGTGTTCATCAGCGGCCGCCAGGCTCCTCCTGGCAAGCAGATGGGACATGCGGGTGCCATCATCAGTGGCGGCTCAGGCTCTGCCGAGGGCAAGATAAAGGCTCTGGAGGCCGTGGGCGTGCCCGTGGCCGACGAGACCCGCCTCCTGCCTGAACTGCTGAAGCGTCAGATGAAACAAGAAGCTTAATCCGCTGCAATTTTTTCTTCATCGAATTACTCGAATTTTTGGCTAATAATTTGTATGGTTTGGGTAATTCGATGAAGAAACAATATTCGCTGAACGATTGCAGACTGTGCTGACGTTCATAAAAAACTCGCGTTTGGTTGTAATATTTTGCTTTCCTTTCTGTCTTATATATGGAAAACATAAATATAAACAACTAAAACAATCACAATTATGGAAGACGGAGTTATTCTTTCAATGGTTTGCACAGTGATGGGCATCATCTGCGGCATTATCGGCATTATCAGCGGGGCAATCAGCACGATAAAGAAGCGGAACAATGAGCTTCGCATACGCGAAAGCATCATCGAAAATCATGTTGACCCGGAGACGGCGAAGATTCTCGTAACGCCTGAGACACCTAAGGGAAAAAGCCCCTACACGACGCTCCGCTGGGGACTCGCCTTGTTTGGCATCGGCATCGGCTTCGTCGTTGACAGACTATTGGTTGTGGAATACGGCCTTTCTACATTTGTCTTGATGGTCGCGGGATGTGGCTTGGGACTGCTTGTCTCCTTCTTTGTGTCATATCGTTTGGAAAAGAAGGCATAACGCCGATTGCCATCTGACAGTAGGAGCAGGCATGGACGACAAAGAACTGATAATGCGGATAAGGCACGGCGACAGCAGGCTGTTTGCCACTGTCGTGGAAGACCATTCGGCGGCAGTCTTCTCCAAGGTTCTTTCGCTTGTCAAGCGCAACGACTTGGCTCAGGAAATAACGCAGCAGACTTTCATCCGTGTCTATTCCCGGCTTGACGACTGGCGCGGTCAAAGTCTTTCCGCTTGGATAACGACCATTGCCATGCACCTCGCCCTCAACGCCCTCGACAAGGAAAGGCGGCACCGTGCGGAGACGCTCGACGAGCGGGCGACCTGCCAAAGCGAGGAATATTCTGAGGAGCGGGAACTGATGCTCCAACGGCTTGAGACTGCCGTAAACGAATTGCAGCCCAACGACCGTGCCATCGTCAGGCTGCATTATTATGAGAAAAGAAAGGTGGATGTGGTTGCCGGCAAGCTTGGCATGACCAAGAGCAACGTGCTTGTAAGGCTCCACCGCATCCGCGAACAACTAAAAAGAAAGCTTAGTGATGGATATGATAAATGACGAACAGCTTGACAGTCTGCTGCGTGAGGCTTCGGTGCGCCAGAATATTGTCGGTCAAATCAATGCCAACGTAATGAGGACTGTGCGCAAGAAGCGGCGCAAAAGCAAGTGCAGGAGCGTGGCGCGCCTCCTGGTCTTGTGCTTTGGCGTGCCGTTGTTGCTCCTTTTGCCTGCATTGGCTCTTTGCGTTGTGCCAGAGTTCAAGTCGTCAGCCGTTACGACAGCCGTTGCCATGAGCCTGCTTTTCTTTTACGTCCCCGTTGTCAGGAGACTCAACGAAATATTCAGGCAACCCACAATTTAGTGCGCCTCAAGCCAGTTGTCGCCCCAACCTTCGTCGGCCACGAGCGGCACTGCGAGCTTTGCGGCGTTCTGCATCTCTTCCATCACAATTTTCTCCACACGGCTCGCCTCGTCGGGAAAGACGGAGAAGTTAAGCTCGTCGTGAACCTGCAAGGTCATCTTTGAGCGGATGCCCTCGGCCTTGAAGCGTTGCCATATTCGTATCATGGCAATCTTTATGATGTCGGCCTCGCTGCCCTGTATCGGCGCGTTGATGGCGTTGCGCTCGGCAA
>CAZTUD010000324.1:0-2606 GCA_964616945.1 uncultured Prevotella sp. | reverse complement strand
GCTGCTGACGCTCGGCGAGGTTGAGACCTTCCTCCACGAGTTCGGCCACTCGCTCCACGGCATGTTAGCCAACACGCGCTTCGAGAGCCTTTCGGGTACCAACGTGTGGTGGGACTTCGTGGAGATGCCGTCGCAATTCATGGAAAACTACGCCGTAGAGCCAGAGTTTCTGCACACGTTCGCCTTCCACTACAAGACGGGCGAGCCCATTCCCGACGAACTCATCGACCGCATACTGAAGAGCCGCAACTTCAACGTGGCTTACTCGTGTCTGCGGCAGGTGAGCTTCAGCCTGCTCGACATGGCCTACTACACTCTCGACAAGCCTTTCACGGGCGACCTCGTTGCATTCGAGAAAAACGCCTGGAAAGACGCAATAATAACCAAGCAGCTGCCCGACACGTGCATGACCGTGCAGTTCTCGCACATCATGGCAGGCGGCTACGCGGCAGGCTACTACAGCTACAAATGGGCCGAAGTGCTCGATGCCGACGCTTTCTCGGTGTTCAAGAAAAACGGCATATTCGACCGCGCCACGGCGCAACGCTTCCGCGACTGCATACTCTCGAAAGGCGGCACCGAGCACCCCATGACGCTCTACAAGCGTTTTCGTGGTCAGGAACCCACCATCGACGCACTGCTTGAAAGAAACGGAATTAAAAAAACAAAATAATCATGCACATCGCCATCGCAGGAAACATAGGAAGCGGCAAGACGACGCTCACGCGGATGCTCGCCAAACGCTACGGCTGGATACCACGCTACGAACCCGTGGACAACAACCCTTACCTCGAAGACTTCTACAAGGACATGAACCGCTGGTCGTTCAACCTGCAGATATACTTCCTCAACAAGCGCTTCAAGGAGGTGGTTGAGATAAGCCAAAGCAAGGAGACCATCATACAGGACAGGACAATATTCGAGGACGCACGCATCTTCGCGCCCAACCTCCACGACCAGGGCTACATGTCGGATCGCGATTTCCAAAACTACAGCGACCTCTTCGACCTGATGATGTCGCTCGTCAAGTGGCCGCAGCTGATGATTTACATCCGCTCGAGCATCCCAACGCTCGTGAAGCACATAGAGAAGCGCGGGCGCGACTATGAGAAAAGCATCAGGCTGGACTATCTCGCCGGGCTGCAGCAACGCTACGAGGACTGGATAGCAAAATACAAGGGAGAGGTTCTGATAATCGACGGAGACAAGATACACTTCGAGGAGAACGCAGAAGACTTCCGCAAGATAACGGACATGATAGACTCGTCTCTCTACGGCCTCTTCCCACTTAAATAGGTTATTAACAATGGAAATAAACACACACAGCATCAACCTAATTGCCACGACCAACGACGGGGGCAAGCAAGTGCTGCTCATCGGCCTGAAAGAGGCCTACCGCGACAAGCCGCAATACCAGCGATACCTGAAGAAAGAATTTGAGCGAGCCAAAGCCCTCGACAACCCGAACATCTTCAAGCTGCTTGCCATAAAGGAGACTGCCGACAACGGCATCTGCATAGAGACGGAATGGGAAGACAGCCGCACGCTCGCCGAATGGCTGAAAGAAGACCACAGCGACGACGAGAAGAAACGCGTGGTGAGGCAAGTCGCCTCCGCCGTGGGCTACATGCACGGCCAAGGCGTAGTGCAAGGCAACCTCAACACCCATAACGTGTTCATCACGAAGCGCGGCGACCAAGCGCGGCTGCTTGCCATAAGGCTGCGCTACACCGACATCCTCAAGCAGCCCGCCGAAACACTCAAGTTCCTCGCACCAGAAGCCAAGGACGGCACGGTGGGGCTCGACGGCAAGGCTGACATCTACTCGCTCGGCATAATGCTTAAGGAAATGGGGCTCATGGCGGAATATGCCAGCGTCATCGACAAGTGCTGCCGCTTCGGGCGCAATGAACGCTTCGAAGACACCGACGCATTCCTTGAAGCTCTTGACCGCCGCCACTACACGCGCACAGCATCGGCATCAGAGGACATGCCTTCGACGGGCAACTCTTCCAACAAGAAAATGGCGATAACAGTGGCGGTAATCGCCGTCCTCATCATAGCCGTAGTGGCCCTGCTGGCAGCCCGTGGCGGCAACGACGACAACTCTGCCTCTGCCCCACCGACAGAGCAGACCGACAGCGACTCGCAGACAACGTCCGACATGGACAGCACCGAGAAGCAACAGCCTGCAACGGCAGTGCCATCCGACTCAACGGGCGCGGCCTATTCTGGCGACAACGCTTTCCTAAGCGACCTCGTGCCGCAAATGCACGCCGACCTCGACAAAATCTTCAACGACAGCGACCAGACGACTGTCAACCGCAAAGTCTCCACCTACTACAAAGGCTTGCGCCGCGTGCTGAAACGCCGTGGGCTCACAAGCTCACAACTGGATGCCTTCGACCAGGCTTTCGCCGAATACGTGAAGAGCAAGAAATAAAATTATGGTAGGCGCTATCATCTTTCTGGCTTTCGCAGTCATGCCGCTGTCCGTTTTCTCACAATCCAGCACCAACCCGCTTCGCGACAGCCTGCGGGCAGCAACCAATGAGCTGGAGTTCCATCCCGACTCGGTTGACCTGCGACTGCGAAAGGCGCGGTGG
>CAZTUD010000323.1:0-2614 GCA_964616945.1 uncultured Prevotella sp. | reverse complement strand
CGTTGCACGCCTCGCCGTCGGCGGTCGGGTTCTCGCAGTTTATCGCCTTGGCGAATATGCGGGCGCAAGTGGTCTTGCCCACTCCGCGCGGTCCGCAGAAAAGATAAGCATGAGCCAGCTTCCCGCTTTTGACGGCATTTCTGAGCGTCGTGGTGAGAGCCTCCTGGCCTACCACCGACGAAAACGTCATCGGACGGTACTTCCTGGCTGATACTATGTAGTTGTCCATAGTCAGTTTATATGATTTGTGGTTGCAAAGATAACTTAATTGATTGACATGGCAAAGAAAAGATAACGTAAAAAGGTTGAAAATGCCGAACAAATATTCTTTTTTCTTTTGTTGTTTTGCCCAAAATGACTTATCTTTGCATATTATCTCGGATAAAGGAAACAGGATGAGCAAAAAACTGTCAACGGTCGTGGGCTTGATAGCCCATTATAAATACCTCATAACGATAGTGTTGGGGGTGGTTTTTGTCGGCTTTGTCGACGAGAACAGCTTCTTGCAGCGTGCGAAATACGACATCAGGATAGGCGAGTTGAAAGATGAGATAGCCAAGTACAACAAGCAGACCGAGGCGGCCAACGAGGAGCTCCGCGCCCTGGCCCACGACCCTCTCGCCATAGAGAAAATAGCCCGCGAGAGATATTTCATGAAGGCGGACGACGAGGACATATTCGTTCTCAGGAGCGACAAGTACGCGGACAATAGTAATGACAATTCCACAGAGACAAATGAGACAACTGAATAAACTACAGAGTATTGTGTTCCTGGCGGGTGGCGCCGCTATGGTTGTTGGCGTGGGCTGCTGTGTGTTGCAGGTGGCTCCGCTTTACATGTGCTGGCTTTTCCTGTTGGGGGCTGTGATGTTTGCCACCATGCAGCTGCTGCAGGTGTATGAGGGCAAGGAGCTGACCGTGCGCAGGCTGAAGAAGATACAAAACTTGTCCGACATACTTTTCATTGTCGCCGGCATCATTCTGGCCGACACTGTCTATGCCAATGCCGGGCACAGCTTCTTCCGTGGGTTCTTCGACAGGCAGGAAACATACATCACTTTTTTATACAACAAATGGGTGGTGGTGCTGCTCATTGCCGCCATATTGGAGGTTTACACCGCCCATCGCATTGACCATGAGCTTTCCAAAAAAAACATAAAAGAGTAGCTTGTACATTTAAATTGAATAAAAAACTTTTATATACTCATCAATAGGTTGTATCTTTGTCGTTGCAAGAAAGAAACATTTATGAATAAAGTCTTATACGCTATAGTCAGCTTGATTGCCCTGTCGTCGTGCGGCAACAGTTTCCGTATTGTTGGAAACACGAGTGTCAGCATGCTTGACGGGCAGAAACTGTACCTCAAGGTGCTAAGGGATACGGCGCTCAAGAATGTGGACTCGTGCGATGTCGTGCACGGGCAGTTTGAGTTTGCGGGTTCCACAGACTCTGTGCGTGTGGCAAATATAATTCTCGACGACAACAACAGCATTCCTGTTGTTCTGGAGAGTGGGGACATACAAGTCAAGATAGACAATACGCAGGAAAGCGTGTCGGGGACGCCGCTCAATGACAAGCTGACGAAATTCCGCCAGAAATTCACGCAGCTGCTCAACCAGAGTGCCGACTTGGTGCACCAGCATGACCAGGCAATAATGAACGGCAGCAACATGAACGCCGTCTATGCCCGCCTCGCCGCCAAGGATGCGTCGATAAACGAGCAGATGGACAAGCTCGTGACATCGTTTGTGACGGAGAACTTCGACAATGTGCTTGGCCCCTACGTCTTCATCAACGTGTGCATGAACCGCTATGAGGTGCCAATGCTTGACGCATGGGTAGAGGACATAATGAGCAAGGCTACCGACAAGTTCAAGAACAATCCGCAGGTGAAGGAATACTATGAGGCCGCCCAGGAAAACCAAAGCATAATGAATGGCACGAAAACTCCTGACGTGCAGCCACAGTTCCAGCCCGTGCCCCCGCAGGTGGCACCGCCACAGGACGGGCCGACACCCAACGAGATGGCTAACCCGTCGGAAGCCGCCCCAACAGAAAGCGAAAAGAATGAAGACAATAATTGAAAACGGCATTATAGTCAATGAGGGGCGGGCTTTTAAAGGCTCGCTCATCATTGAGAAAGATACTGTAAGCCAAGTTGTTGAGGATAAAAAAACGCCCCGTGGAAACTACGATGAGATAGTAGATGCCACGGGGTGTTTTGTTCTGCCCGGAATAATAGACGAGCATGTTCATTTTCGCGAGCCGGGGATGACGCACAAGGGCGGCATCGAAAGTGAGTCGAGGGCAGCAGCGTGGGGCGGCGTGACGACCTATTTTGAGATGCCGAATACCATCCCGCAGACAACAACCATAGAAGCCTGGCAAGACAAGATGAGGCGTGCGGCAAGGGAAAGCCATGTGAACTATGCGTTTTTCTACGGGGCTACCAACGACAATGCGCCTTCTTTCAGGCTTCTTGACCGTACGCGCGTTCCTGGTATCAAGCTTTTCATGGGAGCCTCAACTGGAAACATGCTTGTCGATGGCAGGGATTCGCTCGATGCGATATTTGCTGAATGTGAGCTGCTGGACTTGCCCTTGATGGCGCAT
>CAZTUD010000322.1:0-2623 GCA_964616945.1 uncultured Prevotella sp. | reverse complement strand
GGCCGTGCGCAAGCTCTTCGAAATGGGATGCCAGCTCGTCATCCTCGGCTGCAACACGGCATCGGCAAAAGCCCTGCGCTCCATACAGCAGAACGACCTGCCCCTATGGGACACGCGACGGCGCGTGCTTGGTGTCATACGTCCAACAGCAGAGGTAATAGGCAAGCTGACGCGCAACAACCACGTCGGGCTGCTCGCCACCGAAGGCACAGTAAAAAGCCACAGCTACGACCTGGAAATTGCGAAACTGTGGCCTGAAATCAAGGTTACGGGACAGGCATGCCCATTTTGGGTGGCATTGGTGGAATACAACGAAGCCGACTCGCCAGGAGCCGACTACTTTGTGAGGAAACGCATCGACCAGCTCCTACAGAAAGATTCCGCCATCGACACCATCATCTTGGGCTGCACACACTTCCCATTGCTCATGCCGAAAATCGTGAAATACACTCCGCCAGGCATTCGCATAGTGCCGCAAGGCGAGTATGTGGCGACAAGTCTCAAGAGCTACTTGCAACGCCATGCCGAAATGGAAAGAATGCTCACCAAGGGCGGCTGCACCATATATTATACCACCGAAAACGCCGAAAAATTCAAGGAAACAGCCACCATCTTCCTGCATGAGAAGATTGAGGCCAACCACATAGAACTCGCGTAAACTCGTCGCGCATGCTCTGGCACTGCCAGAGCCAAAAACATATAACAATGCAAGAGACAAGACAAAACCGCATAGCAAGGCTTCTGCAAAAGGAGCTTGCCGAAATCTTCCAAAGCCAGACACGCCGTACACACGGCATTCTCATCAGCGTTACGCGCGTCCGCATAAGCCCGGATCTCAGCATATGCACGGCATACCTGAGCATTTTTCCGTCCGAGAAAGGTGAAGAGCTGATACAAAACATCCGTAAGAACGAAAAGTCAATACGCTATGAGCTTGGGCGCAGGGTGCGCAATCAGCTGCGTATCATTCCCGAGTTGCGGTTCTTCATTGACGACAGTCTCGACTACATCGAGCACATCGATGAGCTGCTGAAAAAGTGACAACTGATGAACTTTCCATTCTTCATAGCAAGACGCTACCTCTTTTCCAAAAAGAAGACACACGTCATTAACGTCATTTCGGCAATTTCCGTCATCGGTGTCGCGGTTGCCACCACGGCACTGGTCGTTGTCATGTCGGTGTTCAACGGCTTCCAAGACTTGATGGCAAGCTTCTTCACCAACTTCGACCCGCAGCTCAAGGTGGTTCCTGCCGTGGGCAAAACTGTTCCCGCCGACGACCCCATACTGACCAGCATAAGGCGGCTGCCACAAGTGGAGGTAGCCACTGAAACCATGCAGGACATGGCTCTCGCCGTCTATAACGGCAGACAAGCGATGGTGAACGTCAAGGGCGTGGACGACAACTTCGCCGACCTCACCCATATCACGGAGATTCTCTATGGAGACGGGCAGTTTGAACTGCACACGGCAAACCTCGAATTTGGCACGCCTGGCATCCGCCTCGCCCAAACGTTAGGCACGGGAACGAGATGGGACGGATTTCTGAAAATCTACGCGCCGCGCCGCGAGGGACAGCTCGACCTCAGCAACCCGCAAGACGGATTCGTCGTCGACTCGCTCATCTCCGACGGAATGGTGTTCACCGTCAACCAAGCCAAATACGACAAGAACTACATCCTCACGTCCATCGGCTTCGCACGTCGCATCTTCGACCAGCAAGGCCGTCTGTCGGCACTCGAGCTGCGCCTGAAGCCAGGCTCCGATTTCGATGCAGTGAAAAGCAAGATGCAGCAGATTGCGGGCGACAAATACAAAGTCCTCGACCGCTATGAGCAGCAAGCTGACACATTCAAGATCATGCAGATAGAAAAACTCATGGCGTATATCTTCCTCACCTTCATTCTCGTCGTGGCATGCTTCAACATCATTGGCTCTCTGTCGATGCTCATCATCGACAAGAAAGACGATGTCGTAACGCTGCGCAACCTTGGCGCGACCGACAAGGACATAAGCCGCATCTTCCTTTTCGAGGGGCGCATGATTGCGGTCATAGGAGCCGTGGTGGGCATCGCCGTCGGACTGTTGCTGTGCTTGCTGCAACAGCAATACGGATTTGTGAGGATGGGCGGAGCCGACGGCAGCTACATAGTCAACGCCTACCCCGTGAGCGTCCACTATTCCGACGTGCTGCTCATATTCGCCACAGTCATCGTTGCCGGATGGCTCGCCGTGTGGTATCCTGTCAGGGCGTTGAGCCGCAGGCTGCTGAAAGCCTGACCCTCACGCCTCAACGCTTCCTGATTATCGTCAGACCATCCCTCATCGGCAACATCACCTGCTCCACCCTGCCATCCTGCGCCACATAGTCGTTGAAGCGGCGTATGCCCTGCGTCTGCGCGTCGTGGTCGTATGTCGCATCTACGACGTGCCCATCCCACAGAGTGTTGTCGGCAAGTATTATCGCCCCATTGTTCATCAATGGGAACAATGCGTCGTATGTCTCCACGTATGTGCGCTTGTCGCCGTCGATGAACGCCATGTCAAACGTCATGCCCAACTGCGGTGCCTCACTTATGGCATCGCCAATGCGGAAGTCGATGTAGTCGGCGACAGGCGAGCC
>CAZTUD010000321.1:0-2635 GCA_964616945.1 uncultured Prevotella sp. | reverse complement strand
AGCCCATCAAGGGCATCTCGAGCATCAAGAACACGACACTCATCACCGTGTCGGGCATGGCAATGGTGGGCGTGATAGGCGTGAACCGCCGCATCTTCACCGCTCTCGCCGACAACGGCATATCGGTGTTCATGGTGTCGCAAGCGTCGTCGGAGAACTCCACGTCTATAGGCGTGCGCGACGAGGATGCTGCCGAGGCGGTGAAGGTGCTGAACAACGAGTTCGCATCGGAGATTGAGGACGGGGCCATGTTCCCCATGCACCAGGAGAGCAACCTCGCCACCGTAGCCATCGTGGGCGAGAACATGAAGCACACGCCCGGCATTGCGGGCAAGCTCTTCGGCACGCTCGGCAGGAGCGGCATATCGGTGATAGCCTGCGCCCAGGGTGCCTCGGAGACCAACATCTCATTCGTGGTGCAGTCGAAGAGCCTGCGCAAGGCGATGAACGTGCTCCACGACTCGTTCTTCCTCTCCGAATACAAGGAGCTGAACCTCATAATATGTGGTGTGGGCACGGTGGGTGGCAGGCTCATAGAGCAGATACGCGCCCAATACGAGAAGCTGAAGGAGCATTCGAGGCTGAAGCTGAACGTGGTGGGCGTGGCAAGCTCGCACAACGCCATATTCTCGCGCGACGGCATCGACCTCGACAACTACCGCTCCTTGCTGAAGGCCTCTGAGCCGAGCAACCCGGAGAGGCTGAAAGAGGGCGTGCTCGGCATGAACATCTTCAACTCGGTGTTCGTGGACTGCACGGCATCGAAGGAAGTTGCCGACCTCTACCAGACATTCCTCGACCACAACATAAGCATCGTGGCGGCGAACAAGATTGCCGCAAGCTCCTCCTACGAGTGCTATGCCCGCCTGAAGCAGACGGCGATGAGGCGCGGCATAAAGTTCCTCTTCGAGACCAACGTTGGTGCGGGACTGCCTATCATAGGCACCATCAACGACCTGCGCAACTCGGGCGACCGCATACTGAAGATTGAGGCTGTGCTGAGTGGCACGCTCAACTTCATCTTCAACGAGATTTCCGCCACGTGCCCGTTCTCTGAGACCGTGCGCCGCGCCAAGGAGCAGGGCTATTCTGAGCCAGACCCGCGCATCGACCTCAGCGGCACCGACGTGGTGCGCAAGCTCGTCATACTGACGCGCGAGGCGGGCTACCGCGTTGAGCAAGATGACGTGGAGAAGCATCTCTTCGTGCCCGACAAATATTTCGAGGGTTCGGCCGAAGACTTCTGGAAGCATCTGCCAGAGCTTGACGGCGACTTCGAGCAACGCCGCAGGAAGCTTGAGGCAGAGGGTAAGCGGTGGCGCTTCGTGGCGACGATGGATCACGGCAAAACCGACGTGGCGCTCAAGGCGGTGGGGCAGGGCAGCCCGTTCTACAACCTCGAGGGCAGCAACAACATCATCTTGCTCACCACCGAGCGTTACCGCGAATACCCCATGCTCATACAGGGCTATGGCGCAGGGGCCAGCGTTACGGCGGCTGGCGTATTTGCCAACATCATTAGTATTGCGAACGTGTAATCGACCGAAGGGCCTACCCCAAGCCACTCCCGAAGGGAGGGGATGTTGATTGGCAAAAGAGCATTCCATCATATCGCGACATGGGAGACCATAAGGATGACATATTCGGCTATGAGACAGCCAATGATTTTTCATACAATGTCTTGAAAAACAATGCGTGGAAAAACAGGAGAACGCCAACCGTAGCAGAACAGATGCTATGGGAAAATATTAGAAGTAACAAGCTTGGCATACACTTCCGTAGGCAACACGTCATTGGCAACTATATTGTTGATTTTGTTTGCATGAGAAACCGGCTTGTCATAGAGGTTGATGGCAAATACCATAATGGCAGCCAACAAATAGAAGCTGACAACTACAGAACATGGTATCTTGCAGAACGTGGCTACCGTGTAATACGGTTCACGAACGAGGAAGTAACAACGGATATAGAAAAGGTGATAACAACGATAATACACAATTTATAAACTACAAGAAAATGTTTTTACCCTTGTTGGATGCAATAGAAAAGCTCTTTATGTAACTAACATCCCCTCCCTTCGGGAGGGGCTTGGGGTAGGCTTTTTGACTACTATGAAACACATCATTATCTTAGGCGATGGCATGGCGGACCATGCCGTGGAGCGGCTCGGAGGCAAGACGCTCCTGCAATATGCCGACACACCATATATGGACATGCTGGCGCGGCGGGGACGCACTGGCAGACTGATGACCATCCCCGAAGGCTTCCACCCTGGCTCTGAGGTTGCCAACAGCAGCATCCTCGGCTACGACCAGAACAAGGTTTACGAGGGGCGCGGGCCGCTTGAGGCGGCAAGCATCGGCTACTGCATGACACCGGAGGACCTTGCGCTGAGATGCAACATAATCTGTGTGGGCGACGGAAAAATCATCACCCACAACGGCGGCAACCTCTCGACGGAGGATGGCACGGAGCTTGTGCGCTTCCTTGACGAGAAGCTTGGTAAATCTCAAGCCTCAAATCTCAAACCTCAGACCGTAAGGTTCATTCCAGGCATACAATATCGCCACCTCTTGATAATAAAGTATGGCAGCAAGCACATAGAATGCGCCCCGCCCCACGACCATCCTGACGA
>CAZTUD010000320.1:0-2637 GCA_964616945.1 uncultured Prevotella sp. | reverse complement strand
GGTGTTCATCTCGTTGTCGAGCACTATGCCGCGCTGGCTCTTCACCTTTTCTATAATGGCCTCGAAGGGGTCGATGTCGTCCTTGTTGACGGGCTTCAGGCCCATCACCACGTCGCCGTACATCTGCACGAAGCGGCGGTAGCTGTCGTAGGCGAAGCGCTCGTTGCCCGTCTTCTTGGCGAGCCCCTTCACCACCTCGTCGTTGAGGCCGAGGTTGAGTATGGTGTCCATCATGCCCGGCATGGAGGCGCGTGCCCCGGAGCGCACGCTGACGAGCAGCGGGTTCTCGGCGTCGCCGAACTTCAGCCCCATGATGCTCTCTATGTGGCGCACGCCGCCCACCACGTCGTCTCTCAGCAGGTTGACCACGTCGTCCTTGCCTTTCTCGAAGTATTCGTTGCAAACGTCGGTGGTGATGGTGAACCCGGGAGGCACCGGCACGCCTATAAGGTTCATCTCGGCAAGGTTGGCTCCCTTGCCGCCAAGAAGGTTTCTCATGTCGGCACTGCCCTCAGCCTTGCCGTTTCCAAAGGTATAAACCCTTTTCTCGCTCATAAAAATATTATAATTTAATGGTTTATAATCACTAAGTAGAAGATGACGGTAATGTTTTTGTAAACTTCACATTGCAAAGATACGTAATAATATTTAAAGCGCAAAGAAAACAATCAAAAATGTAATCTAAATGTTGCAAATTTCCTTGTTTGCGCCAACAATAGGCGAAAAAAGTTTGCCAGCCCGTATTTTTCCATTAATTTTGCAGTTTAAAATGTTTGATTTATGAGCAGAAACCGAAAGCCCAACCAGATTGTAGAGAGCGCCGTCATCGAGGCAGTGGCCTCTGAGGGCAATTGCCTCTTCCACCACGACGACAAGGTGGTGTTTGTGCCGTTTTGCGTGCCCGGCGACGTTGTCGACGTGGAGATATTGCGCCAGAAGCACCGCTATGCCGAGGGCAGGGTGGTGAGATTCATATCCAAGAGCGCCGTGCGTGCCGAGCCTTTCTGCCAGCATTTCGGCGTGTGCGGAGGCTGCAAGTGGCAGAACCTGCCCTACGCCGAGCAGCTCAGGGCGAAGCAGCAGCAGGTGGCCGACCAGCTCACGCGCATAGGCAAGGTGGAGCTGCCGCCCATAAGCCCCATCCTCGGCTCGGTGAAGACCACCGAGTACCGCAACAAGCTCGAGTTCGGCTGCTGCGACCGCCGCTGGTTCACCAAGGAGGAGCTGCAGGACCCTGCGCTCAACCTCGCCGAGGGCGACCACTCCGCCATAGGCTTCCACATAACGGGCGCGTTCGACAAAATCTACCCCATCCGCAAGTGCTGGCTCATGGACGACCTGCACAACGCCATGCGCAACGAGACCGAGCGATACGCCAAGGAGATAGGCATGACGTTCTACGACGTGCGCCAGCAGCGCGGCGTGCTGCGCAACCTCATGTTCCGCAACTCTAACACGGGCGAGTGGATGCTCCTCGTGCAGTTCCACTTCGACGAGGCGGGCGACGAGGAAAAGGCCAGGCAACTGCTGCAACACCTTGCCGACAACTTCCCGCAAATCAGCTCGTTGCTCTACGTGGACAACCAGAAGGGCAACGACACCATCGGCGACCTCGACATCAAGACTTTCCGTGGCCCTGGCTTCATATACGAGCTGATGGGCGACCTGAAGTTCAAGGTGGGCCCCAAGAGCTTCTACCAGACCAACACCGAGCAGGCCAAGAGACTCTACGACGTGGCGAGGGAGTTCGCGCTCAAACCTCAAATCTCAAATCTCAAACCTCAAACCTCAAACCTCAAATCTCAAATCTCAAAGCCTTTAATCTACGACCTCTACACCGGCACCGGCACCATAGCCAACTACGTGGCCCGCGACGCGCGGCGGGTGGTGGGCATAGAGTATGTGCCCGAGGCCATAGACGACGCGCGCGAGAACAGCCGCATAAACGGCATCACGAACACCGAGTTCTTCGCCGGCGACATGCGCAAGCTGCTCACCCCCGCCTTCATCAGCGAGCACGGCCGCCCCGACATCATCATCACCGACCCGCCGCGAGCGGGGATGCACCCCGACGTGGTGAATGTCATCCTCGAAGCCGCCCCCGCCCGCATAGTCTATGTGAGCTGCAACCCAGCCACGCAGGCCCGCGACCTGTCGCTCCTCGACGCAGCCTACCGCGTGGAGGCAGTGCAGCCCGTTGACATGTTCCCCCACACGCCCCATGTGGAAAACGTGGTGCTGCTGGCGAGGAGGCAGCCCGCGCAGCCCGCATAAAACATAAATAAACATAAAAAACGGCGCGCGCGGAAGCGGCGTATCGAAATATTTCATAACTTTGCATCCTAATTGGGCTTGCCCAAACTGCCAAATCAGAAATAGGATATTAGTGTTTTCTTAATAATAAGGTAAAGGATATTTCAGAATGCGTCAGCTTAAAATTCAGAAAAGCATCACCAACCGCTCCAGCGAAGCCCTGGACAAATACCTGGTGGAGATAGGCCGCGTGCCCATGATTACCGTGGACGAGGAGATAGAGCTCGCCCAGAAAATCAGGAAAGGCGGCAAGGAGGGCGAGCGCGCCAAGGAGAAGCTCATAAAGGCCAACCTGCGCTTCGTGGTCTCCGTGGCCAAGCAGTA
>CAZTUD010000319.1:0-2638 GCA_964616945.1 uncultured Prevotella sp. | reverse complement strand
ATCGAACTCAGTCCGCCATTCGCCGAAAGGTCCTTGCGGAAAGTAACCGTAACATTCTCCTCCTTGAAGCCCATCCTCGTGGCGATGGGTATTATCTGCCTCGCCGCGCTCCGGCGCGCGTCTTCTATTATGCTTGTCTTGCCTAAGCTCTTCACGATGTCCTCGCGCCCCTGCCGCTGTATTGCCGTTATCTCCTCGTCGCTGAAGCGGCTCCTGAGCAACGCCACCTTCTGCCTCACGCCCTCATGGTCGACGCGCGTGGAGGTGAGCGTCACCTCCGGGTCGGGCAGCACAATCTCCAACCGGTCGCCCTTGCGGTGAACGTCATCGGCAGTGAGCTTGCCCATGTCAACGTATGCCTTAGCCGTGGCGACAACGGGAATGGCGATGCGCCGCTCGCCGATGGGCAGGTTTATCTGGAAGTCCTGGTGAAGAACCTTGCCGCTGACGACGGCGGGATTGTCATACACAAGCACCTTGCGCAGCTGGTATTCTGCCGTGTAGAGGCGCGAACAACGTTCCATGCGCGTCACCAACACGGCGGCGGTGTCAACCACTACGTCGGCTGTCTCCTCGTCAGGACTGCTTCCGCGATGGCACGCCACGGCAAGCATGGCGGCGGCAAAAAGGCAGAAAACAAATGTTTTGTTGTTTTTCATGGCGCAAAGATAACAAGAAATATTGATTTTTTCTTACCTTTGCACGAGTTAAAACAAATAATCTTAACAGAAAATGAGAAAAATGCTGAAATACTGCCTGTTGCTGCTTGTAGTGGCAAGCGTGGCAGCGTGCAAGGAGAAAAAAAACGACGACATCATAATAGTGCACAAGCCAACCACGGCACAAAAGCAACAGACGCAGAAGACCGGCGACATGAACTGGAAGCGCACCGTAAGCTGGGTGGGCTCACAATACACCGTCAGCCTGAGCCTCAAGGCCGACCAAGCACTGCCACTTGCCACCGACGGCGTTGTGGACTACTATGACAACCGCGCCACCCTCACCATCATGCGCGCCGACGGCACAAAGTTCTTCAGCCGCACGTTCACAAAGGCCGACTTCAAGCAGCATGTGGACAACACATTCTACAAGGACGGTGCATTGCTCGCCATCATTTTCGACAAGGTGGAGGGCAGCAGCCTGAAATTTGCCGTCACCGTGGGCAACCCCGACAAGACAAGTGGCGAGTTCGTGCCGTTGGAGCTGTCGGTGAGCAACTTGGGGGCCGTGTCGGTCAAGGAGAGTGAAGAGTGAGGAGTTACTAATTCACCATTATATTCTCACGCCTGAAGCGCAGCAGGTTGTCGGAAAGGCGGCTGTGGCTGCGATTTATGGAGTAGGTTTTCTGCGAGTTCTTCTTTATTATGGGCACGCGGAAAACCAAGTAAAGGCTGTCAGCCGAGAAGCCATAGTCCACCGGCACATTCTGCTCGTTGAGCACTATCAGCGTGTCGCCACGCGCAGTCTGCAGACGGCTGCGCACCTCGTCCAACGACACCCTCACCTCCTTGTCGGTCATGTCGGCTCCACTGCCGTTGGTTATCAGCACGTTGACAGTGTTGTGATTGGTGCATGACGCAAACAGCAGCACGACAGCCACGTGCCATAGCACCCTTCGGACAGCATTCATTTCTCCACTCTTCATTTTTCCTCTATTTCCTTTATTCCCTTTCTGTTCAAGCATATCCTATATCGCCTGTATTCCGACTGATTTCCGTATCGGCACCTTATCACGAAGTTGAGATAATACACCTTGTCGCCGCCCACGACCTCATAGCCACCTCCGCCCTTGTTGGCGAAGAGTGGTATCTGCGCATTGTCCATCTTGCGCATGAACTCCTTTAGGTTGTATCTCACTATGTCGTTTATGCCCAACAGCCGATATGGCGACAGCCTCTCAAGCTCCTTGCGCTTCAGGTGCACATACTTGCGGCAGCACATCACTTGCTCGTTCACCCCCTTGTTTATTACCAGTGGCGACTTCCTTGCCCTCGTCTCGCTCACCATGCGCGGCAACTTCTCCGCCCTCACGAAGTCGAAGCCCTCCTTGCACTTGCCTATCCGGGTGTTGCCCACCCATATCGTGAGCAGGTAGTCGTAGAAGCGGCTGCCAAGGCGGTTGGCGAAATAGTAGCGTATAAGCTCCTTTATGCGGTCCTTGAACATGTAGCTTATCACCAAGGCTATGAAGAAAGGCAACGTGAAGTTGCCGTATGTCTGCTGGAAGGCGAACGACACCACGGTGGCGAATATCATCGACACGCCAGCCGCGAGACTGAAAGCCACCTGCTCCAGGAAAACCGTGTTCTTGCGCTTGCGCGTGGGCAGATAGAGGTTGCTCTCGATGTATTTCTTCAGCTGCCCGGCATGATAGACAAACTGGCGGTTGTTGTCGCCGCTGTCTGTCTCCACGCAGATGTAGCCCCTCGCCCTGCGGTAGGCATCCTCGTCATCAGCCAAAGAGCCAAGACTCGGCCTTACTTCATTGTATATGCCCGGACGCTTGCTCTTGAGAAATTTCGAAAGCCTGAAGACGTGCTGCTCCACGACATTGGAGATGAAATCGTCGCAGAAGCGATAAAAATTCAGGCAGTCGGGCTGCGGCTTCATGCTTGCCAGTCCCTCCCCCGCCCCACGG
>CAZTUD010000318.1:0-2640 GCA_964616945.1 uncultured Prevotella sp. | reverse complement strand
AACTGAGCGACCTGCGTGAGTCGGGAGCCATTGAGCAAGACGCCGACATGGTGCTTTTCGTGCACAGGCCTGAGTATTATCATCTGTATGAGGACGAGAAAGGCAACGACCTTCGCGGCAAGGCACAGATATTGATTGCCAAGCATCGTAAGGGTGCCACGGGTGACGTGCTTCTCGCCTTCCAAGGGCAATATACCCGTTTCGCCAACCCAGAGGACGCAATGCTTGCCCCGCTTGGCATGGGAGGCGAAATTATAGGCTCCCGTCTCAATGGCAATGGCATGGGCGAAGGAGACGACCCTTTGGGTGGCATGCCTATTGGCGGCGACAATCCCTTGGGACCTGCACCAACCACGCCTTTCTGATGAATTATAACAAAAAGTCTGAAAAAAGTAACATTTTATTTGTTTATGTCCGCATTAATACATACCTTTGCAGACAAATTCAGAAATAGAGAAAGCGATGACAGCACAGAACACCATTTTGGGCATTATTATTAGCATTCGACTGCAAGATGTTGCCGGAAGTGAGATGGCGTGTGTGCAAGTCTGAGCATAAATGCAACAGCAAAGCCTTTCCACTTCCGGCAAGTGGGAAGGCTTTTTGTTTTTAGGGAAACAGAAAAGAAAAAAAGGATAATAATTATTATGAGCGACAGACTTTACATTTTTGATACCACGCTTCGTGATGGCGAGCAAGTTCCTGGCTGCCAACTCAACACTGTTGAGAAAATACAAGTGGCGAAGCAACTTGAGCTGCTTGGTGTGGATGTCATTGAGGCAGGTTTCCCAATCTCCTCGCCAGGCGATTTCAACTCTGTGGTGGAGATTTCGAAAGCCGTAACGTGGCCTACCATTTGCGCCCTTACACGCGCTGTGGAAAAGGATATAGACTGTGCGGCAGAGGCATTGAAATATGCCAAACACAAGCGCATCCATACAGGGCTTGGTACGAGCGATTACCATATCAAATACAAGTTCAATTCCAATCGTGAGGATATTCTGGAGCGTGCCGTGCGTGCCGTGGCATACGCCAAGAAATATGTGGAGGACGTAGAGTTTTACGCCGAGGATGCCGGACGCACCGACAACGAATACCTTGCCAAGGTCGTTGAGGCCGTGATAAAGGCGGGTGCCACCGTAGTGAACATTCCCGACACCACAGGCTACTGCTTGCCAAGCGAGTATGGTGCCAAGATAAAATATCTGAAAGAGCATGTTGATGGCATAGACAATGCCATCATATCCACCCATTGCCACAACGACCTCGGCATGGCCACCGCCAATACCTTGGAGGGAGTACTCAACGGCGCACGTCAAGTGGAGGTTACCATAAACGGCATTGGCGAGCGTGCCGGCAACACCGCGCTTGAGGAGATTGCCATGATTTTGAAATGCCACAAGGACATCGGCATCGATACCAACATCAACACCCGCAAGATTTATCCCATCTCGCGCATGGTGTCGTCGCTGATGAACATGCCCGTGCAGCCAAACAAGGCTATTGTGGGCCGCAATGCGTTCGCCCATTCCAGCGGCATACACCAGGATGGCGTTTTGAAGAACGTGCAAACCTACGAGATTATCAATCCCAAGGACATCGGCCTTGAGAACAACGAAATCGTACTCACGGCCCGCTCCGGCCGCGCCGCGCTCAAGTATCGCCTTGAGGTGAATGGCGTGGACATTAAGGACCAGGACAGGCTCGACAAGATTTACGAGGACTTCCTGAAGCTTGCCGACAAGAAGAAAGAAATCACCGACGACGACGTGCTGATGCTGGCGGGTGCCGACAAGGCCGCCAACCACGCCGTAAAGCTCGACTTCCTGCAAGTCATGTCGGGCAAGGGCGTACGCAATGTCGCTTCCATCGGCCTCGACATCGCCGGGCAGAAGTTTGAGGAGAGTGCCACGGGCAACGGTCCGGTCGATGCTGCCATAAAGGCTCTCAAGCGCATCATCCACAAGCAGATGACGCTCAAGGAATTCACCATACAAGCCATCACCCAAGGCTCCGACGACGTTGGCAAGGTGCACATGCAGGTGGAGTACGACGGCCACATCTACTATGGCTTCGGTGCCAACACAGACATCGTTACGGCTTCGGTGGAGGCTTATCTCGACTGTATCAACAAGTTCAGGAACAAGTAAAAACATTATGAATACTCTATTTGACAAAATTTGGGACAAGCACGTGGTGCAAATAGTAAAAGACGGTCCCACACAACTTTACATCGACCGCCTCTACTGCCACGAAGTGACCACGGCACAGGCTTTTGACGGCTTGCGCAAGCGTGGCTTGAAGGTCTTCCGTCCCGACCATGTCTATGCCATGCCCGACCATAACACTCAGACCCATGACCAGGACAAGCCCATCATGGATCCAGTGGGACGCCATCAGGTTGAGACACTGGACAAAAACTGCAAGGACTTTGGCATAACCGAGTTCAAGTACAACACGGAGGACAACGGCATCATTCATGTCGTAGGTCCCGAAAAAGGTCTGTCTTTGCCAGGCATGACCATTGTCTGCGGCGATTCCCACACCTCCACCCACGGAGCTATGGGTGCGGTGGCATTCGGCATAGGCACCTCCGAAGTGGAAATGGTGCTCGCGTCACAGTGCATATTACAACAAAAG
>CAZTUD010000317.1:0-2650 GCA_964616945.1 uncultured Prevotella sp. | reverse complement strand
ACGCTCGACGCGGTATATCAGGCGACAACCGACAAGGAGACTGTCGTCAACATGACCAACCACAGCTATTTCAACCTCAACGGCGACCCGTCGAAAGACGGCGAGAACATGGTGATGTACATCAACGCCGACAGCTTCACACCCGCCGACTCGCTGTTCATCCCGACGGGCGAGATACGCAAGGTGGACGGCACGCCGATGGACTTCCGCAAGCCGCACGCGCTCGCCGAGCACATCAACGACTTCTCGTATGAGCCCATAAAGTTCGCCGGAGGCTACGACCACAACTGGGTGCTCAACACCTACAAGGACGGCAAGGGCGACGACACTACAGTTGCCGCAAGCCTCTACTCGCCGGCAACGGGCATCCTCATGGAGGTGTTCACCAACGAGCCGGGCATACAGGTATATACGGGCAACTTCCTCGGCAACGGCATAGCAAGCAAGCACGGGCTAAAATACCCGAAGCACGCAAGCGTGTGCTTCGAGAGCCAGAAGTTTCCCGACTCGCCAACAAAGGTTACTGCCAAGACCCCAGGCTGGGAAACGTCAAACCCCTACCTCAAGCCGGGGCAGAAATACTATTCCCACTTAGCGTATAAGTTCAGCGTCAAGTAGGGCAGCCAACGGCCTTCCTGACAAACTTTACAACAACCAACAATCAAAATGAACGACATCAAACTGATGAACCATGCCGCCGACAACATCCGCATCCTCGCGGCAAGCATGGTGGAGAAAGCCAAGTCGGGGCATCCCGGCGGAGCTATGGGCGGAGCCGACTTCATAAACGTGCTCTTCTCCGAATATCTCATCTACGACCCCGACAACCCCACATGGACGGGGCGCGACCGCTTCTTCCTCGACCCCGGCCACATGAGCCCAATGCTCTACGCCGCGCTCACGCTGCAGGGCAAGTTCACCATCGACGACATCGAGCAGCTGCGGCAATGGGGCAGTATCACGCCGGGTCATCCCGAGCTCGACGTTGCCCACGGCATAGAAAACTCGTCGGGGCCGCTCGGACAGGGCCACGCAATGGCGGCGGGCGCGGCAGTGGCGGAGAAATTTCTTGAGGCTCGCCTCGGCCATGCGCCAATGCAGCACCGCATATTCGCCTACATAAGCGACGGCGCGGTGGAGGAGGAAATATCGCAGGGCGTGGGCCGCATAGCCGGCACGCTCGGCCTCGACAACCTCATAATGTTCTACGACGCCAACGACATACAGCTCTCCACTACCGTAAGCGAGGTGATGGACGAGGACACTGCCGCCAAATACCGCGCGTGGCACTGGAATGTCATCGAGATAGACGGCGGCGACGTGGCGCAGATACGCCATGCCCTCGACGCAGCCATTGCCGAGCCGGAGCGGCCGACGCTCATCATCGGCAAGACCATCATGGGCAAGGGCGCGCTGAAAGCCGACGGCTCAAGCTATGAGAACAGCGTCAAGACCCACGGCGCACCGCTCGGCGACGGCGCTTTCATAAACACCATAAAGCATCTCGGCGGCGACCCTGAGAACCCGTTCGTCATCTTCGACGACGTGAGGCAGCTCTATGCCAACCGCCGCGAGGAGCTGAAACACATTGTGGCAAAACGCCATGATGAAGAAGCCCAATGGGCAAAGGAGAACCCGGAAAAGAAAGCCCTGATGGACGAGTGGTTCAGCGGAAAAGCCCCGAAAATTGACTGGAGCAAGGTTGAGCAGAAGCCCGACACCGCCACCCGCGCCGCCTCGTCGGCGTGCCTCAAGGTGCTTGCCCACGAGGTGCCGAACATGATTTGCGCCTCAGCCGACCTGAGCAACAGCGACAAGACCGACGGTTTCCTGAAAGAGACCCACGACCTGCGCAAGGGCGACTTCACCGGGGCTTTCTTCCAAGCCGGAGTGAGCGAGCTTACTATGGCTGACATGTGCATCGGCATGATGCTCCACGGCGGCGTGATAGCCGCAATGGGCACGTTCTTCGTCTTCTCCGACTACATGAAGCCCGCCGTGCGCATGGCGGCACTCATGGGCGTGCCGGTGAAGTTCGTGTGGAGCCACGACGCTTTCCGCGTGGGCGAGGACGGCCCCACCCACCAGCCCGTGGAGCAGGAAGCGCAGATACGCCTCATGGAGAAACTGAAAAACCACAAGGGGCAGGACAGCGTGCGCGTCTTCCGCCCCGCCGACTGCTACGAGACAACCGTATGCTGGCAGATGGCAATGGAGAACATGGACACGCCGACGGCTCTCATTCTCTCGCGCCAAGGCATAAAGTGCCTGCCAGAGGGCAACGACTATGAGCTGGTGCGCAAGGGGGCGTACAGCCTCACCCACGGGGAGAGGCTTCCCGATGTCATCCTCGTGGCAAGCGGCTCCGAAGTCTCCACGCTCGTGGCAGGCGCCGAACTGCTGCGTGCCGACGGCATCAACGTGCGCGTGGTCTCAGCTCCCTCGGAGGGCCTATTCCGCCGCCAGCCGAAAGAATACCAAGAGAGTGTGCTGCCCTACGGCGTGAAGAAGTTCGGGCTTACGGCAGGGCTGCCCTGCACGCTCGAAGGGCTTGTGGGCATTGGCCCCGACAGCCGCGTCTTCGGCTTGGAGAGCTTTGGCTTCTCGGCTCCCTACAAGGTGCTCGACGAGAAGCTCGGCTTCACTGGCG
>CAZTUD010000316.1:0-2666 GCA_964616945.1 uncultured Prevotella sp. | reverse complement strand
GGCACCATTTATCCCGACCGCATCGAAAGCCTAAGCATAACAGGCAAGACGATAAAGAGCCATCACAACGTGGGCGGACTGCCCAAGGACATGAAGTTGAGGCTTTGCGAACCGCTGAAGTGGCTGTTCAAGGACGAGGTACGACGTGTAGGCTACGAGCTGAAGATGCCAGAAAGGCTTATCAAGCGCCATCCTTTCCCTGGACCAGGACTTGCCGTGCGCATACTGGGTGACATCACCCGTGAAAAAGTGCGCATTTTGCAGGATGCCGACGACATCTACATTGAGAAGATGCATGACTATAGGATGCCCGACGGTTCTTCGCTTTACGACAATGTTTGGCAGGCGGGTACCGTGCTGCTCTCCACCATACGTTCGGTAGGAGTGATGGGCGACGAGCGCACCTACGAGCATCCAGTGGCCTTGCGTGCGGTGACCTCTATGGACGCAATGACAGCAGACTGGGCTCGTCTGCCATACGACTTCATGGCGGACGTGTCAAATGAAATCATCCGAAAGGTAAAAGGAGTGAACCGAGTATGCTATGACATCTCGTCAAAGCCGCCATCGACAATAGAGTGGGAGTAAATTATGATTTTTGAATTAGACAGTATGTCCCGCCGCGAGGAGCTTGTTCGCATTATTGAACATAGCGTGGAGAAGCTCACGCTTGGCGAGCTGGAGTCGTTGTATTACGATTTGGTGTCAAAAGACTATATCCGAGAATAGGAATGTGATTTGCATGATGCCAAGAGTTTGGAGCATAGTTGCATTGTTGGCATACGCTGTTTGCGTGTCTGCCGACGCTGTCGACAGTGTTGTTCGTCGTTGGGGGGCTGAGGTGGCGGTTACTCCAGGAGAGGCTCTTGTCATGGATGAGTATCAGCGCAAATGGCAAAAAGGAAAGCGCAACTTTGCTTTAGATGTCAGGCTTCTCCACGTGTCATTGCCATGCGATAGCGACGCTTTCGCCTACGATTATGGTTATCCAGCACTCGGCATAGGATTAAGGTATTCACTCAACCATGACGTGACGATGCACCGGTCTGCGGCGGATGACTGGGGGCTGGCGCAGGAGGTGGACTACGACTCTCACATGGGGAATGTTGTTTCGCTTTATGGTTCGTTTGACAGGTCTTTCTTTAGGACAAGAAGATGGTCGGCATCATATGTACTCAACTTTGGCGTGGCATATTCACGTCTCAAATACAATACATATAATAATATAGACAATGAGTTGATAGGCTCACGATGGTTGATTCATTTTGGTGGTAGTCTCTATGCCAAGTATCATTTTGCACGTGGCTGGGGGATAAAGACTGGGGTGGATTATTACCATTATAGTAATGGTGCATTGAACAGGCCAAATAAGGGGGCAAACTTCGTTGGTCCTGTCGTTGGCATTGTGTATGAGCCTTATTATGATGAAATTGCCAGGAAAGATAGTTATAGGCCTGATAAGTTTCGACCATATTTCTATGTCAACATTGTCGGAGCTTTTGGCGGGAAGACACTGGACGAGGACTGGAAGAAAACGCAGTTCAATACAGAACCTGACGATCCAGATTACCGCACGTCAGACTTCCACTTTTACACCGCATGGTCTGTACGTTCCGCTATTATGTACCGTTATGCCCGCAGGTGGGCATCAGGCGTGGGAGCGGACATTTTCTATGGCAATTATGCACACCATGTGGAGGAGCTTGACGAGGCAGCCGGTAGACATTTGAAGCACAGTCCAGTGTCTGTGGGATTGTCGGCACACCATGAGGCTTTCTACAAGAGGTTCTCGCTCGCCCTGTCAATAGGCTGCTATCTCTATCGGCACATGGGGTATGGTGCAAAGCAAATAGAGACACCTTATTATGAGCACATTGGATTGCGATATGCGTTTTCGGCAGTCGGAGGAATACAGGTTGGCGTTGACGTAAAGGCACACAAAACTAAGGCCGACCTCACAGAAGTTGTCATCGCATGGCCGGTAAAGTTATAAACTTGGGTGGTAGGTGTTGGGTGGTGGGTATTAATGGTTACAATATGCATTTCACTATCACCCAACACCGAAAACTTATTTCTTCTCTTTCAGCAAGTCCCTTATTTCGGTCAGTAGCACTTCCTCTTTGGTTGGGGCTGGTGGGGCAGTAGGTTCTGCAGGCTTTTCATTTTTCTTTGCCAATTTGTTGATGCCTTTCACCATCAGGAACACGCAGAAAGCGATGATGATGAAATCGATGAGTGTCTGCACGAAATTGCCCCAGTTGATGGTAGCAGCTTTCATCTCAACTCCTGCTATGGTTTCGGCTGGCAAGGTGATTTTTAGGTCAGAGAAGTTCACGCCACCGATGAGCCACCCTATGGGGGGCATGATGATGTCGTCAACGATGCTGCTCACGATTTTCCCAAAGGCGCCGCCTATGATTACGCCGACGGCCATGTCCACTGCGTTGCCCTTTACGGCAAACGTCTTGAATTCATTTAAAAACTTTCCCATACTATTTTGGTTTATATGTGTATCATTACATCCAAGAATACTGTTTTGCAAACTCTACGTTGCACCGACAAAACCTCTTGGGGTCATTTTAAAACTTTCGTTCTGAAACTTATCCTTTTTTATATTATTTAATACTATTCTCATCTGCAAAATTAGAAAATATTTCGTATCTTTG
>CAZTUD010000315.1:0-2678 GCA_964616945.1 uncultured Prevotella sp. | reverse complement strand
GGCAGAGTGGGAGTTTGCCGCAAGAGGTGGCACGCTGTGCAAATGTCGCCGCTTCCCGGGTAGCAACAAGCCAGCCGACGTGGCGTGGTATCTGCACAATGCTGCATACGCAACCCATGAGGTGGGCCTCAAGAAACCCAATGAGCTTGGGCTTTACGACATGGCGGGCAACGTATGGGAATGGTGTTCCGACTGCTATGGCCCATATCCGGACACGCCACAAACCGACCCGCAAGGTGCGCCGCCCGGCTCGTGGCATCCTAATGGTGGCGACGACTCGTGCCTGTGGCACGTGGCACGTGGTGGCTCGTGGCAGAATTGGCCAGGTCGTGGGCGTGTGAGCCAGCGTGGGTATTACCCGGTCAACATGCGCGTCTCTTTCATTGGCCTACGCCTCGCAATGTAATCTGCATAAACGTATATAAATGAAAGCACTACGATTATTCCCCGTCTTGTTCTTTGCCCTTGTTGCGCTCTCTTGCGGCAACAAGCAGAAAGGAAAGGCCGCTTCATCTTCCTCCCCGACCAGAGAGGAACAGGGTGGAGCTTCGGCGGCAGTGTCAGAAGTGGTGGAAAAGGACTCGCTTATGCCCGTTTCCCTCTTCTACAAGTACAACAACGACTACATACAGGTGTCTTTTTGGACTGTCAACGAACGACCTGACAGCGTTACATTTGGCTGGAAGCTACAGCAGTTGATCCGCCGCAACGCCGATAAGTACACTTGCCTAATTAAGGACGGCAGGGCGGTAAGGATGAAGTTCGTGGGAGAAACCTTGTGCGACCCCGACGGAGGACTTATCAACATAGGCCAGACACACAGCACCGGAAGACTGTCGGCAGGGCTCAACTATGAAGTTGCCGATAATGACAAGAAGACATTTGGAAGGCATGACAACGGCGTGTACGCCCTCGTCACCGACAGCTTCCTCAGCCACAATAAGTTGTTAGGCTACAAGCAAGTAAAGGAGGTCGCTCAGAACATGCCGTCTAACATCGTCAGCAAACTTGAGGGCAGATATAAGATGTCTGCTGTGCGCTCGCTGCTCACCTGCAAGATTGGTGGCAGGTGGTCGTTCGGGGCTGTGCAGTTCAAACCTGTTGGCGAAAAGGTACTTGCCCTACAGGTGCTCACCGACGGAAAACGGACGTATGTCTCCGAGGAATGGGGTGTCAACGACAAGGAATACGGTCCGACATGGAATGTAGATGACGATGGCATATATTTGCCCACCACCATTCTTGCAGCTTTTAAGACATGTGCTGGCAGGCCGATGCTGTGCTACGTGCGACAAGCACCAGAGAGCGTGGAAACTGGTTATCTCACGCCAGATGACGACGGGACACTCGAAAAGCAGGAGGTAAGCGGTTACTACGTGTACATAGACGAGCCTATTATTCTCTACAAGACACAGGCTGCACAGTTGCAAAAACTCGCCGACGAATTTGCGGAAGTTCATGGTGTGGAGTCCACGCACTTTACCCACTTTCGATATTGCTACATCGATGATGACGACATCCCGGAGTTAGTATTGCGCAACGGCACGAAAGGCCATCGATGCGTGTTCCTTATGAAGGGAGATCCTAAAGTAATTGGCTTGGAGGACAATTATAACGATGTTGAGATTTACAATGGGGTTGTCTGCATGAAAGATGTCTCGCAAAGGGGATCTTTCAACTTTTGGACATATTATATTATCAAGCACAGCAGTGTGGAGCACACCATCAACATGGTCAGTGAGAACTACTACGACCGTGATGAGGATATGTACAAGCGAAGGAACGATATTTCCATCGACCACAAAGACATGACACAGGAGGCTTTCGATAGCTTCGAAAAGAAATTCTTATCTAATGGCTTCCAGAAAGACGAGGAGTTTTACTGGAGAAAGATAGGAAACCCTGAATAAATTGAACTCAATACCAACATGGAAGGCAACGAGGCCTACACATCACATAAGCCTACAAATGCGGCATTGATAAGAACATTTCCTTGTGAAAATGTTGTTTTTAAATGTAACTTCTGTTAATGTTTTGTTGTCGGAATAAACTTTTTCATAACGATTTGCATCAAACTGACAAAGAAAAAGAGAAAACAACAAAACATTAAACGCATGAAAAAAACATTCGCGACATTTGCCGTTGCCTTGCTGCTTGTGGCCGTCCCACATGCGGCACAGGCGAAGAAGTGGTCGCTGCAGGACTGCATCAGCTATGCGCTGCAAAACAACATCACGCTTCAGAAGAACCGTGTGTCGCGGCTCTCGGCGGTGGAGGATGTCAAGGAAAGCCAGGCGGCCCTGTTGCCCTCGCTCTCGGCATCGACTTCGCACAACGTGTCCTATAACCCGTGGCCTGAGCAGGGTT
Organism: uncultured Prevotella sp.; assembly: GCA_964616945.1. GTDB lineage: Bacteria > Bacteroidota > Bacteroidia > Bacteroidales > Bacteroidaceae > Prevotella. The sequence goes on along the minus strand of CAZTUD010000315.1, from coordinate 311 downwards.
CCTACACCGTTGCTGGGAGCAAGGTGCAGACGCATGTTGACAAGTTCTACTACAACGGCTCATACGGCATCAACGCCAACTGGACGGTGTGGAATGGCAACCGCAACTACAACCAGATTAAGCTGAACAAGATTACTGCTGACCAGGCTGCCCTCGACAGTGCGCAGACAGCCAACTCGTTGCAGGAGCAGATAACGCAGCTTTTTGTGCAGATATTGTATTCGCAGGAGGCTGTGAAAGTGAACGAGTCAACTCTTGAGACATCGAAGAAGAACGAGGAGCGCGGCAAGGAGTTTGTCAAGGTGGGCAGC
>CAZTUD010000314.1:0-2700 GCA_964616945.1 uncultured Prevotella sp. | reverse complement strand
CAATCGACGGGACGAGTATCTCACTTATCACGCCGAGGGCAGTGATGAGCCCCTTGTTCCAGAGCATGATGGTGGTGACGTCGCCGATGGGCGAGAACGCACCGCCCGAATTGGCTGCTATTATCACAAGCGCGGCATAGATGATGCGATCTTTATGCTGTGGCACAAGCTTGCGAAGAATCATTATCATCACGATGGAGGTCGTCATGTTGTCGAGGATGGCCGAGAGGAAGAACGTCATGAAGGCTATGCGCCACAGCAGCACGCGCTTGCTCTTGGTGTGCATCACTCGGCGCACCCAGTCGAAGCCGCCGTTCTGGTCGACCACCTCCACAATCGTCATGGCACCCATCAGGAAGAAGAGTGTGGTGCCAGTGTCGCCGAGATGGTTCTGTATGATGTCGGTGACGTAGGTGAGGATTGGGTCCACATGGCCTCCCAGCTCGGGATGCTCAAGTTTGAGGATATCCATGAACTGTGGGTGCATGAGGTTGACAAAGTAGGCGGGGTCGAGCATGTAGAGCGTCCAGACCACCACGAACATGAGCAAGGCCACGGCGGCCTTGTTGACTTTCGTCACGCTTTCAAGGGCGATGAAGAGGTAGCCCACTATGAACACGATGATAATCGCAATAGATAATGTTGACATTGTGTTTTTGTATGATTACTATTCAGTGAATTTATTATTTTGCTGCAAAGGTAAGAAAAAACTTATGGAAATAAGTTACAAAGTCGCAAATTGTTGGTTAAATATAAAATATTAATTGTATCTTTGCCAAATAAAACAATGTTACATGGCCACTAAGGATGATAAAGAAAAAGAAAAGATAAGCAGGGAGACACTTGGAAAGTATTTCTACGACTTGTCGAAGACATGCTTTGCCTCGTTTGTGGTGGCAAACGTTATTGCCATATTTGCTGCTGAAAATATAGTAACTCCAATAATTTTGGCATTATTTGGTGGCATTACTACGTTTATATTGGCAAGAACTGGATACTATATCCTAAAAAGATAAGAACATGGAAGGTTTGGTTATCACTTTTGGAATGATTATGGTTGCGTCATTAGCATTTTATGCTTGGATGAACACCAAGAATGGCAAGAAATGGCTTAAGGAACTATGACCCTGGAAGAAGCAAGCAAAGTGAGGCTGAGCGAAAATATCATCATCGCCGACGCCGACTATATAGACTACGTGGCTTTTCAGCTCTCCGTACAGTTTGAGCGCATGATTGGCCGCCGCATTCCCAAGGCCGACCTCAGCCAGTGGGCAGTTGACATTGCGCTCGACGGCGGGCTGCGGCATGACGGCAAGCCACATGATACGCAGGTGGTGCTTGTACACAAGAAGCAGAACCCGCAGATGGAGAACTTCCATCCGTCAGTATATGACACAGAGCTAAGTTTGCAGGCATTCAGCGACAAGCGGCTTGGCGAATTTCGCGTGGACTCATTTGCCGTGGACGACGTTTTAGGCAAGGATGACTATATTCTCGACACAATAAGCATGGTTCTCGGGCACGACGAGGTGAGGCGCGTGATGATAATTCCCAACAGCGAGCAGGGAACCATCTACGACGAGATAATATCGACTCTGCGTGATGCCGACGACAGCAAGCGCATTACCGTTTTCGCCATGCAGCCAATGCCAGGCGGCAACTTCCGGCAGGAGATACTCGGCTACTCCATTATGAACGCGCTGGGGATAAAAGCCGACGAGATAAAAAACTCATAAACTATAAAACTTTAAACTAAATAAATGAATAAAGTATTAATGATTGGAGCTGGAGGCGTGGCAACGGTATGTGCCTTCAAGATAGCGCAAAACCAAGACGTGTTCGGCGAGCTGATGATTGCAAGCCATCACAAGGAAAAGTGCGACCGCTTGGTTGACGCAATCCATGCCAAGGGCTACGCGATGGACATCAAAACAGCCGAGGTTGATGCCGACGACGTGGAGCAGCTCAAGAAGCTATTCAACAGCTACAAGCCCGACATCGTCATCAACCTTGCGTTGCCATATCAGGACCTTACCATAATGGACGCTTGTCTGGCGTGTGGCTGCAACTATCTCGATACGGCAAACTATGAACCGAAGGACGAAGCTCACTTTGAGTATTCGTGGCAGTGGGCTTACAAGGAACGCTTTGAGAAGGCAGGACTTACGGCGATACTCGGCTGCGGCTTCGACCCGGGTGTGAGCCAAGTGTTTACTGCATACGCAGCAAAGCATTATTTCGACGAAATCCAATATCTCGACATTGTGGACTGCAACGCCGGTAACCATCACAAGGCTTTTGCCACCAACTTCAACCCGGAGATAAACATCCGTGAGATTACGCAGAAAGGCCTCTATTATGAGAACGGCAAATGGATTGAGACTGAGCCTCTGTCGATACACCGCGACATAAACTATCCGAACATAGGCCCGCGCGACAGCTACCTTATGCACCACGAGGAGCTTGAGAGCCTTGTGAAGAATTTCCCGACCATCAAGCGTGGTCGTTTCTGGATGACGTTCGGGCAGGAATACTTGACCCACCTTCGCGTGATAGAGGACATTGGCATGGGGCGCATCGACCCGATTGTGTATGAGGCTCCGCTTGCCGATGACCCATCAAAGACGGTCAAAGTAAGCATTGTGCCGTTGCAATTCCTAAAGGCGGTGTTGCCAAACCCGCAGGACCTCGGCGAGAACT
>CAZTUD010000313.1:0-2737 GCA_964616945.1 uncultured Prevotella sp. | reverse complement strand
TGGAAAAACAAGGAAAACTGTCGGCTTAACATTATCTTTAACCTTTCTTAACCACACATTGCACAGACGGCACGGATGGGTTCGTCTCGCGGATGGGGCGGATTTCGCAGATTTTCCCACACTTTTTTACGCATTTCAGTTGCGCGTTTAAAACAATCTTCGTATTTTTGCAAAAACAATAATCGACTTTCATCATGCCTGAAATCAGCCAGTTCTACGGGATTACGATTTACATGTACATCAGTGAACACAATCCACCCCATTTTCATGTGTTCTACAATGAGTATAAAGCCGAGATAACCATTGAAGACGGCATCGTCATTGGTTCGTTGCCAAGACGTGCGTTGCGTTTAGTGTACGAATGGCTTGACAAGCACAAAGAGGAGCTTATGGCTAATTGGCAAAGAATGCGTGATGGAGACGCACCACATAAAGTTGAACCGTTAAAATGAACATTATGGAACTCCTGACAATCACAAAGGCGCATTATGCTGGCGACTATAGGATAGAGACCACATTCAGCAATGGCATAAAGAAGATGCTTGACTTTTCTCCTGTCATAAAGAACGGCAAGGGAATAGTCAAGAAACTTGCCGACCTGAATTACTTCAAGGCATTCAAGCTCGACCCTTTCACCATTGACTGGAACAACGAGATAGGCTTTGACCCGCAAGACCTTTACAATCACGGCGTTACCATTGGCTATGACAGGTCTGCCATGACCAATGAGAATGCTTTTGTTGCGGAACCTCTTCGCACGGATGGCGCATAAGACCAAAGTAACATTCGGAAAAATCTTCACAAAAAGTAAAAAGTCAGGACAACGGGAACTTGGCGTTCCAGAAGCGGAAAACGCCTCTCGCGGTGCCTCGACGAACCTCACGCGGCGCACGGGCATCTGCCTTACGGCGTAAGGTCTCCTGCCTTACGCCGCCGAGGTGCCTTCTTGGCGGCGCAGGGAAGGCTTCTTGGCGGCGCGAAGCAGGCTCCTTGCCGCCGCAAAGGTCGGTGGTTTGTGGCGATTAGAAAGCTTAATTTTTGTTATACCGTTGATTTACAGAGGTTTAACAACATCGCTCGCCATTGCGCTGTACGGAATAATTCTTTGCTTGGTTGAAAATATCGCGCTCACAGAGGGGGTTGCGCGGAAAAGAATTTTACAAAGCAGCATTGGGAATAAGCGAAAGACAACACATGGATATTCATTAAAAAATTATTTGGGAAAGGCGGCATGGCTTGCCCTGTATTCGCTCGGCGACACGCCCGTCATCTTCTTGAAGAAGCGGGAGAGGTGGGCCTGCGACGAGAAGCCGAGGGCGGCGGCAATCTGCTGCATGTTGTCAGCCGTGCCTGACAGCCGTCGCTCTATCTCCTGTAGCAGACGGTCATCGATGATGCCTTTCGGGCTGCGCCCCGCCACCCGGCGGCACACCTGGCCGAGATACGCACCGCTCACGTTCAGCTGGTCGGCATAGAACGCCACGTCGCTGTTTTGCCCGCAGTGCAGCCGCACGAGCCGGGCGAAGTCGTTGTAGAGCTGGCCGCCACGCCCCTGCAACGCCGGAGCCGTGCCTATCTGGTGGCGGCTGTACTCGCGTGCCTTTTCCACGGCCTCAGCCATCGGCAAGCCTGAGCAAAGATAGGCGGCGAGCGACGACGAGAAGCCGTTGGCAAGGCCGTGGAATGCCTCGTCGTCAATGAAATAGATGTTTGGCAATATCTCGTCGCCCATGATGCGCCGCGCCTCCTCCTTGCCCGCCACTATCGCCGTGCACATCGGGAAAAGCTGCGCACGCGCCTGTCTGAGCATGTCCTCGCCCATGAGCTGGTCGCCACGGCTTGAGAAGAGCACCGGGTCGTAGATGACAAACTGCGGGTGGTAGCGGCGCAAGGCTTCGACGATGACTGCCAGTGTTTCCGTGCGGCGCACCATGCCCACCTTCACCGCTTGCGGCTGCACGTCGTTTACTATGGCGTCAATCTGCCCGCCCACCACTTGTGGCGGCAAGTCGTAGAACTCCTGTATGCCGAGCGTGTTCTGCACGGTGATAGACGTTATCGCCGACAGTGGCGTGCATCCCAATGACGCTATTGTCCTGATGTCGGCCTGCACGCCGCTGCCTCCCGTGGAGTCGCTGCCAGTGATGGTGAGTATGGTGTTCTTCTGCATGTCTTATTTTGTTTTCAGTTGCAAAGGAAATAAAAATCAGGGAGACGGCGGCAAAGAGTTTCCTTTTTGGCAAATATTTTTTCGATTTGTGCAACACTGCTGCATGTTTTTGCTTAACTTTGCGCCGTGGAACTTTAAAAACAAGCAGAAGAATATGAAAGCAAATGCAATCAGGCGTATGTGCATGACGCTTGTAGCCGTGGCAATGACGGCAGGTGTCATGGTGCAGACAAGCGGCGGAAACGCGGCAAGACTGCCTGCCGGCGACAGCTACACAGGCGACGTGATAACCTTGAACGTATATTATACGGGCAAGAACGGCAGCGCGAGGAAGTTCGTGAAAGAGATAGAGCGCATGGGCACCGCCGACTCCGTGCGCCATGAGGCCGGCAACCTGCGCTACGACTACTTCGTGTCGGCTGATGACCCGGAAGTTGTGCTGCTCGTGGAAAAATGGAAAGGCCAGGAGGCTGTGGAGGCGCACAACGCCACCCCCATGATGAGAACCATCGGCAGAGTGAAGAAGAAGTATGGCTTGGCTACCGTCGTGGAGCATTTTGTCACGAG
>CAZTUD010000312.1:0-2744 GCA_964616945.1 uncultured Prevotella sp. | reverse complement strand
TACCACGCCTTCACCGAGAGCAAGGCCAGCGGCAGCGTGGAGCCGGTGGACTCGTGCGGCGACACCGACTACTGCGCCGACACCTATTCCTACAACCGCATGGAATACACCGAATACTTGGAAGGGCTGTCGGATGCCGACTTGCACAATGCCAACCTGCTGCTCAAGCGACACTCGTGCGAGGGAGTGGAATTCACGTCGGAGAACATCATGGACTACAGCCTGACCCTTGGCTTCAAAATATCCAAGGAGCAAAAGCAGCGCATACGCAACGTGCTGTACTACAGCCCGCTGATGCCAGGCCCGAAACTTAGCGCTTCTTCCTCCACACGCGCAGCCGGGGCGGAGAAGCCGATTGACTTGAAGATAACCACCATAAGATGAAACCATGACCACATACGAAATCAATGCCCCTGAATATCTTGACGCCGACGTACAGCTGCCAGCGTCGAAAAGCATAAGCAACCGAGCACTCATCATCCACGCCATGAGCGGCGGGCCGACCATGCCAGACAACGTTTCCGACTGCGACGACACGCGGGTGGTGGCGAACGCCTTGCGGAACATGCCGCACACCATCGATGTCGGGGCGGCGGGCACCGCCATGCGCTTCCTCACGGCTTACCTCTCGTGCGCCAACGGCGAACACGTCATAACTGGCACCGAGCGCATGAAGCATCGCCCCATTGGCATACTGGTGGACGCGCTGCGCAACCTCGGGGCCGACATAACCTACGATGGCGAGGCGGGCTTCCCCCCGCTCCACATACACGGCCACAAGCTCATCGGCGGCCAGTTGGAAATTCCCGGCAACGTGAGCTCGCAGTTCATCTCAGCATTGCTGCTCGTGGCGCCCATGATGACGGCGGGGCTGCGCCTCCACCTCACGGGCGACATCGTCTCGCGCCCCTACATCGACCTCACCATCAACGTGATGCACGGCTACGGCGCCGAGGTGGACTGGGCTGACGCGGAGACCATAGCGGTGCAGCCAAAGCCCTACTCCGACCACCACTACCTGATAGAAAACGACTGGAGCGCGGCAAGCTATTGGTACGAGATGGCAGCCCTCTATCCGGTGGGCAGCGTGCGCGTGAGGCTGCACGGGCTGAAAGACAGCTCGCGTCAGGGCGACTCGGTGGTGCGCTACATATTCTCGCTGCTCGGCGTGCGCACTGCTTTCGAGACTCCCCACGCCACTGAGCCCGCCACGGTGAGGCTCTCGCGCCATTCGCAACACGTCGACCGCCTCGACTACGACTTCACCAACTGCCCCGACCTGGCGCAGACCATAACCGCGACGTGCTGCGCCCTCGGCATACCCTTCCACTTCACGGGCCTCGGCAATCTGCGCATAAAGGAGACCGACCGCCTGATGGCAATGGAGAAAGAACTGCAGAAGCTCGGCTTCGCCATCCACACCGAAGACGACTCTTCGCTCGTGTGGCGGGGCGTGAGGTGCGAGCCCTCGCCCGCGCCCATCGACACCTACCAGGACCACCGCATGGCAATGGCTTTCGCGCCCCTCGCCGTGAAGCATCCCGCATTGCGCATCAACAATCCCGAAGTCGTGACCAAGTCTTACCCCAACTTCTGGGCAGACATGCGGCAGGCGGGATTTGAAATCAGGGAAGTATAATATATACAGATGGCAATACTTGTAACCGCACTCATCGTGCTCGGCGTTTTCTGCGCCATCCTCGGCTACATCTCACACAAAAGGGGCGAGGACGGGAGCATCGTCGTGGGAAAGGGCGACTGTGCCTCATGCACTGGCGACGATGCCTCGTGCGAGCAGGTGTGCGTCATGAGGGCGGCGACAAGGCCCATAGAATATTTCGACGACGAGGAGCTTGACGATTACAAGGGCAGGCCTTCCGACAACTACAACGACGACGAGACGGCACAGTTTGCCGAAGTGCTGGAGACATTGCGCCCCGACGAGGTCAAGGCGTGGAACCGCAGCCTCATACTGCGCGGCATAAACATGCCCGACGGCATAAAGGACGAATACATTGCGCTGGCCTCTGCAACATAAGCCGCCGCGATTGCGGCGTAAAGGCAATGCGATTACGGCGCAAAGGCAATGCGATTGCGGCGTAAAGGGAAACCGATTGCGGCGTAAAGGGAAACCGACTTAATTAACAACATACAATATAATAATGAACAAAACCTTTTTATTGCTTACTGCCTTAATCTCAGCGACTTGCGCCTCTGCGCAGACAGGCTCGCCAAATGAGCCCGTAGCCTACGTCGGCGGGGAGATTTGCAACCCGCGCCTCCACGAGGGCGGATTCAACTACGCCATCGGCACCGAGAACATTCAGGTGACGCGCTCCAACCGCACCCACCCGGAGCTTTGCGACGACTTCGGCTGGACTTACAACCACCAGACTTACCTCACCTACTGGCGCGGACGTTTCTATCTTGAATATCTCTCCAACCCCAAGGACGAGCAACAGCCGCCGTGCCACACGCTCGTCGCCACCTCCACCGACGGGCGGCACTGGGGCAAGCCCGTAGTCGCCTTCCCTGAATACAAGGCTCCCGAAGGCGTCGCCATCCCCAAGCCCTACTACGGCTATATCATGCACCAGCGCATGGGCTTCTACACCGCGCCCAACGGACGGCTGCTTGTGTGTGGCTTCTACGGCCACAGCTACGACCCGTTCAAGGCGGGCGGCATAGGACGTGTGGTGCGCGAGATGCACGAGGACGGCACAATGGGGCCAATCTATTTCATA
>CAZTUD010000311.1:0-2751 GCA_964616945.1 uncultured Prevotella sp. | reverse complement strand
GGTAGTCGTTTATGCTTACGTAGGTCTTGCCGCCGCGCTGCACAAGCTCCACCACGCCTTTGCCGTTTGCCAGACACCAGTGGGCAATGAGCGCGCGGTTGCGCATGTGGGCTTCCTCAATCTGATGGCCGGGCTTAATCCTGACGAGCTGTGTCAGAAGCCCGTTCATCATGTAGTGGTAGTATTGGCTTTTGTATGCCTCGCTGTCCGGCACGAGCCCAAGCTCGATGAGCTTAGGGGCGGCGAGGTAGTAAAGTCCGAAGAGGTCGGCGCGCGCCTCCTCGTTGGTGCTGCCGTAGGCTTTCAGTGCGTCGGGCGAGACGCCTGGCAGCAGCTGCCCGCTGCCGTGGCCCAGGCATTCGTGCAGGTCGGTGTGCAGGTCGTCGCACAGGTCGCCGTACTTGTCGATGAGTGCGAGTGTGGCGTTGTCAATCACGAACTCCTCGTTGAAGCCGTTGCCGTGGGCGGCCTTGTTGTAGGCGTCAGTCAGGTTGCCTATCGTTACGCTTTTCGAGCCGTAGCGGGCGCGTATCCAGTCGGCGTTGGGCAGGTTGATGCCTATTGCCGTTGACGGGTATTCCTCGCCGCCCAGCATTGCCGCCCTCACGACATGGGCCGATACCCCTTTCACCTTAGCCTTTTTGAAACGAGGGTCCACTGGTGAATGGTTCTCGAACCACTGCGCGTTCGCGGCTATGGTCTGCGTGCGGCGTGTGGCATCCTTGTCGCGGTATTCCACGATGCCTTCCCATGTGCCCTTCAGTCCGAGCGGGTCGCCATAGACCTCTATGAATCCGTTTATGAAGTCGATGTCGCCCTGCTGCTCCTGCAGCCATTCTATGTTGTAGCGGTCGAACGTGCGCAGGTCGCCGGTGGTGTAATAGTCAATCAGCAGGGCGATGATTTTGCGCTGGCGTTCGTTTTCCGCCACCTTGGCGGCTTCGCCGAGCCAGTGGATAATCTGCTTGATGGCAGGGGCATACATGCCTTTGGTGGTGTATTTTTGCTCGACAATGCTTCCGTCGGCTTTTTTCACGAGCTTGGAGTTTAGTCCCCACGACGGCTGGCAGTCGCCGTCCGACGGATTTCGCATCGACGCGTAGAAATCCTCCGCCTCCTTTTGGCTTACGCCCTCGTAGAAGTTGCACGCAGAAGTCTTCACCAAGTCCTCGCCGTCGGTTTGGTTTACCCGTTTAGGGAGAATGTCAGGGTTGAAAATCACGGGGCACAGGGTGTCGAGCATCTGCTCTACGCTGCCGTAGCGGCCCAGTGGCAGCTTGCCGCCTATTTCGGCGATGGTTGTCCTGAGCCATTTTTCTGAAAACTCCGGCTTGAACTTCTCGCAGCCATAGTGGTGGTATATGCCGTTGGAGAACCACACGCGCTTCAGATATTCTTCCATGTGGCGATATTCTGAAGGCTGGGCCTTTGGGTTGGCATAAACGAGAACAGCCTCGAGCATCTTGCGGATGTCGAGGTTGTAGCGTCCATACTGGTCAGTCGTGATGTCGCGTCCTGCCAATGTGGCTTTTGAAAGATAATAGATGTACGCCTTCTCCCTGGGGGCGAGCTGGTCGAAGCCCTCAAGCTTGTAGCGCAACATCTGTACGTCGGCAAACTTTTCGTCGGCGTACTGGAATGTTGCTTTGTCCATTTCGTTTTGTCTTGTGGCCTCAAGCCTCGGCGACAATGCCTCTTGGCCTGTTTTTTGAGCCAGGCTTGCGTCCTCTTTTCTTCGGCTTCTCCGCCAGTGAGGGGTGCGACTTCAGGTGCTCCAGCTTGTACTCCCTTGGCGTGATGCCGTTTATCTTGTAGAATGAGGCGTAGAAGGACTGGCGGTTTGAGAATCCCACCATGTCGGATATTTCCTCCATGTTGAGTTCCTGATAGCGCTTGTCCACAAGCAGGGACATGGCCTCCTGGATGCGGTATTTGTTCACGTATGAAGTGTAGTTCATGTGAAACCGCACGTTGACCACTGCAGAGATATACCTTGTATTAGTGTTCAAATCCTCGGCAAGCTGCTTCGCCGAGTAATTTTTTTCCTTGTACTTCTTCTGTATGATTATAATATCATTAATTTTCTGCTCCAACTCATCCATCAATTTGGGGCTTACAAGTGAACGGTAACTGGCTTCTTTCTCTTTCTTGTTCGTAATGTTGTACTTAGCCATATAATCTATAAAGCTCTAAAATGCTTTTTCCTGATCGGTTTTTGCAAAAATAATAAAAAAGATTGATAAAAGTGCTTTTGCGGTGTCTTTTATCTTTACATTTGCGAATTATTAACTTATTTTGGCAAAATGTTTGCGAAACGGCGGCTGTTTTAGTAAATTTCTTTATGTTTTTCGTTGTTCACGAAGCCGACAACGCCGAGCAGCATTATCGCCAACGGCAGCAGGAGCAGGAGGTTGTGGTCGGTCAGTCCGGTGAAGTAGAAAATGGCGAGCAGGGCGACCCCGGCATAGACAAGTGGCAGCCCCATGTGGCGTGCGCACTTGGCGGCGGCTTTCCTGAATGTTGTGATGAGTCGTGAGACGTTTGCTTTCATAGCTTTCACCTTTTTATTAATCGGTTGCAAAAGTACGAATAAAAATGCTCCACGGCATGTAATAAAAGTTAAAAATGCGGTCGATGGAGACAGTTTGCATCGTTGTTTATGAGATTTTAACTACCTTTGCAGTCGCATTTTTGCAAACAAACAAATTTCATTCATTCAAAGTAGTATGAATCAATACGAAACCGTTTTCA
>CAZTUD010000310.1:0-2751 GCA_964616945.1 uncultured Prevotella sp. | reverse complement strand
GCCGGCGACCAGGGCATGATGTTCGGCTACGCCGTCAACGAGACCGGCAACTACATGCCCGCCACCCTCGACCTGGCGCACCTCATAGTGCGCACGCTCGCCGACATACGCAAGGAGGGCAAGGAGATGGCCTACCTGCGCCCCGACGCAAAGAGCCAGGTAACGATACAATACAGCGACGCGGGAGTGCCCGAGCGCATCGACACAATAGTGGTGTCAACCCAGCACGACGACTTCATAAAGCCTTCCGCCACGAAGACGCAGGAAGAGGCCGACAGCGAGATGCTCGCAAAAATAAAGGCCGACGTGCTTGGCATTCTCATGCCGCGAGTAAAGGCGCAACTCGACGGCAAGGTGCTCGCGCTGTTCGGCGACGACATAAAATACTACGTCAACCCCACGGGCAAGTTCGTCATCGGCGGCCCCCATGGCGACACCGGCCTTACGGGGCGCAAGATAATAGTTGACACCTACGGCGGGCGCGGAGCCCACGGCGGCGGCTCGTTCTCGGGCAAGGACCCCTCGAAGGTGGACCGCTCGGCGGCATACATGGCGCGCTACATAGCCAAGAACATGGTGGCGGCGGGCGTGGCCGACGAGATGCTGGTGCAGCTGGCCTACGCCATCGGCGTGGCAGAGCCCGTGAGCGTGTATGTGAACACCTACGGCAGGAAGCACGTCAGCATGAGTGACGGCGAGATAGCCCGCAAGACAGCCGAGATGTTCGACCTGCGCCCGAAGGCCATAGAGAGGCAGCTGAAGCTGCGCCAGCCCATGTATCTTGAGACTGCCGCCTACGGCCACATGGGCCGCAAGAACGAGGTGGTGGAGAAGACGTTCACCAGCCGCTACCACGAGACGAAGACCATACCCGTGGAGCTGTTCACGTGGGAGAAACTCGACCAGGTGGAGAGGATTAAAAAGGAGTTTGAGGTTTGAGATTTGAGATTTGATGTTTATGATTACTTTAGGCTTAGACGGCATTATGGATGTGTCGGCAATGGAGAGCACGATGATTCCACAAGATACGACATCAATGGCAAGTGATGGCGAGGAGACGCATGAGCTAAACCTCAGTTCTCAAACCTCAAATCTCAAATCTCAAACCTCAAATCTCAATTCCTACCACTCCCCCGCCCAAATCATCAACTCGCTGCCCAAGACCGCCACGCCGTGGCAGCAGGACTCGGCGATAAGGGCCAACTACAAGTTCGAGGAGCGCGACTGGCTGCATGCGCCCAACCCCATGCGCACGCCCACCACCAAGGCCGACCCAGAGATGAAAGCCTCGCTCACAAAGCCGATGTACTACAGCCACTCGCTCGTGCAGCCCGACTCCATCTACCGACCCGAAGAGGTGGCCTACCGACCCGGCGTGGCTGGCGACCCGGTGCCCTACACCATCGCCAACGACAACCTCATAACGTCGCTGCTGTTCGTGTGCTTCATTTTTGCCACCATAGCCATAGCCAATGGCGGCAACTTCCTGCAGAGGCAAATCAAGAACTTCTTCCGCACGCCGCGCGAGGGCACCACCGTCATAACCGAGACCAGCAGCGAGCTGCGCTTCCAGCTCTTCCTCGTGGCGCAGACGTGCCTGCTCGCCGCCATCATCTTTTTCTTCTTCTCGCGCGACTTCGTGGGCGAATCGTTCTCCATTGCCCACTACCAGATATTGGGAATATTCACGGGAGCGTTCGCCGCCTATTTCTGCCTGAAAGCCATGCTCTACGCCACGGTGGACTGGGTGTTTTTTGACAAGAAAAAAAATGAACAATGGCTGAAGGCTTTCCTCTTCCTCTCGTCCACCGAAGGCATAGCCCTTTTTCCCGCCGTCTTGCTGCTTGCCTACTTCAACTTGAGCATCCGCGCAACGGTCATTTATGCCCTAATTGTTGTCATAATTGCCAAAATATTGGCTTTTTACAAAACTTACATCATCTTTTTCAAGAGAAACGGTGCTATTGTGCAAAGTTTTTTGTACTTTTGTGCACTCGAATTGATGCCGTTGGGCACCTTGTGGGGTGTCTTGGCGATGATGGACAATTATTTTAAACAAATTTTTTAGGACAAATTTAGGATAAGATGATTAAGAAGATACTGATATCTCAACCAAAGCCAGCTAATGAGAACTCGCCTTATTATGACTTAGCCAAGGAGTTTGGGGTGGAGTTGGTCTTCCGGCCTTTCATCAAAGTGGAGGGGCTCACCGCAAAGGAGTTCCGCCAGCAAAGGGTAAGCATCATGTCTCACACGGCAATAGTGTTCACGTCGCGCCACGCCATCGACTACTTCTTCCAACTGGCAAAGGAGCTGAGGCTGACGATACCGGAGACCATGAAATACTTCTGCATCACCGAGACCATATCGCTATACATCCAGAAATACGTGCAATACCGCAAGCGCAAGGTGTTCTTCGGCAATACGGGCAAGATAGACGACCTCATACCGCTGATGGTGAAGCACAAAACCGAGAACTATCTCGTGCCGCAGAGCAGCGTGCACAACGACGACATAAAGAACAAGCTCGACGCCAAGGGGCTGCGCCACACCGAATGCGTGATGTACCGCACGCTCTCCGACCCGTTCAGCGAAGAAGAGATAAAGCACTTCGACTACGACATGCTGATATTCTCCACCCCCACGGGCGTGAAATACCTCACCGAGGCGTTTCCGGAGATGAAGCAGGGCACACTGAAGATAGGGGCTTTCGGCCCCGCCACGGCAAAGGCGATAGAGAATGCCCACCTG
>CAZTUD010000309.1:0-2764 GCA_964616945.1 uncultured Prevotella sp. | reverse complement strand
CTTGTTGAAAATAACGCGCTCACAGAGGGGGTTGCGCGAAAAAGAATTTTACAATCTGTGCGCTTGCAAGAGAGTGTATCAAAAGGGGTTAGGGCATACCCCCGTGTATGCCCTACAAGACACATTATGATGCCCCACAACCACAAATGCCCCCATTTTGTTCGGTGAATATTGCCGTTCGCCAGTTTTTAGGCGACTTGTTAATTTGTGTAAATCTGTCAGTGCAAGCCCTTGTGTTTATCGGCATTCGCAATGTCTATTTGTCATTTTTTGCAAGAAGCAAAATTTAATTTTGTAATTTTTTGCAAGAACATTGAAAGATTTTGCAATGCCATAATGAACAATTCCTTTTAACTTTGCATCAAACTCATGAACCATTAATTATAGGCTATAAACTATAAACTCATAAACTAATATTATGGCTTACCAAGAAGTTACAACAACCAGTTATGGCCAGCGGCTGAAGAATTCGGCCGGCGGCATTTTCACGGGCTTCCTGATGTTCCTCGCTGGCACGGCACTGCTGTGGTGGAACGAGGGCCGCGCTGTCAAGACCACCAAGATGCTTGAGGAGGCGCAGGGCAACTACGTCGAGATGGAGAACATCAAGGCGGTTGACCCGCAGTTTGACGGCAAGCTTGTTCACGCAACGGGCTTTGCCAACACCACCGACACTCTTGTAGATCCCATCTTTGGTGTAAAGGACTTGGCGCTGAGCATGAACCGCAAGGTGGAATATTACCAGTGGGAGGAGCACTCCAAGGAAGAGAAGCGCGACAAGCTCGGCGGCGGTGAGGAAACCATCACTACCTACACCTATAGGAAAGCATGGACTACGTCTCCGCAGGAGTCGTCGGCATTCCACGACCCGCAGTACCAACGAAGCAACTTTGTGCTCATGGAGGTGGACCCAGGCAAGATGCTGTCTCATAACGTTACCTTTGGCGCATACGTGCTGACTGAGAGCCAAGTCGACAAGCTGCCCGACAACAAGGTGGTCAACGTCTCCATCCCCGAGGAGACGCTCGTCTCCCTTGACCGCGACCTCATCCGCACGGCCAACAACTCCGGGCGCGTGGGAACCGTCAGCAATGGTTATGGAATAAGTGCCAACACCACCACCGACTCGCTCGGACGACAGCAGTACCACGCCACTATGGTGCACACCAACGGCAACATAGTTTATCTTGGCCCATCGGCAAGCTCGCCCAACATCGGCGACGTGAAGATTACGTTCACCAAGGCCGAACCCACCAACGTATCGCTGTTGGCGCGTGTTTCAGGCAACACGTTCAGCAAGTATGTCGCCAAGAACGGCAAGTCGTTCTCCAGCATCTCCGTTGGCACCAAGTCGGCCGACGAGATGTTTCAGACCGAGCACGACAACAACACCATGATGGCATGGCTGCTGCGCCTTGCCGGACTGTGCCTCGTCGTCGCCGGACTGAAGGGCATCTTCGGCTTCTTGGAAACCATCCTCAAGGTGGTGCCGCTGTTCTCCTACATCCTCGGCTTCGGCATCAACATCATTTGTGCCGTCATCGGCTTCGTGTGGTCGCTCATTGTCTTCGCAATAGCGTGGCTGTTCTACCGTCCGGTGCTCAGCGTTATCCTGCTCGTGGTGGCGGCGCTCGTCATCTTTGCATTCTCCAAGAAAGGCAAGAAGCTCATAGCGCAACATATAACAAAAGCCTCTCCAGCCTCTCCCCAGCCCTCCCCGATAGGGGAGGGGGCAGTAAAACCCCAGCAACCTGTGCAACCTCAGCAACCTGCCCAGTCGCAGCAGCTCGCGCAGCCACAGCAGCCCGCGCGGCCGCAAGAGTCGGCTGACGAGGCATGGACATAGGACATGATTCTTCACTCATAACTCTTCGCTTATAACATGG
Organism: uncultured Prevotella sp.; assembly: GCA_964616945.1. GTDB lineage: Bacteria > Bacteroidota > Bacteroidia > Bacteroidales > Bacteroidaceae > Prevotella. The sequence goes on along the minus strand of CAZTUD010000309.1, from coordinate 878 downwards.
GACTTTTAGATGCATTGAAAAATGGTATAGGCTCTGCCGTCAGCGGCCAAAGCTTGGGAATGCAGGGTCAACAATATGGTCAGCAGTACGGCCAGCCATACGGACAGGGCGGCATACTGGGTCAGGTAATGTCGCAACTGGCGGGGGCTAACCAGCAGATGGCGGGCGTCATGGGCAGCATGGCTGGCAACAAGCAGGAGACATTCAAGTTTCCGCAGCCGCCCCATTCACTCTTTGAGCTGCAGCAGCTTCCCGAATCGAAGCTCGACACGCCCTACAAGAGTGTAGCCCTCTGCATGGTTACGCTTCTCAATTTCGGCTACAGCGCCAACAACACCTGGGAGATGCTGGAGTGGCTCAACGGCCCTGACGACCTTAAAAAACAGCGCAAGCAGTTCATCATGGAGAGGCTGAAGGGCAAGATGTATAAGGTGCGCTCGTTCTTCAACGGTGCCACACCCGCCAACAACTACCAGCCCTCGATGCCGTACACTGTAACTGTCATCTCCAACCAGCACTCGTTCACCGAGCAGAACTGGGCTACGCTCTATGTCCGTAGTGGTGGCGCCGACGACCCGCGCCCACTGCGTTTGCGCCGCAAGCCTTCTACAAACCAATGGTTCATCAACGAGATACAGTGTCTCGGCGACATCCGTCTGCCGGGTGAGCTGGACAAGTGGGCATGAATGAACTTTAAGAAAAACTGGACAGATGAAAGCCGGCAAAACGATGAATGCCATGTTGCTCATAGTAGCCCTTGCCATAGTGGTATGCGCCATAGTGATGCTTACGACGAGATGCAAGTTCAACGTCGTTGACGGCCCAGGCATGGAACGTGATTCTGCCGACTATGCCAATGAGCCGGAGATGATTGACAC
>CAZTUD010000308.1:0-2766 GCA_964616945.1 uncultured Prevotella sp. | reverse complement strand
AAGGGCGGCTGGAGCGTCGTACCACAACCGCATGGGGAGCTGGCGCCCGGTAGCCGTCAAGCAGCAGAGGAGGGAAAGGGAGAGAAGGTGGTGCTTGGTGGTCATTGTGTTTGGGGATTAGGTCTTCGCCCTGAAGGGCGAAGCGCAGAACCAGCAGATGAAAGGGCTAAAGGCAAGGGAGGCAGGGACGGCAGGCGGGACTGCAGGGGTGGCAGGCGGGGTGACGGTGCTGCTAATAGTGTTTAATCCCCTCTTCTTGGTAGGGAAGAGGGGACTGTGGTGGTTGTAGCCGGCGCCTTAGGCGTCGATATTGGCGTAGGCGGCGTTCTCCTCGATGAACTCGCGGCGCGGCTCTACGTCGTCGCCCATGAGCATGGAGAAAATCTCGTCGGCCTCAGCGGCGTTCTCGATGGTCACTTGCTTCAGCAGGCGCGTCTTCGGGTCCATGGTGGTCTCCCAGAGCTGCTCGGGGTTCATCTCGCCCAGACCTTTGTAGCGCTGGGTGTGGATGCTGGTGCCTTCCTGCCCGCCGCCGTACTTGTCGAGGAAGGCTTGGCGCTGCTGGTCGTTGTAGCAGTATTGCGATACCTTGTTCTTATAGGTGCACTTGTAGAGCGGGGGAGTGGCTATGTAGAGGTGGCCTTCCTCGATTACTTTCGGCATGAAGCGGAAGAAGAGCGTCATGATGAGCGTGTCGATGTGTGAGCCATCGACATCGGCATCGGTCATTATTATAATCTTGTCATAGCGCAACTTGTCGATGTTTGCCTCGCGGTCGTCCTCGCCGTCAACACCGAAGCGCACGCCGATGGACTGAATGATGTTCATCACTGACTCCGCCTCGAAGACGCGGTGCCACTGCACTTTTTCCACGTTCAGGATTTTGCCCCTGAGCGGCAGTATAGCCTGTGTGTAGCGGTCGCGACCCTGCTTTGCGGAGCCACCTGCCGAGTCGCCCTCCACGAGGAATATCTCGCAGTCCTTGGGGTCCTTGTTGGAGCAGTCGGCAAGCTTGCCAGGCAATCCGCCGCCGCTCATCACGCTCTTGCGCTGCACGCTCTCACGCGCCTTGCGGGCGGCTATGCGTGCGGTGGCGGCGAGAATTACTTTCTCGCAAATCATGTGTGCCTCGTCGGGATGCTCCTCAAGATAGTTGGTAAGGGCTTCGCCCACAGCCTGGTTCACGGCACCAGTAACCTCGCTGTTGCCCAGCTTGGTCTTGGTCTGACCCTCAAACTGTGGCTCGGCAACCTTTATGGAGATGACGGCAGTGAGACCCTCGCGGAAGTCCTCGCCGGCAATCTCTATCTTCGCCTTTTCTATCTGCTTCTTTATCTGCGGGTCGTTGTCGGCATAATTTTTCAGCACGCGTGTCAGGGCCATGCGGAAGCCCGTAACGTGGGTGCCGCCCTCTATGGTGTTTATGTTGTTGACATACGAATGCAGGTTCTCCGAGTAGTCGGTGTTGTACATTATTGCGACCTCTATTGGCACGCCCTGCTTCTCGGTCTTGAGATAGATGACATCGTCGAAGAGGTGCTGGCGGTGGCGGTCAATGTAGCGCACAAACTCTTTCAGTCCGTCCTTGGCGTGGAAGACTTCCTGCCGTGTCTTGCCCGTCTCCGGATCGGGGCGCAGGTCGGTGAGGGTAATCTTGATGCCGGCGTTGAGGTAGGCAAGCTCACGCATACGGCGTGACACTATGTCCCACTGGAACTTTGTGGTGGTGAATATTGTCGGGTCTGGCCAGAACTGCTGGCGCGTGCCGCGCTTGTCGGTGTCGCCAATGACCTTTACGGGGTACAGGGGCTTGCCTTTCTCGTATTCCTGCTGGTAGATGTGTCCATCGCGATATACCTGCGAAATCATGCGGCTTGAGAGTGCGTTGACGCAGCTCACGCCCACGCCGTGCAGTCCGCCAGAAACCTTGTAGGAGCTTTTGTCGAACTTGCCGCCCGCGTGAAGCACTGTCATCACCACTTCGAGGGCCGACTTGTGCAACTTCTTGTGCTCATCCACAGGTATTCCGCGCCCGTTGTCCTCAACTGTGCAGCTGCCGTCGGCGTTGAGCGTAACCTCCACCTCGGTGCAGAAGCCCGCCATCGCCTCGTCGATGCAGTTATCTACCGTCTCGTTGATGAGGTGGTGCAGTCCTTTCTCACTGATGTCGCCGATGTACATTGCCGGACGTTTGCGCACGGCTTCCAAGCCTTCCAATACCTGGATGTTGGAGGCAGAATAATTATCTTCAGGATGCTGAATTTCTGTCATTTTGTTTTCCTTGTATTTTCTATGCAAAGGTACGAAAAAATGTGCGTTTTAGGAAAGGATTAAGACAAAAAAAATGCGCAAGGGTCATATCTCTTTCCTGAGACATGACCCTTACGCATTTGCGTCAGCCTGAATGCTCGAAAAGTCTTATCCGAGCTTGTTGATGTGCTGTGACAGACTTGACTTGAGATTGGCTGCCTTATTCTTGTGGATGATGTTGGTCTTTGCCAGCTTGTCCAGCATTTTCTGTACTGCGGGGTACAGCTTCACAGCCTCTTCCTTGTCGGTTGTGCCACGAAGTTTGCGCACTGCATTGCGCATGGTTTTTGCATAGTATTTGTTGTGCAGCGTTCTAACCTTTGTCTGACGAATTCTTTTCAGTGCCGATTTGTGATTTGCCATCTTTTATGTATTCTTTATTTTTGTTTCTTGAAGCAGCGTGTAGTCCATAGCAGAGTCGAACTGCTCTTTAGAGAATGAAAATCTCTCGTCCTA
>CAZTUD010000307.1:0-2774 GCA_964616945.1 uncultured Prevotella sp. | reverse complement strand
CAGGGCCCACGCTTGAGAATGTCGCGCTCCGTCCTTTGGGCGACACGGCGCCTACGGTCAGAATGTCGTCGGCATCGGCGGGCACGCTTATCTTGTGCCAGGACTTGTCGCCCTCGTTGCCCGCACTGCTGCAAAGCACCATCCCTTTTGATGCAAGCAAAGAGGCAGTTTGCGATATGTAAGTTGTCTTTCCGTCGAGGTCACGCAAGCGGAAAGGAATGGTGTCGCCATCCCAATAATAGTAGCCGAGCGACGAATTGATGACATCCGCGCCGATGGAGTCGGCAAACTCCACGCCCATCGTCCACGAGTCCTCTTCGGCGCGTGTCTCGGTGGGAATGTCCTCGGTGCGGATGAGCACATAGTCGGCGTCGGGAGCTGTGCCAATCATGGTGTCGGGACGGTTCATCGCCATCGTGGAGAGTACCATCGTGCCGTGGTAGTGTTCGGCGAAAATGTCGGTGGTGCGTCTCGGGCCGAAGTCTTTTGTGGCAACGATGTGTATGTTGTTGAATGCTGGTATGCTGTCGGCGTTGTGGAAGCCCGCGTCAAGGATGGCGATGGTCATGCCTTTTCCGCGAAAGCCAGCCTCGTGAAGTTTCATGCCACCTATCTGGTTTATCTGCTTGAAGCCGTTGCCATATTTGCCCTGTGCGGTGGTGTCGGGCTTCATTTGCCATGCCACAAGCTTCCTTGTGGGCAATGTCAGCGAGTCGGGCGAGGCGTAAAGCCGTATGACGCTGTCAACGAAGGCGAATTGGTTTACCCTTTGTGCCACGTCATCGGTAGGCGACGAGACCGTAAGTGTGTTGTGCCAACGGCTCGTGCCCATGATTTTCAGTCCGAGGGCTTTAAGACTTTCCACATAAACGCGTGATACTGGCAGGTCGGTCGAGTCAACCTTTATGCCTTGCCGCTTGCGCCTTTGTATGGATTTTGCGGAGAGGAACTTTTCGGGATGAGCCACGCTGCAGGCTGTGCCCTTTTTGTCGTGCAGGTATATGCGGTATTGATAACTCTTTGGCAGACTGACCTTTGTGGCATGGCTTGAGAGGCAGAAGAATAGGATAAGTGCTATGGACAGAAGTTGTTTCATAACTCTTTTATTGGTATTGATGATGAGATATTTATAATCCTGAGCTTGCGATGAAGTCTTTCAGTTGGGTGCACCGTTCTGTGGCTGGCGCGTAGCCCAGGGCTGAGGCGTTCTTCCACAAGTGCACAGCTCGTGCCGCATCTTCCGCCACGCCGTTGCCTCGCCAGTAGCACCAGCCGAGCAGGTACATGGCTTCGGCGTGCTTGTACCGTTCGGCGTAGCGCAATATGCGACATGCGTCCTCGTAGTTTTGCTCGTTGATAAGACGTTTTGCCCTCCCCACAGCGTGTTCGTAAGTCTCTTCGGGGTCGTCATCGTCCGCAAAGCCCCAAAAGCTTCTCCAAAGGTTGCTCATGTTTTTTGTCTGCAAAGGTAAACAAATTTATGCCAAACGATGCAGAAACTCGTAGGTAAAAGCAACAAAAAAGGTTGCCTTGTGCAAAGAAGGCAACCTCACTGATAAGGGAACACCGTTTGGTGTCCGTCGCGAATAGAACACTTACAATTACTCATACCAAACCTCTCCGCCCAATTTGTGTTCATTAATTGGGTTGCCGGTCTCTTTCTTGAAGTCTTCCTGGAAGACTCCCGCAAGTTTTTCCAATACTTCTTTGCTCATAATAGTGTGTTTTTTGGTTTAAGCAATCTTCTTTGTTGCTTCGTTGCAAATATAGGAAAAGTCTTTGACATCTCCAAATAATTTAGCGATTATTTTCATGCTTAACTTCATTTTCATACTTATGCAACATTTATTTAGCGGAATGCAACATTTGTGCGAAATTCTCTGCTAAACGTTCCGCAACTATTAATTATACTTAAAATATTGCTTTACATTTGCATACCTGTGAAATTATAGCGAAAATTGCACAAAGTTTTTAAACCATCATAATGTTTTCACCCCAGGATAACGATTGCAGTATTAAAAAGTAAGAAGAATTAACAATGAGACACACACTGCTATTGAGCCTTGCCGTTGCGATTGCCGCCACAGCTGAGGCCAAAGGCGCGGAACCCGACGAACCGCTCTTTCGCGACAGTCTTTACCTCGACGAGGTTGTGGTCACCGGTCAGGGTGGTGCCTTGCAGCGTCGCCGCCTGTCGGCAAAGGTGGACAAGGTTTCGGCAAAGGAGCTTGGTTCGCTGCCTATGGACCGGCTCGACCACCTGCTGCAGGACGCATTGCCCAACGTGCAAGTCAACATAAACAGCGGCCAGCCCGGCACCACGTCGAACATACGCTCGCGCGGCCTGTCGTCGGCCTATTCCAACTCCACGCCCGTGGTTTACGTCGATGGCGTGCGCGTCGACAACCTCAATACCGGGGCCACTATAGGCTATCGAGCAAGCGGCTACAGTGCTGAGCCTTACGGCCTGAGCGACCTGCCGATGGGCGAGACGGCCGCTTCGGGCGCGTTGAGCGACATTCCGCTTGAGAACATCGACCACATAGAATATCTCACGGGCGGCGCGGCAACCACGCTCTACGGCTCGGGCGCCGCCAATCGCGTGATACTCATAACGACGAAAAAGGGCGGCGACGGCAAGTTCCACGCCACGGCGGGCGTAGATTTCGGCCTGACCACAGCCGACAGCCACTGGTACCACTTCAACCGCACCGCCAATCTGCTCCACCAGACTGGCATCTACCAGAAATACCGCGTGGGCTTCAGCGGCGGCA
>CAZTUD010000306.1:0-2804 GCA_964616945.1 uncultured Prevotella sp. | reverse complement strand
TAAAGGTCGAGATAGTCGAGACCGAGTTTCTTCATCGACACGTCGAAAGCCTTCAACGTCTTGTCGTAGCCATAGTCCTGCACCCACAGCTTCGTGGTGACGAAGATGTCCTCACGTTTCAAGCCACTGTTCTTGATGGCCTTGCCCACAGCTTCCTCGTTCATGTATGCCGCCGCAGTGTCAATCATCCGATAGCCAACCTCAAGGGCATCGCTTACAGCCTGCTCGCAGACTTTTTGGTCTGGCACTTGAAACACACCGAAACCGATTGCCGGCATCTCAACTCCATTGTTCAATGTAACTTTCTTCATAATTGCTTTTATTTTTTGTTTTGCTGGTGCAAAGTTACGGCGAAATATCCATATAGTTTTTACAATTTTCGTGGCGTGATATATACTTTTTGCGGTTTCTCGATATTGTGGTTGGAAAATAATAGGTATCTTTGCATCAAAGTTCAATGTTCAATGTTACTATGACAACAGACTTGAAAGATTTCTTCTTTACCACAGACTTTAGGGAAGCCTGTTCTGACAAATTTGCTAACTATTGTCTTCACATCGCTTGCGTGAAAGGCTCGGCAAGATTCGAGATTGGCGACGACCTCTATAACTTGATTGGCGGCGAGATAATGATAAAGTCTTCGGCAAAGCCCGTGGTAAACCTTGTATGCTCTGATGACTTGCAGATAGAGGCAATGATTATATCTATAGACTATTTGACACGCAACCAGCCAAAGAGTGATTATAATATAATCGGTATGTTGTCAACGCTTGAGAATCCCATATTCTCAGTTGACGCCCAAGACATTCGGCAGATTCAGCATGACTTCCGGGAGATACGACAAAGGTTGGAACAGCTCTACAACAACTTCTTTGAAGAGGTACTACAGCGTGAAGTGGAAATTATGATTTTCGATTTCTACGACATGCATTCGCGCCGTCTGAACATACAAGTTGAGGGCAAGGGGCGCGCGTCTAACATCCTCGGCCGATTTGTCTCTCTTCTGCAAAAAGGACTTTACAAGGAAAACCGCCGCGTCGCCTATTATGCCTCCCTGCTGTTCTTGTCGCCGAAATATCTTAGTGAGGCTTGTGTCGACGCCAGTGGTAACAATGCGAGCTACTGGATAGACCGATACACCGTGGAGGCTGTAAGCAATGAATTGCTTGAGACGAATAAAACATTACAGGAGATAGCCGATGACTACAATTTCTCTTCTGTCTTCTATTTCAGCCGTTATGTAAAGAGACACCTTGGCGTTTCCCCCGCCGAATATAGGAATGAGCATAAGGCTAAGAAAAAGAGTCTTGGTTAATGTAGGTTAATGTTTCATTTGGCTAACCGCGTGTTTCCCCAATTCCTACTTTTTGGTAACCACATCACTTATTTGTGCCTTCTTGCACGGATGGAAATTTCATATTAACTTTGCAATCGAAAAGAAAGAGCAAGCCGAAAATCTTTGCAAACGAGCGGCATGGAAGCTTGCTTCCAAATGCCCGAGTGCAGCTAAGATTTATGTAACGCAATCAAGCTCGCTTGAACCAACGGTCACTGTCCGAACGAAGTGAGGGGGAAAGTAATTGCTGAGGCGCAGCCTTTCTTCTTCAAAGAAGAAACAAGAAGATTATAACTATAAGAAAGGAATAAAACAATGAAAAACGTATTATTGATTGGCGCAACTGGTTTCGTAGGTTCAGCAATCTTGAATGAGCTTATGGCTCGCGGACACAAGGCGACGGCGGTGGCACGCAACCTCAGCAAGGTTCAGAAGAACGAGAATGTAACTCCTGTCAAGGCTGACGTGGCAGACGTTGACGAAATTGCCAAACTTGCAGGGGGCAAGGACGCAATCATCTCGGCTTACAATCCTGGCTGGACTAATCCCGACATCAAGCATCTCATCGAGACCAACTACCCGAATATTCTTGAGGCAGCAAAGAAGAGCGGCGTTAAGCGTCTGCTCATCGTAGGCGGTGCGGGAACTCTGTTCGTAAAGCCCGGACTGCGTGTCGTTGACAGCGGTGCCATACCAGCTGAGATTATGGACGGCGTGCGTCCTCTCGGTGACTTCTATCTGAATGTACTCACCAAGGAGAACGACATCGACTGGATATTCCTCTCTCCTGCCGGAGCATTCGACGAGAATGGTGAGCGCACAGGCAAGTTCCGCCTCGGCAAGGATGATCTTATCGTTGACGAGAAAACTGGAACAAGCCACATCAGCGTGCAGGACTATGCCGTAGCAATGGTTGACGAGCTTGAGAAGCCCGCTCATCACAAGGAGCGTTTCACACTCGGTTATTAATAATAATGTAAAGAAGTAAAAAGGTAAAAGGATGAAACAGTTCACCGTGCTCCATCCTTTTACTTTATTGAATACCTCGAATTAAAATCCCTAAGCCGTCAATTGGTTGCGGTACTCAGCAGGTGTCATGCCAGTCTCCTGCTTGAACATGCGACTCATGTGCTGCGGATACTGGAAGCCTATCTCGTAGCTGACATCTGTGATGGTCTTTGACGTGTCGGCAAGAGCTTCCTTGGTTGCCTCGATGACGTGCTTCTTGATGTAATCCTTTGCGGTAGTGCCTGTCTCTTTCTTTATGAGGTCACCGAAGTAGTTGGGCGAAAGGCATAGTTCGGAGGCACACCAGGCAACAGTTGGCAGACCGCGGTTCATGTTGTTCTGCTTGAAATATTCGTTGAGCAGGGTCTCGAACTTCGTAAGCAACTCAGAGTTTATTGGTTCGCGGGTAACGAACTGCCGCTCATAGAAACGCTGGCAGTAGTTGACCAGTATCTCGATA
>CAZTUD010000305.1:0-2827 GCA_964616945.1 uncultured Prevotella sp. | reverse complement strand
TGATAGCAGCCACACGGTTGCCGTTGCCGTCGATATTGACGATTACTCCGTCCTCACTTATGGCATTGGCACTGGCAAGGTAGTAGTCGCACTCGAAAGCCTTGCGGTAGATGGCAAACTTCTCGTCATCATCCTTCGCCTCGTCACGGTCGAAAACCTTGTAGTTGCCGTTTTTCAGCATATTTGTTACACCTGTAGAGCGGATAGAGACAGAGCCGCCCCATGTAATGCTGCTTCCTTCGGGAATCAATGCTTTTACCTGCTCCAATAGTTCCTTGGTATCGTGACAGTAGTAGGCATCATAGTGTCGTTGTTTCAAATGCCGAATTAGCGTCACAGCCATTTTCTCGTTTCTTATTTCTTTTGGTGTACACATGATGTTTTTGTATTCTAGTCTTTGGGCAAAAGTACGAAAATATATTGTACTTTCGGCAAACAAAGCGTACCTTTGTATCCATTAAATCATAAAACGGACTATGGACAAGAAATCATTCCAATACGAAATAACTGATTTCAAGAAGCGTGGCGGCAAGCTCCGCTTTAGCTTTGGCGAAACAACAATACCAGTATGCTATGACTGTCAGGAAGATATTATATTCATTGACACTCCGGACTATAAGGCTTCTACAAAGGCTGATTATTCACTTGACTTGGGCGACAATCTTGACGTGCTGATGAACAAACTGCTTGACAGATACCCTCAACTGACAGAATAACGATTACTTATGATAAAGAAATCAAGGAAACATGGCTGGTACTGCAAGATATGCGGACAGTTCAAGGCTAACGAGAAGTTCAGTGCCAAAGGTCGCTCGGTGCATATTTGCAAGGACTGCAACCGTAAGATGCAGGAGGAGAAATGGACGAAAAAGCAGACTTTAAAGGCAGAAAAAGCCCAGACTTATCAGCAACTCATTCCTCAGATAAAGTCTATGATTGAGGGTGTTGACAATCATGTCGGCGCACTTGCCAACGTTTCGGCACTCCTACTACATTCCTTTCTTCACTACTTTTGGGCTGGCTTTTATATTGTCAGAAACGGAAAACTTGAACTTGGTCCGTTTCAACGTGAAGTTGCATGTTTCTCAATAAAGAAGGGTCATGGCGTTTGCGGAAAGGCTTGGGAAGAGAAACAGACAATTGTCGTCCCTAATGTTCTGCAGTTTCCCGGACACATTGCCTGTTCCTCAAAATCCCGCTCTGAAATTGTAGTGCCGGTATTCCGTGATGGCGAAGTTATTGCCGTCATCGATGTTGACAGCAAGGGCTACAGCCAGTTTGACGATATTGATAAGGAAGGACTGGAGAAAATAGCTGAGATTATCAGTCCGTTGTTTTAGCAAATCCTTATTAAAACTCAAAAGGGACAACACCATTATTGATGCAGCCCCTCTTGAGATGTTATGTTCAATGAAATATACGGTTATATACTAATAAATTCTTACTATGCCTGTGGCTTGTTTCTCAGCAGGAACAGGGAATTGACAACGACAAACACGGAGCCGCAGTTGTGAACCAACGCGCCGACGACGGCATTGAGGATGCCCGTTGCCGAGAGTCCTACCGCCACAGCATTGATGCAAAGGGCTACGATGATGTTGAAGTTGATTTTCCTGAGCACTTTCCGCGACAGTTCTATGATGTATGGTATGCGGCGTATGTCATCGTTGACAAGTACCACGTCAGATGACTCTATTGCGATGTCGGAGCCGATGCCGCCCATGGCTATTGCCGCGTCGGCACTGGCAAGGGCAAGCGAGTCGTTGATGCCGTCGCCCGTCATGCAGACGGTGTGGCCTTCGTTGTGCATCTCACTGATTATCCGCTGCTTGTCGGCAGGCAGCAGCTCGGCCCTGTAAGACGACAAGCCCACTGTCTCTGCCAGTTTTCTTGCTGCGCTGCTGTGGTCACCGGTGAGGAGAATGGAGTCGACATTAAGTTTTTTGAGGCTTCGCATAGTTGCTGGAGCATCCTCGCGGATGGTATCCTCCAAGGCGATATAACCGATGTATTTGCCGTCGGCTGCTACATACGTGATGCTTGCTCCATCGGCGACGTGCTTGTCGGCAATTCCTTTCGGCACGCTTATTCCCTGGATGTTGAGGAACTTCAGTTTACCCGCAATAACCTTACTTCCATCTATTTCTGCCTTTACGCCATTGCCAGCAACGATTTCCTCGTTCTTGATTTCGGGCAGACTGCCTCCGCCGTTCTCCTTGTACGACTCCACTATAGCCTTGCCCAGGGGATGCTCAGAATGTTGCTCGGCAGCGGCGACAATGCGCAAAAGATTCATGTCATTGTCTTCCCCGTTTATTCCTACGCTCGCTGAGACACGTGGCTTGCCGTAGGTGAGTGTGCCTGTTTTGTCGAAGGCCACGGTGTCGACTTTGGCAAAGCGTTGCAATGCCTCGCCTGAGCGGACGAGCAGTCCGTATTTCGTGGCATTGCCGATACCTGCGACTATTGCCGTCGGTGTGGCGAGGACGAAGGCACAAGGACAGACGACCACGAGGACTGTCACGGCACGGTTGAAGCCAATGGAGAAATCGTCATAGAAGAAGTAGTTGACTATGAACGTGATTACCGCTGCGGTCATGGCGAAGAGCACGAGCCACGTTGCCCAACGGTCTGCCTGGTTGACGATGGGAGCCTTCTTCTCCTCGGCTTCCTTGGCAAGGGTAAACATCATCTGCAACGACGAGTCCTTCTCCTCGTTGGTGGCACGGAACTCAAACACGCCCATGCTGTTGACGGTTCCGCTGATGACACTGTCGCCGACGGTCTTGTCAACGGGAATCGACTCGCCGGTCATCACGCTCTGGTC
>CAZTUD010000304.1:0-2834 GCA_964616945.1 uncultured Prevotella sp. | reverse complement strand
ACACCTGTCAAGAACCAGGGCCGCAGCCCGTTGTGCTGGGCCTACGCCATGCTCGCCACCATCGAGAGCGAGCGGCTCATGATGGGCGACTCGGTAAACCTTTCGCCCGACTTCCTTGCCCGCCTGTGGCTGCAGGAGCAAGCCGACGAGTATTACCTGACGCACGGCGCACGCCGAATATCGTTGCGCGGAATGATGCCCATGACCACACGCCTGATGGAGCGGTATGGCATTGAGCCTTACGATAACTACCATGCGTTTGGGGCTGTGAACTGGAACGTGCTTTGCCGCACGGCGCAGCAGGTGGCGCGTGCGTCGGCATCGTTGCGGCAGCTTGACGGGCGCGTTGCCGACATCCTCGACAAGCACGTGGGCTATCTGCCGCCGTCGCTGTTCATGCTCGGCATGGCCTACACGCCACGGCAGTTTGCCGAAAGCGTCTGCCTGCCAGACGATTACGTTTTCCTTACGAGCTTCACCCACCATCTCTTTGGCGAACGCTTCGCCTTGGAGTCACCCGACAACCGCCTGCTCGATTCCTACATGAACATCCCCATCGATTCGCTGATGAAAACCATTGTGTACTCCTTAAAGCAAGGCCATCCCGTATGTTGGGAGGGCGACATCTCGGAGGCGGGCTTCAGCTTTGCCGACGGCTTCGCCATGCTCGGCGACGACGACAAGCCAGTGACGCAGCAGCGCAGACAGCGTGCCTTCGAGCGGTTTGAGACCACCGACGACCACTGCATGGAGCTGTGCGGGCTGGCTCACGACTGCCACGGCCGCCGCTTTTTCATCGCCAAAAATTCGTGGGGCACAGCCAACCGCTACCACGGCTTCATGTATCTGAGCTACAACTACGTGAAAATGAAGACGATAGCGGTGGCGGTGAGAAAAAATATTTGTGGCACACTGCCTATAGCTGCACGAACAGGTCGTCGCCTTTGACCTCCCTCGGGATGCGGCGCGAGTACATGTTGTCTGCCAAACCTTGTGATGTGATGAATACTGGCACAACGCTTTTGCGCGTCTTGGTGATTTTCTTGAAGATGCGCAAACGACGTTCAAGATGGCTGAAATAACTTTTGTCTATCACATATTCGGAAAGGCTGTATTTTATCTCGCATACGTTCACCGTATTGTCGGAGCGGTCGATTAGCAAGTCAATCTGAGTTCCATGTCGCAAATCTTCATCAGCATTGTCAGGCAGCGATTTTGGCGGGCGATAGCTCCACGAGCAAACGGTGTTTATGCTTCCGTCGATGCCAAGGGCATGGACTATCTGTTCGACATGATTAAGACATACAATTTCAAAAGCATAGCCACACCAACTCTTATATTCATCAGTTGACTGCATTTTTATCCAGTAGCCTCTAAGAAAGCCGTTTCTACCATTCATAAACTTGAGATAAAACAGCGAAAACGGGTCTATTAATTGATAAACCGTTGTCTTTTTCTCCTTACCGAAAGGCTGGTAGCTGCGTATGAAGTCGCATTCCTCAAGCTCCTCCAGCTTCTTAGTGAAATTCCCGTTGTTTACACTTTTTGTAGCTTCTATAAGCTCCATCCTTGTCATCCCACAACTCCTGTTTGCCAAAGCCATAACAATGTCAATATAACTGTCCGCTTTCTTGAAAAGAGCCTTATACAAGCGGTCAAACTCATTCCGCAACTCGCCACCTCTTGCGAAGCAAAGTCTCTCGATGTTCTGAGCCACACTCCCGTCTCTCTCAAAAAGCGACAGATAATAGGCAACACCGCCGACAGCCATGTAGCATTCGATTATCTCCGGACGCTCGTAAACAAACCCTTTGGAATGAAAATACAGCTCTGTCTCGGCAAGAGTGAATGGGGCAAGCGCAATCTCGTGGGTTACACGATTATGCAGCCCGCCACGCGAGTTGATAATCTCGTCGAGCATCCATGTCGTGGCACTGCCGCAGCAGATGAGCTTAATGTCGTTGCGGTAGGAAGCCCAGTCATTCCAAAAATGCTCAAACTCCGCAAGAAAATTTGAACCCATAGTGTCAAACCAAGGAAGCTCATCGAAAAAAACTATCTTCACACCATCATCCAGGCCTCTGAGATAGTTCTCTAACAAGTTGAAAGCCTCACTCCAACTCTTTAACTTTGTGCCTGATGATGTGAAGTTTTGAAGCGATTGGCTGAAGTTGAGCAACTGTTCGTTTGTCGTGGCTTTCTCCATCCCGGTGATGCGGAAAGCAAATTGGTTTCCAAACAATTCCTTTACAAGGAAAGTCTTGCCGACACGCCTGCGTCCATAGATTGCTATGAATTCAGAATGGTTGCTGTCCACATATTGCTGCAATCTTTTTATTTCATTCTTTCTGCCTACAATATTCTCTTTCATCTTGCTTGGTTTTGGCGCAAAGTTACAAAATTATTGAGATTACGCCAAAACTACCCCTATGTTTTTGGCGCAATCTGTGTTAAATTCATGGATTGCGCCAAAACCGAGTAATTAAGTTGCTCGTGGACAACCATAACTGAAGAATTATTGCTAACTTTGCCGAAAGAAACGATTTAAGAACGAAATAGATGGGAAAGATTATCCTCACTGGCGACCGCCCCACTGGCCGCCTGCACCTTGGACACTACGTGGGAAGCCTAAGACGGCGTGTGGAACTGCAAAACGCCGGCGACTACGACCGCATGTTCGTATTCATGGCAGACGTGCAGGCGTTGACCGACAACGCCGAAAATCCTGAGAAGATACGCAAGAACATCGTGAACGTGGCTCTTGACTATCTGTCGGCAGGTCTCGACCCCACAAAATGCACCCTTTACATCCAAAGCCGCATTCCTGAGCTTGC
>CAZTUD010000303.1:0-2847 GCA_964616945.1 uncultured Prevotella sp. | reverse complement strand
AGCGTTTCGCCAAGGGCGAGCCGCAGAAGCAACTGTCCAAGGAGTTCGTGCGCCAATGGCTCATAGAGCGCGGCTTCATGAACCAGCCGGGCCAGCAGATGCCGGAAATCACCGACGAATATGCCGAGAGCGTGTCTGACAGATACATCGAGCTTTACGAGCACATCACTGGAGAAAAGTTCGACAAGGCTGCCGAAGAGGGCGACATCGCGGCGAGGATAGAAAAGAATGTGGAGCAATGGCTTACAAGCAGGAAGAGATAAAGCCATACAACGGCAATGGCGAGAAAGGGCAGCTCGTGGAAAAGATGTTCGACAACATAGCTCCTACTTACGATGCCCTCAACCACCGCCTGTCGTGGAACATCGACAGGGGCTGGCGGCGCAAGGCCATAAGGCAGCTCCTGCCATTCCACCCAGAAACTGTCCTTGACATTGCCACAGGGACGGGCGATTTTGCCATACTCGCCGCCAAAATGCTCAAGCCAAGGATGCTTGTGGGGGCCGACATCTCCGAGGGGATGATGAATGTCGGACAGCAGAAAGTGAAAAAGGCAGGCCTCGACTCCGTAATCTCTTTCAAGAAAGAAGACTGTATGGCCCTGACTTTCCCCGACAACACTTTCGATGCCGTCACGGCAGCTTTCGGCATACGCAATTTCCAAAATCTCGACCGTGGACTTGCCGAGATGCGCAGGGTACTCAAGCCAGGCGGGCACGTCAGCATTGCCGAACTCACTACCCCCGTCAGCTTTCCAATGAGACAGCTCTTCCACATATATTCACACACCATCCTGCCCATATACGGAAACATAATCTCGAAAGACCCAGGGGCATACAACTACCTTACGGCATCCATAGAGGCCTTCCCGCAAGGCGAGCGCATGATGGAAAGCTTCAAGAAAGCAGGATTTGCAAAGGCATCGTTCCGAAGGCTTACGTTCGGAATTTGCACAATATATTTAGCTGAAAAATAACGACAATGGAAAAATACGGACTAATAGGCTATCCACTGGTACACTCGTTCTCAATAAGCTACTTCAACGAGAAGTTCAAGAACGAGAACATCGACGCGGTGTACGAGAACTATGAGATACCAACCATCGAGCAGTTCCCCGAAATCATAGAAACCAATCCCGAGCTGCAAGGCATCAACGTCACAATACCCTACAAGGAAAAGGTGATTTCCTACCTCGACTCCATTAGCCCGGAAGCCCGCGAGATAGGGGCCGTGAACGTCATAAAAGTCGTCCACAAGGGCAAGAAAATCATTCTGAAAGGCTACAACAGCGACGTAATAGGCTTCACGCGAAGCATTGAACCTTTGCTTGAGCCTTTCCACAAGAAAGCATTGATACTCGGCACGGGGGGAGCCGCAAAGGCGATTGACTTCGGCCTTAAATCGCTGAAGTTGGAAACCATGAAAGTGAGCCGCTCCGACAAGCCGGGGACGATACGTTACGACCAGATAACGCCAGACATGATGAAAGAGTGGAACGTGATAGTCAACTGCACGCCTTGCGGCATGTATCCACACTCTGACGAATGCCCCAATTTACCGTATGAGGCAATGGACGACCACACCCTGCTCTACGACCTCATCTACAATCCCGACGAGACCATGTTCATGAGCAAGGGCAAGGAGCATGGAGCAACCGTAAAGAACGGGCTTGAGATGCTACTCCTGCAGGCATTCGCAAGCTGGGAGTTCTGGCACCAATAAGTTTGAGAATTGAGATTTGAGGCTTGAGAATTATGATTACAAGAACGACATGGACAACCGCTATATGATGAGAGGCGTGAGCGCGGCAAAGGAAGACGTGCACAACGCCATAAAAAACATTGACAAGGGCATATACCCACAGGCATTTTGCAAAATCATCCCCGACATACTCGGCGGAGACCCGGAGTTTTGCAACATAATGCATGCCGACGGGGCGGGCACGAAGTCGTCGCTCGCCTACATGTACTGGAAAGAGACGGGCGACCTAAGCGTGTGGAAAGGCATTGCGCAAGACGCCGTAGTGATGAACACTGACGACCTGCTGTGCGTTGGCGCGGTGGACAACATTCTCGTGTCGTCAACCATCGGGCGCAACAAGCTCCTCGTGCCGGGCGAAGTCATTTCGGCAATCATCAACGGCACCGACGAATTGCTTTCGCAAATGCGCGACATGGGCATTGGCATCTGGCCAACAGGCGGCGAGACGGCAGACGTGGGCGACCTTGTGCGCACGATTATCGTCGATTCCACCGTCACCTGCCGCATGAGGCGAAGCGATGTCATCGACAACGCCAACATTCGGCCTGGCGACGTTATCGTCGGCTTGAGCTCCACTGGGCAGGCTACATACGAGCACCGATACAATGGAGGCATGGGAAGCAACGGGCTGACAAGCGCACGGCACGATGTGTTCGCAAAATATCTCGCCGAAAAGTTCCCGGAAAGCTATGACCACGCCGTGCCCGACGAGCTTGTATATAGCGGCAAGTATCGCCTGACCGACAAGATTAACATAGGCGGGAACGCAAATCTCAAATCTCAAACCCCAAGTCTCAAAACGATTGACGCAGGGCAGCTTGTCCTCTCCCCTACCCGAACGTATGCGCCCGTGATTAAGCGGCTGCTTGACGAGCTTCGCCCGGAAATCCACGGCATGGTGCATTGCACGGGCGGGGCGCAGACAAAGGTGCTGCACTTCGTAGGCGACAACTGCCGTGTGGTGAAAGACAACATGTTCCCCATACCGCCGCTCTTCAAGATTATCCACGACTGCTCAGGCACTGACTGGAAAGAAATGTACCAAGTGTTCAACATGGGGCACCGCATGGAAATCTACGTCCGCCC
>CAZTUD010000302.1:0-2848 GCA_964616945.1 uncultured Prevotella sp. | reverse complement strand
AAGCGTTTTGTCGAGAGGCTTGACATCTACATCAGCGACCACATCGCCGACCCTGCGCTTGACATTGACGCACTGGCGGAGATGTTCAGCATGGGGCGGACTACGTTTTTCAGAACCGTGAAAAGGCTTACGGGCAAGCCGCCGGGCGACTACCTGAAGGGCAGGCGGCTGTACAAGGCGGCGGAATGCCTGAAAGAAGAAGACTGCACGGTTGCCGAAGCCGCCTACAAGGCTGGTTTCGCAAACGTGCAGTATTTCTCAACAATATTCAAGAAAAGGTTTGGCGTTACTCCGAGGGAGTATCAAAAAGGGCGTTGACGCTGCCTAAATCTCAATCTTCTTGTACTTTGGCACAAGGGCTTTCATCACCGACCATGCTATGAGATAGGCCACACCGCAGATGCAGAACACAATCATGTAGCCGGCTGGCTTGCCCTCGAAGCCGAAGAACGTGAACGCCGACCCCATGCGCCCCGCATAGTCGAAGAGAATGCCAGAACCTTGGTTTATGAGGTATGAGGCTATGCCGCCAGCCATCGTTCCCATGCCAGTGATGGTGCCGACTGTAGATTTGGGAAACATGTCGCCGATGGTGGAGTAGAGGTTCGCCGACCATGCCTGGTGCCCGGCTCCGGCGAGACCTATTATTATAGCCGGGAACCATGCGCTGTATTGGCCGAGGGGTTGGGCCAGAAGAGCGAGAAGCGGGAAGAAAGCGAAGATGAGCATGGCCCTCATGCGGCCGTTGTAAGGCTCCATGCCTTTCTTCTCCACAAACAGTTTCGGCAGGTAGCCGCCGCAGATGGACAGCACGGTAACGATGAGGTAGAGAGTGAAGATGAGCAAGACAGCCTGATGGGAGTCGGAGCTGTAGCCATAGACATCGCTGAAATAGGCTGGCGCCCAGAAGAGGAAGAACCACCACACGCCGTCGGTGAAGAACTTTCCGGCAATGAACTCCCACGTCTGGCGGTATCTCAGGCACTTGAGCAGGCCTATGGGCTTCTCGGCTGTCTTGGTCTCGTGGCTTGAGGATTGCTGGGCTGGGCTGCCCTCGTCCTGGCGTATGTAGGCAAGCTCGGCTGCGTTGACGTGCTTCGACCTTTCGGGCTTGTCATACCATTTTAGCCAGAAGAAAGCCCACACGTAGCCCAGTGCGCCGATGATGATAAACGCACTTTCCCAGCCCCACGCCCTTGCAATGAACGGTATCGTGGCAGGGGCGGCAAGAGCGCCCACTGAGGCTCCGCTGTTGAAGATGGCTGTGGCGAAGGCGCGGTCTTTCTTCGGGAAATATTCTGCAGTAACCTTGATTGCCGACGGGAAGTTGCCCGCTTCGCCGACGGCGAGCACCATGCGGCAGGCAAGGAAGAGATAGACTGAGACTGTGCTTATGGCGAGGGCCAATGCCGAGCCTTCCCTCACGGCTTGCAACGCTTCCACGCTCTCTATGCCCTCAATCTGCATGGTCAGCCACCCGCATCCCGCATGGAGACATGCGCCTGTCGACCATACTATTATGGCCACGAGGTAGCCCTTGCGGGTGCCGAGCTTGTCGATTGCGCTGCCCGCGAAGAGGCTCACTACGGCATAGAACAGCGAGAAAAAGCCCGTTATCATGCCGTAGTCACTGTCAGTCCAGTGAAACTCGGGTACTATGAAGTTTTTCCACGTCAGCGACAGCACTTGGCGGTCGAGGTAGTTGATGGTGGTCGCCACGAAAAGCAGTGCGCAGAGATACCACCGCCAGTTGGTCTTGATGTCTTGTTTCAGTTCTTGGCTCATTGTTGTTATCCTTGTTGATTATTATTGTTATCCTGGTTGTGAGTTGTTGTCATTGTCAGAAGTTGAAATAGTTTTTGGCGTTGTAGTAGCAGATGTCCTCAACCATTTGGTTGACGCGCCGCTCCTCATAGCCGGTGTATGGCAACTCGCCGTTCTCTATGTCGGTGCCGATGAGGTTGCAGAGAATGCGGCGGAAATATTCGTGGCGCGGATAAGAAAGGAACGAGCGCGAGTCGGTGAGCATTCCCACGAAGCGGCTCAGCAGGCCGAGCAGCGAAAGGGCGTTGAGCTGCTTCTGTATGCCGTCCTTCTGGTCGAGAAACCACCATCCCGAGCCCCACTGTATCTTTCCCGGCACCGAGCCGTCCTGGAAGTTGCCTATCATGGTGGCAATCATCTCGTTGTCGGCGGGGTTGATGTTGTAGATGATGGTTTTCGTGAGGTGCCCTTCCATGTCGAGGCGGTCGAGAAACCTTGAGCAGCTCCTTGCCGTGTTGCATACGCCTATGCTGTCGAATCCCGTGTCGGGACCCACTTGCCGGAACATGCGCGTGTTGTTGTTGCGCATCGGGCCGTAGTGATATTGCTGCACCCACCCGGCGTTGTAGTCCTGCATGGCGAAGACGTAGAGCATTGCGCTCTTGAACTTCCTCATCTCCTCATGGTTGAGGGGCTTGCCCTTGCCGAACACCTTGTCGAAGATGATGTTTATTTCCACTTCCGTGAAGTCGTCGGCATAGAACTCTTCGATGCCGTGGTCGGACAGGCGGCTACCCATAGAGTGAAAGAAGTCGTGCCGCTGCTGTAGCGCGTCCACGTATTCGGGGAAGTTGGTTATTGGCAGTTTCGCCGCCTCTGACAGCTTCTCCACGTAAGTCCTGAACGCCTTGGGGTCTTCGGGCGACATTGCCTTGTCCGGCCGCCATGCGGGCAGCACGCGCGTCTTGAGCGAACTGTCTTTCAAGATGGCGTGGTAGCGCAGGTCGTCGGTGGGGTCGTCGGTGGTGCAGACGGTCTCCGCATGATACTTGTCAAGCAGCCCGCACGGTGTCAGTGAGGGGGC
>CAZTUD010000301.1:0-2854 GCA_964616945.1 uncultured Prevotella sp. | reverse complement strand
CTACATTGAGGGCGACAGCAACAAGCTGCCGCGCTCAGTGGGATTGTCCATAGCCGAGCATCCGAACAACATGCAGTTCAATCCGATGTTCATCTTTGGGCCCTCGGGTTGTGGCAAGACACATCTTATCAACGCCATTGGTGTACGCACCAAGCAGCTTTATCCGCAGAAGCGTGTATTGTACATCTCGGCGCGTCTTTTCCAGGTGCAATACAGTAATGCCGTGCTGAAGAACGTGGTGAACGACTTCATTGCTTTCTACCAGACCATTGACATGATTATTGTCGATGACATACAGGAATGGATGGGCAAGGCTGGCACGCTGAACACATTCTTCCACATTTTCAACCACCTTTTCAAGAATGGCAAGCGCATCATACTTGCCTCCGACCGTCCACCAGTTGACTTGAAGGATGTTCCCGACCGTTTGCTGACGCGTTTCTCCTGTGGCCTCATAGCCGAGCTGGAGAAGCCCAACGCAAAACTTTGCATGGACATTCTGGAGAATAAGATTAGGCGCGACGGACTGAAGATTCCCCGCGACGTGATAGAGTTTATTTCCGAGACGGCGAGCGGCAGCGTGCGCGACCTGCAGGGTGTCATCAACTCGCTGATGGCCTATTCCATTGTCTATAACTGCAACATTGACATGCGTCTCGCTAACCGAGTGATAAAGCGTGCCGTTAAGGTTGACGACCGTCCGCTCACGGTTGACGACATCCTTGAGAAGGTGTGCGGCCATTACAACGTTACCACGACGCAGATAAACTCAAAGAGCCGCAAGCGCAACTACGTAACAGCGCGACAGGTATCGATGTATTTAGCCTCCAAATACACCAAGATGCCCGCCTCGCGTATTGGAAAGCTGGTGGGCAACCGCGACCACAGCACCGTGCTTCACAGTTGCTCACAAGTTGAGAAACGTTTGCAGGTGGACAAGGCGTTCAATGCCGAGATTGTCAGCATTGAAACCTCGTTTGGGCTAAAGAAGTAGCTTCGCCCCTCCCATTATCCACAATCCCGGTTGTTTTACCCCGCCAAGGTCGTAGTATCTGTGGCAGGTGATGTTGTCGGCTTTCACGTAGAGTTGCCAATGCCTCTCTGTCCATTGTATTCTGCCATCCAGCTTTGCGTATGGATGGTAGCCGTTCATGCGTTGCTGCCAGCGTAGCGACCATGAGGCAGAAAGATGTCCTGCGACAGGGTGTGAGAGTGTTGCGACAAACTTGTGGCGCAAGTATTCCAAGGCGTAAAGTGAGCGGAAAATCTCACGCTCAGTTTCGTGGTGCTGGTAAATGTAGGCGTAACCAAGCTTGAGGGTGATGGGTGTTTGGGTGGCGGTTGTCAATGTGTTGTGTAATCCAAACATTTCCGAGAAGTTGAAGGTGCCGTCTAAGCTGAAGCCCACATTGTTGAGCTTGCCTATGTTCATGGCGTGGTATTGCGTGGCATCGGCGGTCTCATAAACCCAGTCAATCATGTTGGTGCCGTGGCTGTAGAACACGCTGGCCAATGCTTGGAAAGCATTGGTGCGAAACCGCGAGGCGACTTTGAAAGTTGAGTTCTTCTCAGGCTTCAGATTGAGGTCGCCACGCTGTGCTGCGTTGTTTGCGTAGATGTCGGTGAACGTTGGCAGACGCATGGCCTTGTTCCAACTGGCGTAAAGCTTCCAGTGGCTGTCAGGGCGGTAGCTCACATCCACGCCTGGGTAGAAGCGGAAGTCGCCGTCAAGCCCCGTGTTCTTGTTTGCCATCAGTCCTGCCGACACAGTGAGGCCTCCTGCTATTACGTTGTGCTCCAAGAAGATACTTGTGTTGGTGCGATTGCCCTCACGGTTGTAGAAGCGGTCGGAGTGGTTAATCTTTTTCCAGTCGCCCTCTGCCAGTTCGTCGCCGTATGCCGTAGAAATGATGTGTTCCTTGCGGATGTCGGTCCCGACAGCTGTTTTGCCGAGTGCCCAGTCGAAGTTGGCATTCAGCGAAGCACCGTAAACGTCCATGCGGTGGTAGTTCTCACCGTTCTTCGCACCTGTGCTGTCCTTGGTTAGCTGGTAGTGGTCAATGTCCCTGTGCCCGTATAGCGTGGGCATTATGCTTATTCTGGCGGCGGGGTGGATGTTTGCTGATATGGAGCCAATATATCTTCGTGTCCACTCATACTGGCTGGGGAAGCGTGATGAATAGAAGGTGTTTGCACCATAGTCTTGGGAAGTGATGCCTGCCTGCCAGTCCACATCTATAATATTTGACGTGTAGTTGCCTTGGTAATAGGCACGCCGCTTCTTGAAGTCGGAATTGTCTGTTCCCCCGTCGCTTTGGGTGTAGCCAAAGGAAAGGGAGGAGGTTACCAGCCTCGTTCCAACAGAGAGGGGGTAGGCGCAGCCAATGCCTGCGTTGCCCGAGAAAGTGCCGAAGGAGCCACCCTCGCCTCTCAGCCATCCACTCCACTTGCTTGTGGTGTGAAAGCCTGGTTTGGCATCTCCCCTCCCTGTAGGGGAGGAGCTGGAGGTGAGGCTCTTTGTCACGATATTTATTGCTCCCGAGAACGCCGCCGAGCCGAACACGCGTGAGGCTGCGCCTTCAATTACCTCAATGTGGTCGATGTCGTCTAAAGAAACGGGAAAGTCAGCGGCGTTGTGGCCTGTTTGCGGTGATGTAATTGGGATGCCATTCAAGAGAATGGAAATCTGGTCGAAGGTGCCGCCGTTGATTGAGATGTCCGTCTGTACGCCAAAGCCACCACGCTGACGGACGTCCACGCCTGTGGCAAGTTTTAATACGTCGTTGATGGTCTGCGCTTCGGCACGATGAATGTCGTCGCGGGAAATAACCTCAACGATTTTCGCTGACTGCTC
>CAZTUD010000300.1:608-2897 GCA_964616945.1 uncultured Prevotella sp. | reverse complement strand
CACGACAGCTCAGGCTACGAGACATGGGAGGAATTATCGTAGTCGACTTCATCGACATGAACTTGGCGGAAGACAGGCAGATGCTCTACGAGCGCATGTGCAAAAACATGCAGAAAGACAGGGCACGCCACAACATCCTGCCGCTGAGCAAGTTCGGCCTGATGCAGATTACAAGGCAGCGTGTGCGCCCGGCAATGGACGTAAACGTGGATGAGACTTGTCCTACATGCAATGGCACCGGGAAGATTAAGTCAAGCATTTTGTTTACCGACCAACTGGAAGGAAAGATTGACCAACTCGTAAACAAGATAGGCATAAGAAAGTTTTATTTGCACGTGCATCCATACGTTGCCGCCTACATCAACCAAGGCATCGTGAGCCTGAAGCGCAAGTGGCAGATGAAGTATGGATTTGGCGTCCACGTCATTCCTTCGCAGAAGTTGGCCTTTTTGCAGTATGAATTTTATGACGCAAAAGGGCAGTTTATCGACATGAAGGAAGAAAAGGACAGCCTGACGCCGTAAAAAATTAATCATAAAATAGGCCGCAAGCTTAATGCTTGCGGCCTATTTTATTGGATAATCAAGGTGAGGCTAAGGCACGACCTTGAACCTTATGCGGAAAGTGTGCGTCGGCTCGTCCCAATTGGTGCCGAGCATGACAAACTTGCCAATCTGCGACGTGGAACGCACGTGCTTGCCCAAACACGGGCAAACGTCGAAGTCGCCAATGCGCACAAGGCGTATCTTTTCCGATGCGTCCTTGGGCAGTCGGTCGAGGCTGACGCCTTCTGGCACATGGTTGCGGTCCACTGTCTCGTATGTCACGGGCAGGTCGGCCTCTATGAGGCGGTTCATCTCGTCCTCGATGGCTTTCTCCTCCTTTCTCGACGGCTTGTGGTCGAGTTGGTAGCTTATCTTGCTCTTCTTGCGCTCGACATGGGCATTTGCCGAACGCTCACATCCAAACATGCGAACCATCACCTGGTTGAGCAAATGCTCTGCGGTGTGTGCTGGCGGGAACTCTTCCTTATTGTGCTCGTTGAGCCCATAGCTGTCCTCTTTCATCTTTATGCTGAATTTAAGTATCGTTCCACCGTATGGTTGCAACACCACCTCCGTTGCCTCGTCCCTGCCAAGATGCACGGTCGTCCTTGCCCCCGTGAGCAAGTCCGCCGCCTGAATGTCCCGCTCTGGCAGTCCAAGGAAATCAAAGGCATGGCCAGGAATGATGACATCTGCCTTGACCATCGGGCGCGAGAAGTTCACCACTATGAGCAATACCTCGTCGTCCTTCTTGCGCAAGAACGCATATTGCGAACGTGGGTTAAACTGCCATGTATGGTAGTTCACGTACATCAAGTCGAAGCACTCACCCTCGCATATCGCTTTCTCATGGTTGGCAAGGCGCAGCAGCGTCCTGTAGGTTTTCATCAGCGACCGCTCATTGTCGGTTAGGCCATGCGGTGTGAAATATCCCCGGCGCACGCTGCCAACACTCCAATAGTCAAATATCGTGGTACGTCCGTCGCGTCCCGAATAGCCTTCCTCGTCCATGCCATGCTCACCAAACTCCTGACCACTATATAGCATGAACGGGTTCTTCTGCAGCATTATCGCCACAATCGCGGCGGGTATCGCCTTACGTCCGTCGCCACAGAAGAAGTCGCTCGCAATGCGCTGCTCGTCGTGGTTCTCCAGAAAATAGAGCATGTGGTCCTTTATGTCGTCGGTGTCTTGCCAGCTGTAGGTGATGCTGTTGGCGGGACGCCGCTCGCAGACAATGTCGCGCAGGCAATCGTACATGCCCACCTTGTCGTAGAGATAGTCGAAGCCCGAAGCGATGTACGTGCGGTATTGGCTTGTGTCATACACCTCGCCGATAAAGATTAGCCTTGGGAAACGCTCCTTTACTATCGCCGTGGCGTATGACCAAAACTCATGAGGCACCATCTCCGCCATGTCGCAGCGGAAGCCGTCGATGCCCTTGCCTGCCCAGAAGAGCAGGATGTCGGTCATCTTTTGCCATGTGCTGGGCGTAGGAGTGAAATGAGAGCTTCGGCCACCAAAGTCGCAGTAGTCAACGCCATAGTTCAGCTTCACTGTCTCATACCAGTCATATACGCCTGGTGTGGCGTTAAACTTGTCGTTGCCGGTGCATTTGGCGGGGCGTTCTATATAGGCCTCCTCGCCCGGCTGTGGCTCCACTGGCGGCACGAACTGCTCCCCTGGACAATAGTAGAAGTTGTTCTGTGGGTCGAAGTGCTTGGTGTCGTCATCGTCCTCGCCA
>CAZTUD010000300.1:0-598 GCA_964616945.1 uncultured Prevotella sp. | reverse complement strand
TTGCGGCTTGGCAATAGAATGATATTCGCGTGCCACGTGGTTCGGCACAAAGTCCATTATGACCTTCATGCCCGCCAGATGGGTGCGCTTGACCAGGCTCTCAAACTCCTCCATGCGGTGGTCAACGTCCACGGCAATGTCAGGATCTACGTCATAATAGTCGGTGATGGCGTATGGCGACCCAGCCTTGCCCTTTACCACCGACGGATGTTGGCGCGGTATGCCATACTGTGTGTAGTCGGTGGCGGTGGCATGACGTATGATGCCCGTGTACCATATATGTGTAAACCCCATGTCGTGAATGAGGCGCAGGCGAACGGTGTCGAAGTCGTTCATCTTGCCCGCCCCATTCTCGCCAAGGGTTCCGTTCTTCTTGTTGGTTGTATTCTTGTTGCCGAAAAGACGTGGTAGAACCTGATAAATCGTTATCTTCTTGTTCATCGAGAATGTCAAGCTATGCCATGCGCCGGTATGGTCTTGTCAATGCGGCGTATCATTCCCTGCAAAGCCTTGCCCGGCCCGCACTCCGTGAAATCGTCGGCACCGTCGGCAATCATGTTCTGCACGCTCTTTGTCCAGCGCACGGGGCTTGTGAGCT
>CAZTUD010000299.1:0-2911 GCA_964616945.1 uncultured Prevotella sp. | reverse complement strand
CAAGTGCAGGAGGTGGAGAAAATCAAGGCAATGGGCATTGACACCGTTTGCTACCCCAGCCGCCACACGGTTTATTTTGAGAACATATACGGTGCCGACTCCGACGAGCGCAAGCAGCGCGTACTTGCCAAGGCCGACCCATTCACGATTGACGACGTGCAGCCGTTGCAGGCGAAAGTCTTCCATCTCGGAAGTCTGCTTGCCGACGATTTCGCCCCTGAAGTCGTGGAAAGCCTTGCGGAAAAAGGGCTTGTCTCAATGGACGTGCAAGGCTATTTGCGCGAGGTCGTCGGCGAGGAGGTCCACGCCGTGGACTGGCCCAACAAAGAACGCATCCTCGCCTGCACAAGCATATTGAAACTCAACGAAAGCGAGGCCGAAGTCATAACGGGCAGCCGCAATCCCCACGAGGTAGCGAAAATTCTTGCCCGATATGGTGTAAAGGAAGTCATCATTACACTTGGCAGCCAAGGCTCGATTATTTATGCCGATGGCAAGTTTTACGACATTCCCGCCTACAAGCCCGCCAAAGTCGTGGATGCCACAGGCTGCGGCGACACTTACAGCACCGGCTACCTGTGGTGTCGGGCGCAAGGTGCCGACTACGAAGAGGCGGGACGTTTTGCCGCAGCCATGTGCGCCTTGAAGCTTGAGCATAGCGGACCGTTTGACAAAAACATTGAAGACATTAAGGAGTTAGAGGAGATAAACCAATAAAAAAACATGAAATTTGAAGTATGCGCCAACGGTGTTGAAAGCTGCTTGGCGGCACAAGAGGCGGGAGCCGACCGCGTTGAGCTTTGCGCCGACATCCCCGAAGGCGGCACAACGCCTTCGTATGGAGAGATAAAAACTGCCCGCGAGTTGCTCACCACAACGCGCCTGCACGTCATAATCCGCCCGCGCGGAGGCGACTTCCTCTACACGCCGCTTGAGGTGAGCCGCATGGTGGCGGACATAGAGTTGTGCAAAAAGCTGAAAGTTGACGGCGTGGTGTTCGGCTGCCTTGACAAGGCAGGCAAGGTGGACGTTGAACTATGCCTGGAGCTGATGAGCCATTGCCAAGGCCTGTCGGTGACATTTCACCGCGCTTTCGACCGCTGCGCCAATCCGCATGAGGCCTTGGAACAAATAATAGCCCTTGGCTTTGACCGCATACTCACGAGCGGACAACAACCAAAAGCTATTGACGGTGCGCCTCTGCTGAAGGAGCTTAACAAGCAAGCCGCAGGGCGCATCATTCTGCTTGCGGGGAGTGGGGTCAACGAGACCAACATCGCCCGTCTGCATGAGATGACGGGCACCACCGAGTTTCATTTCTCCGCCCGCGAGCCCATGCCGACACGCATGGAGTATCTTCGTCCAAGCTTCGCCCAAGAAGATGCCCCCCACTCTATTGACTATACAACAGTGCGACGCGTAAGGGCTACAATGAAAAACCTTTTATGAACTCGCTGTATATTTTGTCAGCTGTCTCTTTCATCTCCTCGTCGCTCAATTTGACGTGATGATGGAAGTCAACGTCAGCCTCAGAGTTGATTGGTATTAGGTGGATGTGGGCATGGTTCACCTCAAGGCCAAGCACTACTTCGGCAACCTTCTTGCAAGGAAAAGCCTTGCGGATGGCAATGGCTACCTTTTTGGCGAATACCTCAAAGGCGGCGATGTCGTCGTCGTCCATGTCGAAAATGTAGTCAACCTCCTTGCGCGGAATGACCAATGTGTGACCCTGTCTTACGGGATTGATGTCGAGGAAAGCGTAAAACTTGTCGCTTTCGGCGCATTTGTAGCTCGGTATCTCGCCGGCTGCTATCTTGCTGAACAATGTTGCCATATCGTTATGCCCCCACGCTTATTTCGTCAATCCTTAACCGTATGATGCCCCGTGGCACCTTTATGTCCACCTCGTCGCCGACGCGCTTGTTGAGCAAGCCCTGTGCAATGGGTGTCTTGATGCTTATCTTCCCCTGCTTGAGGTTGGCCTCGCTTTCCGACACGATGGTGTATGTCATCGACTTATTAGTGGCGAGGTTGGTGATTTTCACTTTCGACATTATCTGCACCTCGTCGGTCTTAAGCCGGCTGGTGTCCACAATCTTTGCTTGCGCAATGGTGAGCTTCAGCTCGTTTATCTTTGCCTCAAGATGGGCCTGCGCCTCCTTTGCGGCATCATATTCCGAATTTTCACTCAAGTCGCCCTTGTCGGCAGCTTCGGCAATAGCCGCAGAAGCCTTGGGGCGTTCCACAGATTCGAGTCTGCGTACCTCGGCTACGAGATTGTCATAGCCTTCCTGTGACATGTAAGCCATAATCTTTATAGTTTTAAATTATTTCGTTTCCAAAAAACGCAGAAAAACGAAAAGAATACCGACATCCTTGTGGAATGTCGGTATTCTCTCCACCCTAAATCTGCATTACTAACAGGATGCAAATTTAGGACTTTATTTTGACATGGGCAAATTTTTTGCCGTTTATTTTCCTTTATAGGTCAAACTTGTAGCCAAGCGTAATCTGGAAGACGCTGTTCTTGGGGCTTGCGCCATCGACAACTTTTGTCACGCCCCAGTTATAGCGGGCATCGATTACCACAGGCACCTCGGAGAACTCATAGCTCAAGCCAATGGGGATGGACAGCTCAAAGTCCTTTGCGTCGAAGTCCTCCGACGCGCTGCTGCCGCCAGACGAGAGCTTGGACGATGCGTTCACGTTGATGGCTGGCTGCAGACCGAATTTCACAGCAAACCCTTTCGCAAAATACACGTTGGCAAGGACTGGTATGTTGAGGTAGTCAAGCTTCTGCGTCAACGTGGAGCCATTCTGCTTGTACTTATTTCCCTGCATTGAGTAGAGCAGCCCTGCGCTAAGGCTGAAAATGTCAGATGCCTGGTATTCGAACTCAGCACCTGCGGCA
>CAZTUD010000298.1:0-2917 GCA_964616945.1 uncultured Prevotella sp. | reverse complement strand
GGCGGCTACCAGCTCTTCGTGCCATTGCTCATCGTGGCGGTAGTGAGCGTGATGGTGATAAGCATTTTCGAGCCCCACAGCATCTACGCCATGCGCCTTGCCAGGGAGGGCAAGCTCATAACCCACCACACAGACCGCAGCGTGCTGACACTGATGAGCATGGACTCGGTGATAGAGAAAAACATTACGAGCGTCAAGCCCGACATGAAGTTGGGAAAGCTCGTCAACGTGCTGTCGAACAGCGACTTCGACTTCCTGCCCGTGCTCGACGATTCTGGACGCTTGCTTGGCGAGATTGACATGCTGAAGATACGCCACATCGTTTTCCGCACCGAACTGTACAACAGATATACAGCCTCACAGCTCATGACACCCGTAGCCGCCATACTCTACAACAACGAGCCTATGGAGGGCGTGATGAGGAAGTTTGAGGCGACAAGCGCGGAGGCTTTGCCAGTAGTTGACATCAACAATCGCCTCATAGGCTACATTTCCCGCACACGACTTTACAGCACATATAGAAAAATGGTGGCTGACTATTCGGCAGAGTAAATAATTATTAGTAACTTTGCACTTCGAATTATGCCATTTCCAATACACATAGACATATTAGAGCTTATCATAAAGGGCATCATCATCGGAGTGGCGGCATCAGCGCCAATGGGCCCTGTAGGCATTCTTTGTGTGCAACGCACGCAAAAGAAGGGCCGTTGGTATGGATTCGCCACCGGGGTGGGAGCTTCCATCAGCGACTTGATATACGCCTTGATTTCCGGTTTCGGCATGTCCTTTGTCGTCGATTTCATCAACAATCCCGTCTATAAGTTCTACCTCCAGCTTGCAGGCGGCATCATGCTGCTTGCCTTCGGACTTATAAGCTTCTTCAGCAACCCACTGAAAAACGCACGCGAGGGAGGACAAAAGGAAAAGGGCACGCTGCTACATAATGGGATTACGGCATTCTTCATAACGTTCTCCAACCCTCTCATCATACTGCTGTTCATAGCCTTGTTCGCCCAGCTCAACTTCATCATGCCGTCCCACCCCGCGCTCATGGTAGTGGGCTACGCGTCGATGGTGGCTGGCGCGTTGCTGTGGTGGTACGGGCTGACGTGGGCCATCGACAAAATACGCGAACGCTTCGACCAGACAGGAGTAGTCATCATCAACCGCATCATCGGCGGATGCGTCATCTTCTTCTCTCTCGTCAGCCTGATAGGAACATTGTTCAACATCTACCTGTTCCCTGAGCTACAGCATCAATAATTTACACACTATACATTATATAAATGTACATCGCACAGAAACTACGCAAAAATTCTATAGCCGAATATCTGCTGTATATGTGGCAGATAGAAGACCTCATACGTGCTTACGGCTGTTCGTTGGCGCATATCCGCAGGAAATATATCAACAAGTTCGACAACTACACCGATGAGCAGAAAGAAGATGAGGCCGACTGGTTCGGCAACCTCATACGCATGATGAACGAGGAAGGCAAGCGGGAAAAGGGGCACCTGAACATAAACCAAGTGGTGCTGCAAGACGTTACCGACCTGCACGGGCAGCTGTTGGAGTCAAACAATTTTCCGTTCTATAATGCAGAATACTACAAGGTATTGCCGTTCATCGTGGAGCTTCGCAACAAAGGCGACCGCAATGTCGGCGAGATTGAAACCTGCCTCAACGCACTTTACGGCATAATGATTTTAAGGTTGAAGGGAAAGGAAATTTCTCAGGAGACCGACCACGCAATAAAGGAAATAACGACATTCGTCGGAATGCTAAGTGACTACTACAAAAAAGACAAGGAAGAAGGACTGGAGTTATGAACATACTCGTTACTGGTGCCAACGGACAGCTTGGCAATGAAATGCAGATTGCAAGCAAGCAATCGCAAAAAGACAAATATTTCTTCACCGATGTGTGTGAAGGGTATGAGAAACTCGACATTACCGACATCAACGCCATACGCGACTATGTCGCCACCAATGATATAAGCTGCATCGTCAACTGTGCGGCATGGACCAACGTTGACAAGGCGGAGACAGCAGGCGAGATAGTGGAGACTCTCAACGCCACAGCTCCCGAAAACCTCGCAAAGGTGATGAAAGAGCGCGACGGGCTGCTCGTCCACATAAGCACCGACTACGTTTTCGGCGGCGACCCATACAATACGCCCTGCCGCGAGGACCAGGAAGGCACGCCAACGGGAGTCTATGGACTGACCAAGCTTCACGGCGAACAGAAAATACAGGCCGTGGGCTGCAAGCACATCATCATACGCACCGCATGGCTGTACTCCGAATTTGGGCACAACTTCGTGAAGACTATGCTCAACCTGACCGCCACCAAGCCGCAACTCAAGGTGGTCTTCGACCAAACTGGCACACCCACCTACGCCGGCGACTTGGCCGACGTAATATTCAACATAGTGGAAAACCGCAAGTTTGAGGGCAACAGCGGCATCTACCATTTCAGCAACGAGGGCGTGTGCTCATGGTATGATTTCACAAAGATGATAGCGTCGCTTGCAGGACATACAGGCTGCGACATTGAACCATGCCACAGCAACGAATTCCCCTCGCCTGTCAAACGTCCGGCATATTCTGTGCTTGACAAGACAAAGATAAAGGAGACATTCGGCATCAAGATACCATACTGGCTCGACAGCTTGGAAAAGTGCATGAAAGGTCTCAATTCATAATTTATAATTCATAATTCATAATTGTTGTGAACAACAAGGAGATTGAACGCCGCCGCACCTTCGCCATAATATCACACCCCGATGCGGGCAAAACCACGCTGACTGAGAAATTCCTGCTCTTCGGCGGACAGATACAAGTGGCAGGCGCGGTGAAAAACAACAAGATACGCAAGACGGCCACCAGCGACTGGATGGACATAGAGAAGCAGC
>CAZTUD010000297.1:0-2927 GCA_964616945.1 uncultured Prevotella sp. | reverse complement strand
AGACCTACAAGCCCGCCGCCGTGCACTCTGCCATATCGATGGCGAAAAACCAGCTGCAGTCGCCCGCCGACTACGCCAACGACAAGGACAGCATGGAGCGCGACCGTCGCCGCAACATGGCGGAGACAGCCAAGATTTTCATGGCATACCAGCAACGCCTGCGGCAGGCCAACGCAATGGACTTCGACGACTTGCTCGTGCTCACCTTCCGCCTCTTGCGCGACAATGAGGACATACGGCGGAAATACGCCAGCCGCTTCCAGTACATTCTCGTTGACGAGTACCAGGACACGAACTTCGCCCAGCAGCAAATAGTGATGCTGCTCACCAAGGAGAACAAGCACGTGTGCGTGGTGGGCGACGACTATCAGAGCATCTATGCCTTCCGTGGGGCAAACATTGCCAACATATTGCATTTCAGCAAGATATATCCCACGGCAAAGCTTTTCAAGCTCGAGCGGAACTACCGTTCGACGCAGAACATCGTGGCAGCCGCCAACTCGTTGATGAAGCACAACCGCCGACAGATTGACAAAGATGTCTTCAGCCTTGGCGCGGAGGGCGAGAAAGTCATCGTCTATGAGACGGCGTCGGACAAGCGTGAGGCTGCTGTCGTGTGCGGCGAGATAAGGCGGCTCATGCGCAAGGAAGGCTTGCACTACAAGGACTTCGCCATACTCTACCGCACCAATGCCCAAAGCCGCACCTTCGAGGAGGAAATGCGCAAGCCGGAGGTGGGCATGGGCTCAAGCTACCGCATATACGGCGGGCTGAGCTTCTACCAGCGAAAGGAGATAAAGGACATCATAGCCTACTTCCGCCTTGTGGTGAATCCCGACGACGAGGAGGCTTTCCGCCGCATCATCAACTACCCGGCGCGTGGCATCGGCAACACCACCGTACAAAAAATAGTGGAAACGGCGCAGGCCGGCGGCGTGAGCCTTTGGGAGGTGGTGAGCCACCCGGTGGAGCACGGGCTGGCGGTCAACCGCGGCACGCTGGCGAAGCTCGACGGTTTCCGCACGCTCATCACATCTTTTATAGACAGCAGCCGCACGGAGGACGCTCTGGCGCTTGGGAAGGAGATAATCAGCAAGAGCGGCATAGAGCAAGACCTATCAACCGACAAGACACCCGAGGGCGACGCACGACGCGAGAACGTCGACGCGTTGGTGTCGGGCATGGCGAGCTTCGTGCAGGAGCAGCAGGAAGCTCTTGGCTCCTCACCCCTCACTCCAAACTTGTCAAGCTACCTGCAAACGGTGTCGCTGATGACCGACGCCGACAACGCCAGCGACTCCGACGACAAGGTAACGCTCATGACCATACACTCGGCGAAAGGACTGGAGTTCAACACTGTCTTCGTGGTGGGACTGGAGGAGAACATTTTCCCCAGCATTCTCTCGGTTGACAACGACAAGGCACTGGAAGAGGAACGGCGGCTGCTCTACGTGGCGATAACCCGCGCCGAGCGGCACTGCTACCTCACGTGGGCTCACACGCGGTGGCGTTACGGCAAGATGGACGCTTTCGTGCAGCCGAGCCGCTTTCTTGGCGACATCGACACGAAATTCATCGAGAACAAGTCGGACGGCGGCTCATCCGGGCAGCGCGCCCGCAGCCCTTGGGCGGAGTCGGTGTTTGGCGCGTGGGACGACGGCTACATGCGGCGCGGCGGCAGGATGCAGAACTCCCGTCCTGTGGCGGGGCAATTCATGGCCGACCCGCGCCCAAAGGAGACAGCTCCCCACAAGCCCGAAAAGGCGGTAAATCCGTTCTCCGCGACGTTCGAGCGCAAGCTGAAGGAGGGCGGGCGATGGTCGAAGGTCTCTAAGGTAATCGCCAACGGCGGGAGGTCCCTCGATGAAAGCAGCCATCATAAATCTCAAACCTCAAATCTCAAATCTCAATCCTCAAGCCTGCGCGTCGGCTCCGTCATCGAGCACCAGCGTTTCGGGCGCGGCACAGTCATGAGCCTTGAGGGAACGGGCGAGAACGCCAAGGCCACCGTTGACTTCGGGCAGAACGGAAGCAAGCAGCTGCTCCTGAAGTTCGCCCGCTTCACCCTCGCTGAATAAATTTTGTCTCGCAGATTTCGCCTTTTGTCCACTGCACGTAGCAAAACGAAAGCCGGGAGGTTGCCTTTTATAATCTTTAACCTAAAAAAGTTTTATAACGTAATAAAATCCAAGCCTTTGTTTTTGTCGGGCATGGAGTTTTTGCTAACTTTGTGGGCGAAAACAGGAAAGAACATTCAACATTCATAACTTAATAACATTTTACAAAAATGGCAAGGTTTGACAAGTCAGTTTTAGCAAGCTACGGAATCCAGACAGGCACAGCCGAGGTTCTGTACAATCCTTCGTATGAGGTTCTCTTCAATGAGGAGACCAAGCCGGGCCTGACAGGCTACGACAAGGCCCAGGAGACTGAGCTGGGCGCCCTCAACGTGATGACCGGCGTATATACAGGCCGTTCGCCCAAGGACAAGTTCATCGTCGACGACGAGACATCGCACGATACAGTATGGTGGGACAGCGAGGAATACCACAACGACAACCACCGCGCAAGCAAGGAGACTTGGAAGGCAGTGAAGAAGCTCGCCCAGGAAGAGCTTTCAAACAAGAAGCTCTATGTCGTCGACGGCTTCTGCGGCACACACCGCGACACCCGCATGAAGGTGCGCTTCATCATGGAAGTAGCATGGCAGGCCCACTTCGTTACCAACATGTTCATCCGCCCCAAGACAGAGGCCGACTTCGAGCAGGAGCCCGACTTCATCGTCTATAACGCGTCAAAGGCAAAGGTCGAGAACTGGAAAGAGCTGGGGCTGCACTCAGAGACAGCTGTCGTCTTCAACGTAACCACCAAGGAGCAGGTCATCCTGAACACCTGGTACGGCGGCGAAATGAAGAAGGGCATGTTCT
>CAZTUD010000296.1:0-2962 GCA_964616945.1 uncultured Prevotella sp. | reverse complement strand
ATGATGTCGGCCTCGCTGCCCTGTATCGGCGCGTTGATGGCGTTGCGCTCGGCAAAGCCACGCACGGTGTTGTTGTGCGAGTTGATGTCGGGCAGATAGCGGCGGCGGCCAAACATGGTCTCGGCGTAGCCCGTCTCGCGGGCTTTCTGCTTGGCATCCTCCATGTACTGGTGAACTTTGGGGAAAGTCTTGAAGTAATCCTCGATGAGCTGCCGCGCCTCGCCGTTTGTAATGTCCATGCGCTGCGCCAGCCCGAAGGCCGTTATGCCGTAGATGATGCCGAAGTTGGCCTGCTTTGCCTTCTTGCGCTGCGCGTCGGTGACGCTTTCCATCGGCTCTTTCCAAATCTTGGCGGCCGTGGCGCGATGGATGTCGAAGCCCTCGCGGAAAGCCTCAATCATGTTCTCGTCGCCCGACAGGTGGGCCATTATGCGCAGCTCTATTTGGCTGTAGTCGGCTGAGAACCAACGGCATCCCTCGTCGGGCACGAAACATTTGCGTATTTCCTTGCCGTCGTCGTCGCGCACGGGAATGTTTTGCAGGTTTGGGTCGCTCGACGAAAGCCGCCCCGTGGCGGTGACGGCTTGGTTGAACGACGTGTGGATGTGGCCCGTGCGCTTGTTGATGAGCTTTGGCAGAGCCTCGACGTAGGTGCCGAGAAGCTTCTTCATGCCCCGGTAGTTCAGTATGTCGTCAATGATGGGAGCCTTGCCGCGCAGCTGCTGTAGCACTTCCTCCGAGGTCACGTATTGGCCCGTCTTTGTCTTCTTTGGCTTGTCCACGAGCTGCATTTTGCCAAACAATATTTCGCCGACCTGCTTTGGCGACGAGATGTTGAATTCTTGTCCTGCCTCCTCGTATGCGTGCCTTTCGTATTGGTTCATGCGCTCAGTGAAGACGCGCTGTGTTTCCTTCAGGGAATCGGTGTCAAGCCGCACGCCGTTTATCTCCATGTCGGCAAGCACCTTTACGAGCGGCATTTCCATTTCCCAGAAAAGCTTTTCAGCACCGACCTCTTTCAGTCGCGGCTCAAGTACGTTCTTCAGCTGTAGCGTTATGTCGGCGTCCTCGGCGGCGTATTCGTAAACCTCCTTGGGTTCAAGGTCGCGCATGTTTTTTTGGCAAGCCTCACCCCCGGCCCCTCTCCCACGGGAAAGGGTAGCTTTGGGACCAATCAGCTCCTCAATGTGGACGGTCCGGTAGTGGAGCAGCGTCTCGGCCATGTAGTCCATATTGTGGCGCAGCTCTGGCTGCATGACGTAGTGGGCAAGCATGGTATCGAACATTTTGCCCTGAATGTCAACGCCATACGAGCGCAGCACCTCGTAGTCATACTTTATGTTTTGCCCGACTTTCAGCGTGTCAGGGTTTTCATAAAGCGGCTTGAATATTTCGACATACTGTTGGGCTTCTTCCCGCTTGGCGGGAATTGCCACGTACCACGCCTCATGCTCCTTTACTGCAAAGCTAAGGCCCACAAGCTCCGCGTCGATGGCGTTGGTCGATGTGGTTTCGGTGTCGAGGCTCAGGACGGGGCTTTGCATGAGCGTAGCGCAAAGCTTTTGTGCCTCTTCAAGATTGTCGATGAGATAGTAGTCGTGTGGGACGGTTTTGATGGAAGACAGGCTCTCCCCCAGCCCCTCTCCTACATATAGTGGGGACGCGATACTTGTATTTGGAGAAGATGGTTGGGGCGGAGTGCCAAACAGGCTGAGTTGCTGAGGCTGCGCAGCTCCCCTCCCTGTAGGGGAGGGGCTGGGGGAGAGGTTGGGGGAGCTTTTCCCAAGAAACCTGTCGGCAAGCCGCTTTGCCTCTATCTCGTCAAACAAGGCCTTGAGCTTGCCCTCGTCGGGCTGCCTCACCCTCAGAGCCTCAAGGTCAAGGTCAATAGGCACGTCGGTGCGTATGGTGGCGAGAAACTTTGACATCTTTATGTCGTCGCGGGCGTTTTCCACCTTCTCGCGCATCTTGCCCTTTATTTTGTCGGTATTGGCAAGTAGGTTTTCGGTGCTACCAAACTCGTTGACGAGTTTCACGGCAGTCTTCTCTCCCACGCCCGGGCAGCCAGGGTAATTGTCGGCTGAGTCGCCCATCAAGGCGAGCAGGTCAACCACCTGCGCCGCTGACTTTATGCCATATTTCTCCTCAATCTCGGCTTCGCCAATCTTGTCGTAGCCTCCGCCGTGGCGAGGGCGGTACATGAAAATGTTCTTGCCGATGAGCTGCCCGTAGTCCTTGTCGGGCGTGAGCATATAAGTCTCAACGCCGGCTTGTCCCGCCTTTGTCGCCAGTGTGCCAATCACGTCGTCGGCCTCGAAGCCGTCGGCCTGTAGTATCGGGATGTTCATCGCCTCCAGCATCTCCTGAATGTAGGGCACAGCTCGGCGAATGTCCTCCGGCGTTTCTTGCCGCTGCGCCTTGTAGGGCGGATAAGCCTCATGGCGAAACGTCTTGCCGTGGTCGAACGCCACGCCGAGATAGGCGGGCTGCTCCTTGTCGAGGATTTCCTTCAGCGTGTTGCAGAAGCCGAGTATCGCCGAGGTGTTGAGGCCCTTGGAGTTGATTGTGGGGCGCTTTATGAAAGCGTAGTATGAGCGAAAAATGATGGCGTAAGCATCAAAGAGAAACAGTTTATTCATTGCCAAGTCTGTATTTTTGCGTAAAATTACAAAAAAGTTGCCACAATATCAAACAAAATAATTAATTTTGTATCAAATATCAGCACGTGATGGATTACATATCAGCAATCAGGCAACCAATAGCTTCTGAATTGAACGATTTCATAGAGTTGTTCAATCAATCTTTGTCGCATACCGACGGGCTTCTACAGCAGGCATTGGACCATATCCGTCAGCGTGCCGGCAAGCGTATGCGCCCCATGCTCATCCTGCTCATGGCCAAGAGCAAGGGCAGCATCACCGACGTAACGCTCCACGCCGCCGTTGGCCTGGAGCTGCTCCAC
>CAZTUD010000295.1:0-3005 GCA_964616945.1 uncultured Prevotella sp. | reverse complement strand
TGCCCGTCAAGAATATCCTTGAACTGTGGATGTCTCTGATACCATACGTAGGCAAAGCTGCATATCGGCAACACCTTTAGTGAATGTTTTATGGCATAATTATTGGCTGCACTTACCAATAATACGCCCACACCCACGCCTTCCTTAAAGGCACGGGTGTGTTCAATCCTAAGGACATCGCCATCAAAGGCAAAGTCCAGTTGACCTACAAGCTGGTCGCCATCGTAAGTAAGAACTTTGCCTCCTTCATTAGTTGTCTCTATCTTTGTCTCCATCTTAGTATTTACGGCTTATCGTGATTGCCAATGAGCAGCAAGTCATAATGATACCGAGCAGACAGACTCCATTCCAGCCAACGAGGTCGAGAGCAGCACCGGCAAGGAAAGTTCCGATTGAGCCGCCGATGAACATGCATCCCATGAAGACAGTGTTTACACGGCTTACTGCTGTTTGCACACGGGAGAACATATAAGTCTGGTTGGTGACGTTGCAAGCCTGAACACCTCCGTCTATCAGCACAACGCCAAGTATCATCCCGAAATAAGTGTCCTTCAACAGCCACATACTGAGCCATGACAGCAAGACAGCGGTTGCTCCGTAAAGGTTCATGCGGCGTGTGCCTACCTTATGGACGAGACCGCCTACCCCCGAAGCCACAAGCGCACCGGCTATCCCGCACAGACCGAACATTCCCACTACATCGGCTCCGGCGTGGAAAGGTGCACCTGCCATGTGGAAGGAAATCGTGCTCCACATCGCTTGAAACGTACCGAATACAAGTCCGGAGCGTACTGCGCATATTGCCACATCGTGCTCGTTGCGGACAAGCTGGATAATGGAAAGAAGGAGATTCTTGTATGAGCCTTTGTATGTCGGGGCGACATTCGGCATACGCCACATCACGAACAACGTGCAGCAGACCATCATCGCTGTGGCTATCCAGAACATCGTGCGCCAGCCCCATCGCTCACCGATGAATCCGCTCAACACCCGCGACATCAGCATACCGATAAGGATGCCGGACACCATATATCCTACGTTGCGCGATTTGTTCTCAGGTTTTGAAAGCAATGACACCATAGGAACAAGGATTTGTGCCGCGCAGACACCAATTCCTACAAGGACACATGAGCCAAGTACCATTGTGATGTTTGGCGAGGCTGCCGTCATGACAAGACCGAGAAGCAATATGCCATAGACCACAAGCATCAGCCGCTTGCGGTTGAACATGTCGCCTGTTGGCACAAGAAAGAGTATAGCCAGAGTGTAGCCGGTCTGAGTGAGAGTAGTCGCAAGGTTGGCTACGAATTGTGTTGTTCCAAAATCACCTTGCAGTTGTTCTGCAAGAGGCTGAAAGAAACATAGATTTGCGATGGACAGCGCGGCTGTCAGTGTGAGGCCTACCAGCAGACCTGCCGATATGCCCTCGTTTTGTTTTACATAAAGCTTAGATGCACTCGGCATGGCTTCAAGCGAGCTTGGCTCTGCACTCGTTTTCAAATCTTTTGCATATTTTGTCAATTTTTCATGAACCACTTTTTATAGTCCGATGCAAAGATAGTGCAAACAAGTGGAATAACAAAATGAGTTTACTCATTTTTCTTTTCCAAGTGTAGCCTTTACTTATGAAAAGTACCGGCTTTTATTTGGAATTGTAACTGGTTAGTTCTACCAAGTTTCCATTCGGGTCTCTGAGGTATAAGCTATGCATTTCGCCGTGTGCGCCATGTCTTTCAACAATGTCGCTAATGACAATGTGGTTGATGTTCTTTATCTTCATTCTTATTGTTTTTTAAGGAAGAAACGTTGGTATTCGCTCTCGAAGTTGGGAGTGAACACACCCTTGCCAATGTTATCTGCTATCTCTTGGGGTGTCCAAAAACGGCTGCCACTAAGCTTTGTATTCCAATTAATTTAGGTAAGCCTCAAGGCGGCTTCCCCACAGTTCTCCGTTCTCAGGCAAGAAAGTTTTCATGCCCAGTTTGCGTGCGGTTTTAAGGTTTGTCTCATTGTCGTCTACGAAAAGTGTCTCATCCGGAGCAAAGTTTTCTCCTGCCAGCATCTTCTCATAAATCTCAGGTCCCGGCTTCATGGTCTTCTGCTCATAACTGAGATATTGGTGCTTGCGTGGAATGTAGTTATTAAGGCTGTGCCCTGCGCCGTCGAACCCTTTGCTGTGGTACCATGACGCAACGAATGAGTTCGTATTTGAGAGCACGGCCAGATTGTAACCTTCGGCTCTAAGTTTAGTCAGTTGCAGCAGATTAGGCGTTATAGCACCGTCTATGAATCCGAGCCATCCTTGTCTGCATTCTTCAAGGCTTACCTCCCGCCCGCAATGCAGACTTACCTCCCTTCGGAAGTCTTCTTCGCTGGCACGGCCTGCTTCCAAGTCTCCGAACACGCCTTTCTGGGCAACTGTGTTAAGAAACAAATCAACATCCTTGAAGCCTAATTTGCGAAACGCGTCGATGCATCCTTGCAGGTGTATCTTTATAAGTACTCCTCCCAAGTCGAATACCAAATTCTTAATCATAGTTCTTGACCTTATGTTATATTATGAATGCAAAGGTAGTATATTTTTCTTTATAGCTAATGACAAATGATTATTTTCATTTTGCTTGCTCAATCCTTTTAGTATATTCATAGCCAATTCTGCCTTATCCGCAGGAACGAAGATGTGGTCGTGATAATAAGCGGCAACGACATTTGCGCTTATGCCGTTCTCGGCAAGTGCTGTAGATAATACAGTCGTCAAATCTACTGCGTCAAGGGAAGAATGGACATGGAGGGAGATAAGATGAAAAACCGAGTCATAAGGTATGTCAAACTCATCTGCTGTTTTGCTCTCTATGACAAGCGAAACACCCTCGTCCTCATGAAAAACAGAGATTGGATTTAGCATTGCAATCTCTTCCAATCCGACTTTGCCAAACGTGGTGTATACATACTCATTTGGCTTTAGTACCGGATCCATCGAATGAAGCAATGTCTGTAAATCTGTT
>CAZTUD010000294.1:0-3030 GCA_964616945.1 uncultured Prevotella sp. | reverse complement strand
GGTCACTCTGCCAACCTTCCATAAAGCGAATGCAAAGTTAATGAAAACAAGCGTAACGACAAGCAAAGAGGGCATGAAATTAAAATTGATTAACACTTAATGCCATAGCGGCAATATTTTTTCTCCTTGCGTGTGGGGAAAGTTGGGCATTTCTTCGTAACTTTGCACTCATTATGGATTTAAATCTTCTCACCACCGACGAGGCGAGGCTGTTGGAAGACAGCATAGCCCAGGCCGGCAACATAGTCTTGGTGGGCCATTCCCATCCCGACGGCGATGCCATTGGCTCGTGCCTTGCGTGGGCGGCCTACCTGCGCGAACGTTTCGACAAGCAATGCTCCATCATCGTGCCGAACGCCTATCCCGACTTCCTGCGCTGGCTGCCGTGCAGCGACCGCATAATGCGCCACGACAAGCACCCCGACACCGTGGCCACCACGCTCAAGGAGTGTGACCTGCTGTTCTGCCTCGACTTCAACCAGCTCTCGCGCACGGAGGAACTTGCCCCGGCGATGGAGGCGTGCACTGCCGACCGCATTGTCTTCGACCATCATCTTGGGCTGGACATCGAAAGCAAGCTCAGGGTCTCGCATCCCGACCTCAGCTCCACGTCGGAAATAGTGTTCCGCATAGTTTGGCAGCTGGGCGGCTTCGAGAAGCTCTCGAAGATGTTCGCCGTGCCAGCCTACTGCGGAATGATGACCGATACGGGCGGCTTCACCTACAACTCCACGCGCCCTGAAATATACTACATAATATGCCAGTTGCTGACAAAGGGCATCGACAAGGACAAAATCTACCGCAGTGTCTATAACAACTTCTCGCCGTGGGCGATACGCCTGCGCGGCTACCTGATGTCGCGGAAGCTCAATGTCCTCGAGAGCCTGCACGCCAGCTACTACACGCTGACACGCAAGGAGATGAAGACTTTCCACTTCTTGCGTGGCGACGCCGAGGGGCTTGTCAACGAGCCTCTGCGCATAAAGGGTCTGAAGTGCAGCATATCGATGCGCGAGGACGACCGCGTGGACAACCGCATCTGGGTGAGCTTGCGCTCAGTGGACAATTTCTCGGTGGAGGACATGGCGAAACGCTTCTTCAACGGCGGTGGCCATTTCAACGCCAGCGGCGGAAGGCTTGACTGCTCGATGGCCGAGGCGGAGAAAATAGTGCGCAAGGCAATAAACTTTTACGCAGACAAGCTAAAATAGCATTTTTTTTCGTATCTTTGCAGCGACATTAACATTTTAAGCAAAAACAAACATGAACAGGACAGAACTTATAGCACAGGTGGCGCAGCGCGCCGAGTCGACAAAGGCGGATGCCGCAAAATACGTGAACGCCGTGTTCGGTGTCATTGCCGACAACCTCGTGAAGGGCGACAAGGAGCTTGCCCTGCCCGATTTCGGCAGGTTCTTCGTGAAGCAAGTGCCTGAGCGCCAAGGCATGAACCCGCAGACAAAGGAGAAAATTACCATTGAGGCACACGAGAAAATAGTGTTCAAGCCCTCAGACAACATGGACCTCTATTCGAGAAAGCACTGCTGAGGCGGCGCAGCTGTCTTCCTGCCAACGTACAAGCGTTTACGCTTGCAAACGAACCAATTCTAAAAACCAATGAACAACCAACAGACAGGCAGCAAGGCTTATCTTGCTGCCATCGTTATGGTCGCTGTCTTGGGCGGCCTCCTTTTTGGCTACGACACAGCTGTCATCTCAGGCGCGGAGAAAGGCTTGCAGGCTTTCTTCCTCGGCGCACCCGATTTTAAGTACACCGACTTCATGCACGGCTTCACGTCGTCGTCGGCACTCATAGGCTGCATCATCGGCTCCGGGCTTTCAGGCCTTTTCGCCGGGAAGTTCGGGCGAAAGCGGTCGCTCATCTTTGCCGGCATATGCTTTTTCATATCTGCGTGGGGAAGCATGAACCCGGAGACTTTCGGCCTGCTGCCCTACGGCAAGCCGTCGTGGAATCTCCTCGTGGTGTTCAACCTCTACCGCATCCTCGGCGGCATAGGCGTGGGCATGGCGTCGGCCATTTGCCCAATGTACATCGGCGAGATAGCCCCGTCGGGCATACGCGGCATGTTGGTGAGCTTCAACCAGTTCGCCATCATCTTTGGCCAGCTCGTCGTCTATTTCGTCAACTTCATGATTCTCGGCGACCATACCAATCCCATCATAGAGTCGATAGGGCAGGGCTTCTCTGCCGTCATGCCAGGCAGCGACCCGTGGACCATCACCACTGGCTGGCGCTACATGTTCGGCTCTGAGTGCGTGCCCGCCGGCCTCTTCACCATTCTCATATGCTTCGTGCCAGAGACGCCACGCTATCTTGCCATGACAGGCAACGACAGCAAGGCCCTGCGCATACTCACGCGCATCAACGGCCCCGCAGTGGCCGCCGCTACCCTCAGCGAGATAAAGAACACCATGACCGAAAAGACCGAGAAACTGTTCTCGTTCGGCTTCATGTGCGTGTTCGTGGGCATCATGCTCTCCGTCTTCCAGCAGGCCGTGGGCATCAACGCCGTGCTGTACTATGCGCCACGCATATTCTCCGACATGGGCATGTCGAACCCGATGATGCAGACCGTCATCATGGGCGTGGTCAACATTTCGTTCACGCTCGTCGCCGTGTTCACCGTGGAGAAGCTTGGGCGCAAGCCGCTGCTCATCTCCGGCTCCATAGGCATGGCGATAGGAGCGTTCGGCGTGGCGTTGACGTTCGGCAACGATGCCCTCTCCACTGTTACCATGCTCTCCATAATGGTTTATTCGGCAAGCTTCATGTTCTCGTGGGGGCCGATATGCTGGGTATATATGGCAGAACTGTTCCCCAACACCATACGCTCGTCGGCAACGGCAATAGCCGTCGCTTTCCAGTGGATATTCAACTTCATAGTGTCGTCAACGTTCGTGCCGATGTTCAACATGCACTTGACCAAGGGCGACGACTTCGGCCACTGGTTCACCTACGGGCTGTACGGCACAATATGCGTCATTGCCGCCATATTCGTGTGGAAGCTC
>CAZTUD010000293.1:0-3039 GCA_964616945.1 uncultured Prevotella sp. | reverse complement strand
CAGACGAGACTCATGCCCGAAATATCTGTCCGTGGCCTCGAGATGCCACAATCGCCGATAAGGAAGCTCGCGCCGCTTGCCGCAAGGGCAAAGGAGCGGGGCATAAAGGTTTACCACCTCAACATAGGCCAGCCCGACCTGCCGACCCCGCAGTGCGGCCTCGACGTGCTGAAGCGCATCGACCGCAAGGTGCTCGAATACTCGCCCTCGCAGGGCTTCCTGTCGTACAGGCAGAAGCTGACGAAGTATTACGCCAAGTACGACATCAACGTGTCGCCCGACGAGATAATCATAACCTCGGGCGGGAGCGAGGCCGTGCTGTTCGCGTTCATGAGCTGCCTCAACCCCGGCGACGAGATAATAGTGCCCGAGCCGGCATACGCCAACTACATGGCGTTCGCCATATCGGCGGGGGCGAAGATACGCACGATAGCCACCACCATAGAGGAGGGCTTCTCGCTGCCCAAGGTGGAGAAGTTCGAGGAGCTCATCAACGACAAGACCCGCGCCA
Source organism: uncultured Prevotella sp. (assembly GCA_964616945.1). Classification (GTDB taxonomy): domain Bacteria; phylum Bacteroidota; class Bacteroidia; order Bacteroidales; family Bacteroidaceae; genus Prevotella. Next base: position 2,528 of record CAZTUD010000293.1, on the reverse strand, counting down.
TAATGATCTGCAACCCCAACAACCCCACGGGCTACCTCTACACGCGGCGAGAGATGAACCAGATACGCGACCTCGTGAAGAAATACGACCTCTACCTCTTCTCCGACGAGGTTTACCGCGAGTACATCTACACGGGCAGCCCCTACATAAGCGCGATGCACCTCAAGGGCATAGAGAACAACGTCATACTCATCGACTCGGTGTCGAAGCGCTACTCGGAGTGCGGCATACGCGTGGGCGCGCTCATCACGCACAACGGCGAGGTGCGCAAGGCGGTGATGAAGTTCTGCCAGGCACGCCTCTCCCCTCCCCTCATAGGGCAGCTCATAGCCGAGGCCTCGCTCGACGCGCCGGAGGAATACTACCGCAACGTGTATGACGAATACGTGGAGCGGCGCAAGTGCCTCATCGACGGGCTGAACCGCATACCGGGCGTGTATTCGCCCATACCGATGGGGGCTTTCTACACCGTGGCGCAGCTCCCGGTGGACGACTCCGAGAAGTTCTGCCGCTGGTGCCTCGAGGAGTTCAACTATGAGGGCGAGACGGTGATGCTGGCCCCAGCCGCCGGCTTCTACACCACCCCGGGCGCGGGCGTCGACCAGGTGCGCATGGCATACGTGCTGAAGATAGACGACCTCAAGCGGGCCTTGGTGGTGCTGGGCAAGGCCTTGGAGGCTTATCCCGGGAGGAAAGAGAAATGAACTTTCCACTGTTCATAGCCACACGCCTCTACCATGACAACGGCGACCGGCACAAGGTGTCGCGCCCTGCCATAACCATAGCCACCGCAGGGGTGGCCATCGGGCTCGCCGTGATGATAGTCTCCGTGTTCGTGGTGCTCGGCTTCAAGCACACCATACGCGACAAGGTAATAGGCTTCGGCAGCCACATACAGGTGAGCAACTTCATCTCGCAAGGCTCGTCGGAGCAATACCCCATAGCGATGGGCGACAGCATGATGCGCGTGATAGGCTCCATCAGGGGCGTGAGCCATGTGGAGCGGTTCGCCTACAAGCAAGGCATACTGAAGACCGACAGCGACTTCCTCGGCGTGCTGCTGAAAGGCGTGGGGCCCGAGTTCGACTCCACGTTCATACACGAGAACATGGTCGCCGGCAGCATACCGAAATTCTCGGACAAGGCGGCGTCGAACAAGATAATCATATCGCAGGGCATTGCCGACAAGCTGAGGCTGAAATGCGGGCAGCGCGTCTTCGCCTACTTCATCGACAACAGCGGCGTGCGCATCAGGCGGCTCACCATAGAGGGCATCTATCGGACCAACCTCAGCCAGTATGACGACATAATGTGCTTCACCGACATCTACACCACCGTGAGGCTCAATGGATGGGAGCCCGACCAGGCGTCGGGGGCGGAGGTGAGGGTGAGCGACTTCGGCCAAGTGGACGACATAGAGCGCACGTTCGTCAAGAAGATAAACCGGACGCAGGACCACTACGGCGAGACCTACTCCTCGCAGACCATACGCGAGATAAGCCCGCAGACATTCCGCTGGCTCGACCTGCTCGACATGAACGTGTGGATCATACTCGCGCTGATGACGGCGGTGGCGGGCGTCACCATGATTTCGGGGCTGCTCATCATCATACTGGAGCGCACCACCATGATTGGCGTGCTGAAAGCCCTTGGCGCGCGCAACTCCACCATACGCCACCTCTTCCTGTGGTTCGCCACGTTCATCATAGGGCGCGGCATGCTGATAGGCGACATCGTGGGCATTGGCCTGGGCGTAGTGCAGAAATACTGCGGGATAGTGCGCCTCGACCCCGCGACCTACTACGTGAGCACCGTGCCGATAGAGCTAAACGTGCCCGCGCTGGCGCTGCTCAACGCCGCCACACTGCTCGTGAGCGTGTTCGTCCTCATAGCCCCCAGCTACCTCATTTCGCGCATCCATCCCGCCAAAAGCATGCGCTATGAGTAGGCTTTTGCACTAAAAACACGCCTCAAAGCAAAATAATGCACATTTTTTTTGCGAATGTGCATTTTTGATATTACCTTTGCACAAAACAAACAAAATTGTGCAATGGCAATAATACCCAGTTTCAACAAACTGATAGAGGAAACCATTCAGAAGAATTGGGACAAAGCAGCTTTCACCGACTACAAGGGCGCCACACTGCAATACCACGACGTGGCACGCAAGATAGAGAAGCTCCACATCATGTTTGAAAGTTCGGGACTGCGGAGAGGCGACAAGGTGGCTCTCTGCGGGCGCAACAGCAGCATGTGGGCCTGCGCCTTCCTGGCGACTGTAACCTACGGAGCCGTGGCGGTGCCCATACAGCACGAGTTCACGCCCGAGCAGATATACAACGTGGTGAACCATTCCGACACTCGGCTGCTGTTCGTGGGCGACGTCGTGACCACGCAGCTCAACTACGACATGATGCCCAACCTCGACGGCGTGGTCTACCTGCCCGACTTCTCGCTCGTGCTGAGCCGCTCGGAAAAAATAACCTACGCCCGCGAGCATCTCAACGAGATCTACGGCCACAAACACC
>CAZTUD010000292.1:0-3054 GCA_964616945.1 uncultured Prevotella sp. | reverse complement strand
AACACACGGGCTTGTCCTTGAGATAATACTTCAGCCCATCCTCCATTCGTTTCCGTGCGTCTGGTATTCGTATGCGTGAGGAATTGCGCCGACACTCATATCCCTGCTGCCGTAAATAGGCCGCTATTGCGTCGAAAGATGGCGTGGGTGCATAACACGGTACTGCATGGCGATAGGCTCTTGGAAGGCTTTTCTCGTGGCTTCTCGCAAATCCTTCACGCAGTAATGTTCCAGAAACTCATAGACATAGTTTGACGGCACCTGCACGGTAAGCATGTGCGTCTTTGAGTCGTAGCTCTCATAATTGACATCACCAAACCAGAGTTTGAACCAGTGGCTTCCTTTCTCTCCCCACTTCTCGCGGATTATCTCCTTTGTGCTGTTCCACAGTTGCTCGTGGTCTTTCATTGAAATTTTTCGTGCAAAATTATAATAAGATTTTCTGTTATTAAAATTTTAGAGCGAAAATTTTAATAAGGTTCTTCCATACGGTGTCCGGTGAACGATCCTTGTAATCGACAGTTCCTGTCGATGTTTGGTTTAATCCGATACGAAGAATATTTATAGCAGCATTTACATCTTTCCTGACAATCATAAAGGATTCAAAAACTGTTTTGCTTTTTGTTGCTGCTGCTATAGGAGGCGTTGCTCATGGTGTTGTCAACCTCATGGGATTTCACTTGTTCCCGCTCGTCAAAAGAATAGCAATTCGATTACTCGAAATATTAGCCACTCAATAGGCCAGATTACGAATATTGAAACAAGCAGGGCTACTATAATACTCTCCTTCCAAGTAACTTTCTTTTTCATGCTTTTTTTGCGTGAAAGATAATCAAAACAAGAAGCCCGGTCAAGGGCAAGAATTATGGAAACAAAGCATCAATACAAGACCATCGGGAAACTACTGGAAGCGCTCTCCCCCTTACATATCTGCCCGCGCATTGGCCCGCATCTGCGGCATGAGCGAGAGCCTTATGCTGCAATACAAAGGAGGCTTCAAGAAAATAAGTCCGAAGAACATTGCGCTTATCAACGAAAAAATGCGTACCTTTGCATCCGAACTCTCGGAGTTCACACTACTTGGCGCGTGAGCGTCACTATTTTATAAATGCAAGAAGGCTGGCGATTTCGTCAGCCTTTATTATTTCCGGAAAATTTGGTGGTACGATTGCGGATAATCATTTACAAGTTTTTGAGCACTATAAAGTGCGGACAGTTTGGGATGATAGGGAGGAGAAGTGGTACTTTTCGATAGTGGACGTCGTAGGTGTATTGACGGACAGTAAGAACCCTACAGCATATTGGCGCAAGTTGAAAGAACATCTGAAAGCGGAGGGCAATGAAACCGTGACAATTTGTCACGGTTTGAAATTGAAAGCTGCCGATGGGAAGATGCGTATGACCGATGTCGCAGATACAGGACAGCTTTTCAGACTTATAGCTGGCGATTTCGTCAGCCTTTATTTGTTTCAGAAATTTTGGTGGTACGATTGCGGATAATTATATTTAATTATTTTTGGCAATTTGTGTTCGCAAAGAAATCTGCGTGAGGATTATTGGCACAACTCTTTGTGCTGGTCGAGCCACTGCATAGGCTTGCGGTCGCGCCAACTGGCGTGACCGAGGTGGAAGATGTAGTCTTTGAGGGATAGTTCGTGGGTGGGGAGACCTGCTTCGCTGACGGCACGGTAGAGCCATGCGCCGGTGTCGTAGCGGTGGTTGGGTCGGCGCGTCGTGAGGTTCCACATATAGTCGCCGTTGAAATAGCTAATGCCGTGCTGTTTCAGCAATGGCACGTTGAGCCAACACAGGAAGGGCTGGAGCTTGCGTATGTCGTAGCCGAAACGCTCGCGCACGTTCTCCCCTACCCCGCCTACCCATGCCGTGTCGGGATGGCTGAAAAACTCTGTGATGTCCTTTCTGATAAGCACGTCGCTGTCCATAAGGAGGAATGGTTGCCAGAGATAGTCGATGAGCCACTGCACGGAGCGGCAGTGCTTGGCAGAGCCGTAGTTGTTGCCCGGCGACGGCTCACGGTCGGGAAATGTCTTGAGCCATTCGTCCCAGGCGATGACCTGACCGTGGGTGTTGTCGATGACCTCTATCAGTCCAGGGTGGTCGGCGCAAAACTCCTTGTTCTTCATCATAAAGGGGAGCGTGTCGCTGTTGTCGAAGATGACGATGCGGTCAACGTGACTATGCTTCAAGAGCGAGAGGATGCAGCACTGCGTGAGCTTGGGAGTGATGTAATGCACTATCGCCACGATGCGCTTTGAGCTTTGAGCATTGAGGTTTGAGCTTTGGCTTGCCGCGGTTGTGTTTGCAGTGGCTGAGCCACTGCTTACTGAACGGGCTGCCTCCAGCTTGTCGCTAACAGCCTTGCGGACGACGAGGGCGCGGCGCTGCCAGTCCTTGATGTCCTCGTTGTCGTTCAGGCAGACGATACCGGCATCGGGGTCGGCGATAATCCTCGGCAGGTCTTGCAGGGGCGTGTCCTCTCCGGCGTACTGCTCGCGAGGGGCATGGTCAACGGTCAGTCCGGCGTAGTGCTCATAGAGCAGGTAGATGTACTGGTTGTAGCTGTGGTCGGTGCGTCTTAAAGGGGAGAGGCGTTTAAGGATTTCGTCGCCGTGCCTGCGCCATACTTCCTCACACGCCGACTTGAGGATGGGTGCGAAGGAGTGACCGAAGTAGAGCCATGTGTGGCGGTACTGCTTGCCGAAGGGCTTGCCAATCATGTTCTGCTGGTTCAAGCACTTGCGGTAGAACACGTTGGGGTCTTTGGGAAACTGCTTCTCACGCAAGCGGACACACGCCTTCCCGTCACGGAAGAAGTCGGTGGAAAGCATGGGGGAGAGAGGATACATGTCGTCATTGGCATAGATGAACTGCTCTGACAAGCCGGGGATGTTTTTCAAGAACATCTCTATGCACGGCGACGAGAAACAGGGGAGGTGCTTCTTCGGAATGAAGTCGCGATGAAAAACCACTTTAATTTGGCTGTATTGCGCCATCCACGGCTGCACCTGACTGTTGTCCGCAAGGAGGATGAAA
>CAZTUD010000291.1:0-3063 GCA_964616945.1 uncultured Prevotella sp. | reverse complement strand
ACTCGCCCACACAGGTGGAGGCCATTGCCGAGCAGGTGGGCGACAAGTGCCGCGAGCTGGCGGGAGAGAAGCCCGTGGGCGTGAACGGACTGGGCAACGACCAGTGGGTGGCGATAGACTATGTGGACATCATGGTGCACATCTTCCAGCCGGAGCCTCGCGCCTTCTACGACCTTGAGCACCTATGGGAAGACGCAAAACACATTAAGGTTTGAGAGATAATGGACAACAGACAATACAGGCCTGGCGGCAACCAACAGCCCAAGATGCCGCGCTTCAACATGAACTGGCTCTACATCATAGTGGCAGTGGTGCTCGCCATAATGCTCTTCTCGGGCGGAGGCGGCTCCATCGTCAAGGGCTCGGCAAGCCAGGAAGCATCTTACAGCGACTTCAAGGCGTACGTGGAGAAAGGCTACGCCCAGCGCGTGGTGATAAACAAGACGGAGAACACGCTGCGCATGTTCGTGAAGCCGAAATACATACGCACCGTGTTCGGCATGACGGCGCAGCAGGTGGGCACAAGCCCTTACGTGAGCGTGCAGTTCGGCAGCGTTGACGAGCTTGAGAAGTTCCTCGACCAAGAGCAACAGAAGAACAAGTTCGCCGGCTACAGCTACGACAACGAGCGCGGCTCCGACTTCTGGAACGTGCTCATCAACCTTGCGCCCCTGCTCTTTTTCTTCTTCATCTTCTGGTGGTTCAGCCGCGGTGTTGGCGGCGCGATGGGCGGCGCGGGAGGCGGCTTGTTCAGCGTCGGCAAGAGCAAGGCCAAGCTTTACGAGAAAGGCAACGAGATGGGCATCACCTTCAAGGACGTGGCAGGACAGGAGGGCGCGAAGCAGGAGGTGCAGGAGATTGTCGATTTCCTGAAGAATCCAAAGAAATACACCGAGCTTGGCGGCAAGATACCCAAGGGCGCATTGCTCATAGGCCCTCCGGGCACGGGCAAGACGCTGCTCGCCAAGGCCGTGGCGGGAGAGGCAGGCGTGCCGTTCTTCTCGATGTCGGGCTCCGACTTCGTGGAAATGTTCGTCGGCGTGGGCGCAAGCCGCGTGCGCGACGTGTTCGCCCAGGCCAAGCAAAAGGCTCCGTGCATAATCTTCATCGACGAGATTGACGCCGTGGGCCGCGCACGCTCGAAGAACCCCGCAATGGGCGGCAACGACGAGCGCGAGAACACGCTCAACGCCCTGCTCACCGAGATGGACGGCTTCGGCACAAACTCGGGCGTGATAGTGCTTGCGGCGACCAACCGCGCCGACATGCTCGACAAGGCACTGCTGCGCGCCGGACGCTTCGACCGCCAGATACACGTAGATTTGCCCGACCTCGCCGAGCGCAAGGCCATATTCCTCGTCCACTTGAAACCGCTGAAAGTGGACAAGCAGCTCGACGTGGATTATCTCGCACGTCAAACACCAGGCTTCTCTGGGGCCGACATAGCCAACGTGTGCAACGAGGCAGCCCTCATTGCCGCACGCCACAACAAGAAGACCGTGGAAAAGCAGGACTTCCTCGACGCAGTTGACCGCATAATAGGCGGACTGGAAAAGAAGACAAAGGTTATGACCGCCGCCGAGAAGCGCAGCATCGCCATCCACGAGGCGGGGCACGCCACGATAAGCTGGTTCTGCAAATATGCCGACCCGCTGGTCAAGGTTACCATAGTGCCGCGCGGCCAGGCTCTCGGTGCGGCGTGGTATCTGCCCGAAGAGCGCGTAATAACGACCAAGGAGGAGGAACTCGACGAGATTTGCGCCCTGCTTGGTGGACGCGCGGCTGAAGACCTCTTCGTCGGCTCCATCTCAACTGGCGCCATGAACGACCTGGAGCGTTCTACCAAGGCGGCCTTTGGCATGGTGGCATACACTGGCATGAGCGACCGTCTGCCAAACCTGTGCTATTATAATAACAATGAGTATTCGTTCCAACGCCCCTACAGCGAGACGACGGCAAAGGTTATCGACGACGAGGTGCTGAAAATCATCAACGACCAATACGCACGGGCCAAGCAAATACTCACCGAGCATAAGGACGGCCACGCACAGCTCGCACAGCTGCTCTTCGACAAGGAGGTCATCTACCACGACGACGTGGAGCGCATCTTCGGCAAGCGTCCGTGGGAAAGCCGCTCAGAGGAGCTGATGAAGGAGAACGACAAGCTTGAGGCCGAGAAAGAGGCAAAGGAGAAAGCCAGCGAGCCGAAGCTCGAAGACATGCCCGACGAGGTGAAACGGGCGCAGCAGGAATACGACAAAAAGCAAGAAAACAAATGACAAGCAAGCAGAAGAACCTTATAGTCAGAACCATAACGGGCGTACTTTTCGTGGCAATCATGGTGGCTGGATTTCTCAATCCCCGCGCTATGGTGCTGCTGTTCGCCATCATCACGGCCCTGATGCTGTGGGAATACACAGGGCTGGTAAACGACCGTGTTGCCAACGTCTCGGTAAACCGTTTCATTTCCACCGTGGGTGGCGTCTACCTGTTCATTGCGGTGGCGGCGTGGCGCGTGGGCTATGTTGACAATTTCGTCATCATGGTGCCCTACATTCTCACCATCATCTACCTCTTCATCAGCGAGCTTTACACCAAAAGCCGCGACGCGCTACAAGACTGGGCATACACCATGCTCGGACAGATGTACATAGCCATGCCGCTGTCGCTCATCAACATCGTGGCGTTCGAGCGCAGTGCCGACGGCACGTTTATAACCTACGACATGTTCCGCCCACTCGCCCTGTTCATCCTGCTTTGGGCAAACGATGTGGGAGCCTATTGCTTCGGCTCAATGTTTGGCAAGCACAAGCTCTTCCCACGCATTTCGCCGGGTAAGACATGGGAGGGCAGCATTGGCGGAGGCATATTCGCTGTGGTCATCGCCGGTGTCATCGGATGGATTGCCAACGGTGGCTTGCAAATCCCAGCCCTCACCCCCCAACCCTCAATGCTCAACCTCTGGCAGTGGCTCGGCCTTGGCGTGGTGGTTGTGGTGTTCGGCACGTGGGGCGACCTTGTGGAGAGCCTCATCAAGCGCACCATCGGCGTGAAAGACAGCGG
>CAZTUD010000290.1:0-3072 GCA_964616945.1 uncultured Prevotella sp. | reverse complement strand
GTAGAATCTGCCCATGCGGCCAAAGCCTATTATTCCAACGTTGATAATCATTGTTCTGGTTTTTACTCTTTACGTTTTTAATTTCTGATGCAAAGTTAGTAAAAAACAGAACACGCATCCGTTTCAAGTCCGAATGTATAACCTAAAGTGAGGCTATATTTTTATAATTGATTGGTAATCAATAGATTTGTTTTTAGCAGTATAGACTTTTATATAACTTGTTGTGAATGTTATTTTGTCATTCCCAGCCCATTTTTACCCTTTTATCTCCATTATGCGGTCTTCAAACTCGCCATTGGGCACTATGGACTTGTTCTTGACACGAGTCTTATAGGTATTGATGGTATTGACAGAATATCCGAGGAAGCGCGCTATGCGCTCATTCTCCTTTACACCAAAGCGTATCAGTGCGAAGATGCGCATCTCGTTGGTAAGGGAGTTGTCTCTATCAGGAATCTTACGGTCTTTCTCCTCGAAGAGGACATTGTAATTTGTAATAAAATTTGGGAACAGTGTCAGGAAAGTCTTGTCAAAGTTGCTGTACATGCCGTTGCGCTCCTTGTCAAGCTCTTTTGGGCTCACGATGTCGGCAATGCCATTATACTTCTTTACCACAAGCAGTCTGCCTATCTTGTTGAAGATATGCTGAAGCTTGTCTATGAACTCTACGTTATCGTAGAAAGTCTGTCCGAGGTAGATGTCTTTGATATTATTGCTCTCGTCAAGTTTAGTATTTACCTTATCAAGAAGTCTGACCTTCTCTTTCAATTGCGATGACACCTCTTTCAGGCTTGTGTTTTTTCTTTTTATTACGAATAGTGCCACATATATGCCGGCAATCAATGCTAAAGCCAATATGACAGCCAAAACAAGCAGTTCTCTGCTACTTTCTATTACATTGATACGCTCCTGATATATCTGCGACATTAGGTCACCCATGTTCATGAATCTGTACTTTCCGTTGTAGGCCAGTAGCATACTTATAGCATCATTAAGATAGTGGTTGGCACGCTCGCTGTCGTAGTCTTTTATCCACATGGCGGTGTTGTAAAGAGATGTAATCTCGTTGGTGCAGCTCTCGTTGTCGTATATGGAGCTTCTAATGACAGCGATGAGCGATTTCTCGCTTTCGCCCAAATTGCTGTAACAGTATGAGATACTGTTATAGACTGATGCCAAGGGGTGCTTGTCCAATGTAGTGTCGCTTGCCGCCTTCAAATAAAAATTCAACGCTTGTTCGTATTTGCTGCCGTTTTGGGCCTTTTCTCCGTACAGCTTCCACCATTCGCCTTTTTCCCTTGGTGTCAGAGCCATCAGAGAGTCCAAGGTTCTGTCGCGCCTGTAGCGGAACAGCCTTTGCGTTTCTTCTGAGGAGACATCACAAAATTCAGACCACAGCTTATATGCCGCCTTGTAGAATTCTATTTTTATGTCTTTGGGCAGATTGTTGCCCGAGAGCCCGTTAAGATAGTTGTAGGCATCCAAGAACTTGCCCGTGAAAAAATAAGCATACGCAATATCTGACTTAGAGAGAGTGATTCGGCTTTCGGAGTTCATCCTGTTTGCCAAGTCCAATTCTCTCTTGGCGTATGCCAAAGCCGAGTCTGCCTGATAGCTCTGGTATGCCAAATATATTTGCCGGCAAATGTCATATTGCACCTCTAAGGATGCGCTCCAGACCATCAGAGTTTTAAGCCCTTTGATTTGCCTCACGTAGTCTTTTTCATAGTCGCTACGGTGGGCAAGGCTTGAATCGAGGCAGTCAAGCCACACCTCCACCTCTTTATTATATGCAGAAAAAGCATGCACACAGGAGAGCATGCAGACAGCTATCAATAATATTTTAACAAGACGCATAGACAGGTTCACCTCATTTGGGTTTACAGCAAGTTTTATTTAAGCTTATCGTAAACAAAATTACAGATTTTTCTTGTATGGCAGATTGCTTTTACAATTTTTATGAATGCCAACCGCTACTTTTTCCCGTTTTGCCTTTACGATGCAGGGGAAACATTAGAAAGACAGGCGGGCGTAGTCCTTGTACCAGGCATAGAGGCGTGCAAGCCCTTCGTGTAGATTGGTGGAAGGGCAATAGCCAAAGTCATGCTCCAAACGGGAGCAGTCGGCATATGTGCGCGTCACGTCGCCGGGCTGCATGTCCACCATCCTCATCCGCGCCTTGCGGCCAGTAGCTTGTTCTATGGCATGAATGAAGTCGAGCAGCTTCACCGGGGCACAATGGCCAATGTTGTATATGCGTGCCGGCACGTCATCATCACATTCTGAATGAAGCACCAGCCTGACGCCCTCCACGATGTCGTCAATGTATGTGAAGTCGCGGAGCATGTCGCCGTGGTTATAGACTTGTATCTCGTCGCCGTTGACGATGGCCCGCATGAACTTAATCGGAGCCATGTCAGGCCGTCCCCACGGGCCATAGACGGTGAAGAAGCGCAGACCGACAGTTTGAATGCCATAGAGCTTGCTGTAGGCATAAGCCATCAGCTCGTCGCTCTTCTTGGTGGCGGCGTAGAGGCTCACTGGCGAGTCGGTGCGGTCAGTCTCCTTGAACGGCACCGTGGCGCTCATGCCATAGACGCTGCTCGAACTGGCATACACCAAGTGGCTCACGCCGTGGTTGCGGCAGCACTCCAGCAAGTTCAGGAAGCCCACCACGTTGGACTGCACGTAGGAATATGGATTTTCTATTGAATAGCGCACGCCCGCCTGCCCGGCAAGGTTGCAGACGTGGGTGAACCGTTCCGCCCCGAACAAGCGCGTCAGGCTGTCGCGGTCGGTAAGATCCATTTTCACGAAGCGGTAGCCTGGCAGCGTATGGCTGCCTGCCATGCCGCCCACAGCAATGTCCTCAGCATGTATGCCCGTGTCGGCAAGCCGCGCGTATTTCAGGCTCGGACTATAATAGTCGTTGATGTTGTCCATGCCCACTATCTCCGCGCCCTCGGCGGCAAGTGTCCTCACAAGCTTGTGGCCGATGAAGCCGGCGGCTCCTGTTACCAATATCTTCATAACCTTAATTCCTTTACCCTTTACCCTTTCCTCTCTACTCCC
>CAZTUD010000289.1:0-3086 GCA_964616945.1 uncultured Prevotella sp. | reverse complement strand
TGAGCCTCACCAGGCCGTGGTTGGTGCCAAACCACAGGTTGTGGTCCTTGTCCTCCAGAATTTTGTATGCCACGTTGTCGGGCAGCCCTTGCCGGTAGGAGCATGACGTGAAGTTGTCCGTCTTTGCGTTGTAGCGGCATATCCCGCCACGGTCGGTGGAAAGCCAGATGTTGCCCTCGTGGTCGAGGGTCATGCTGCTCACGTCGTCGGAGCTGATGGATGTGGTGTCGCTGTCTGAGTGGTCATAGTGCTTTACCTTTCCGTTGGCGGGGTTGTATCTGTACACGCCGCTGCCTATGGTGCCCACCCAGATGTTGCCATGCCTGTCCTCGGCTATGTCTTGGCAGAATATGTCGCCGAACGCCGTTATCTTGCTGAATGTCATGTCGGCGTTTTTCTGGTAGAGGCCGCTGCCCGTGCCAAGGTAGATATTGCCCCGGTGGTCTTGCTTCAGCGCATATACGCTGCCCTCCCTTTGCAGGTGAAGTTGCGATGGCGTATAGTGGATGACCTTGTGCGACTCCTTGTCGATGATGTCGAGCCCGTTCTTGAACAGTCCCGACCACACTTCTCCGCCTTTCTCCATCAACGCCAGCCTGTTGCTGCCACCCTTGTACGCGGGTATGGCGAGTGTTTCGAACGTGCGTGTCTGCGGATGGTAGATGTTGATGTAGCCCTCCTCGGTGGCAATCCACACGTCGCCTCCCGCCACGTTTATCATCTCCCTTATGCGCTTGTTGCTGAATGCGTTGCCCGCCCTCATGGGCACATAGCGGTAGAATGTGAGGCCCTGCCGTGGCATGTAGTTCACGCCGCTATGCATGGTTCCCACCCAGATGCCGTTGTCCTTGTCGCGGCAGAGCGAGTAGATCATGTTGTCCGACAGCCCGTTGGGCTGCATGTCGTTCTCCTTTGCCGCCCGGGTCTGCCCCGTCTTCTCGTTTATGAAATACAGGCCGTCTTGCGTGCCTACAATCAGCTCATGCCCGTCGAAAAGCAAGGCGCGTATCACCTTGTAGTGCACGCTTGGCGCGTCAACGTCGGCGAGCTGCCCCGTCGTGGGGTTGTATTTCACGAGCTTGCCCTCGTGCTCGCCTATGGCAATCCATTCGCCGTAGTCAGCCATTGTGTATATGTTCTTGCCCTTGAGCGAATAGCCCGACGCGTCGGTGAGGAAATGCGACAGCTGGCCGGTGGAGGGGTGGTAGAGGTACAGCCCCGCGCCCGACGTGCCGAGCCACACCTCGCCGTTGCGCCTCACGCATATACACTCCGGCTTGTCCTGGAACGCAGCCTTGCCGCCCTTGCGATAGGCATGGAGGCGTTTCGTGGCGGGGTTGTAGCGGAAGGCGCCCTCGTCGGGTGATATAATCCAGATGTTGCCGTCGTGGTCGGCGGTGATTTGCGAAATCCAGTTGGTGATGCCCTTGCCGTCCTGCGCCTTGGTGTCGAAATATGTAAACAGCTCGGTGTATGGGTCATAGACGAACACGCCCTTGTCGGTGCCTGCCCACAGGCGGCGGCTCTTGTCCTCGAAGAGGGCGGAGATGTTCTGGTTGGAGTGCCGCCTCACGGGGTCGGCCACCACATAGTGCTCCAGGCGCGCGCCGTCGTAGCGGTTGAGGCCGTTCTTCGTACCGAGCCAAATGAAGCCCCACGAGTCCTGGGCGATGGACTTCACCGTGTTCTCCGACAGGCCGTCGCGGCTGTCTATATGGGTGAAGAACATGTTGGGGAACACTTGCTGGGCGCGGGCCGCCACCATGACAAAGAGGCAGAGCAGCACGGCGCAGGCTTGGTGGCATGTGTGTTTGGTGGTCATTGACGTTGTTTCTATGGTTGTTGGCTTTCAAGGTGCAAAGATAATCATTTTCCATGAAAAACGCAAGAATGCGCCCGCCGGCAAAAATAATCCATCTGTAGTAAATAATGCAATGTACGTTGCAAACTTCCTGCCAGTGGACAGAAGTAGCAGACTTTAGGAAGATTGTGGCTCCTTGTGTTGTAAAATGTGTTTATCTTTGCTTGGACAGAACATTTCAACCAAGATTATGCTACCAAGAATTTTGACCTTTGTCCTTGCGACAATGTTTTCGACAGTCATGTCGGCCAAGACCGTCATCTCAATTGCTACTGACAACGTTCAGCTCGTGATGCAGGTGAAAGACGACGGCCGCCTCTACCAGACCTACCTCGGCGAGCGTCTCGCGCCCGTTGTCAGCCTCGGTGCGCTGGACATGCCCCGTGGCTCCGTGCAGTCCACAATGGCTCGTGGCAACGAGGTTTACCCCGTCATGGGCACCGAGGACTACTATGCCGCCCCGTTTGAGATACGCCACGCCGACGGCAACCCAACGTCGGTGCTGAAATATGTCTCCCATGAGTCAAGACCCGTGGAGGGCGGCACGGAGACTGTAGTCCGTCTGCGCGACGAGCTGTACCCCTTGCAGGTCAGCCTCCATTTCATTGCATATGCGCAGGAGAACATCATCAAGCAGTATGCCGAGATTTCCCATCAGGAGAAGGGCAAAGTCTGGCTCTCGCGCTATGCTTCGTCCATGCTCTATTTCGAGGCTCCCGCCTACTATCTCACCGAGTTCTCCAGCAACTGGGCAAAGGAGATGGTGGCGAGCAGCCAGCAGCTGCAGTTTGGCAAGAAGACCATCGACACCCGCCTCGGGGCGCGGGAGAACATCTTCGCCCCGCCGTTCTTCGAGGTGGGCATAGGCTCGCCCGTCAGCGAGGATGAAGGGCAGGTGCTTATGGGCACGCTGGCGTGGACAGGCAATTTCCGCTTCACCTTTGAGGTCGACAACAACAACGAGCTGCGCGTCTTGGGCGGCATCAACCCCGACGCCTCCACCTATCTGCTGCCGCGCGGCGAGGTGTTTCGCACGCCGGAGTTCATCTTCACCCTCAGCCAGAGGGGCACGGGCGAGGGCAGCCGCAACTTCCAGCGGTGGGCGTTGCGCCACCAAGTGTACATGGCGCAGGAAAGGCGGCTGACGCTGCTCAACAACTGGGAGAACACCTACTTCGACTTCGACGAGGCAAAGCTCATGTCGCTCATCGGCGAGGCGAAAGAC
>CAZTUD010000288.1:0-3095 GCA_964616945.1 uncultured Prevotella sp. | reverse complement strand
CCTGCCAGCGGCAGCCGCTGACCCATTCCTGCGGTGTTGTGGCCCCGGTCTTAGGCACTGTCGCCATACGTATCTTTCCTGCCCACTCTCCGGCTGTGGCTATCTCCTCAGAGGCATCGCCAACCGGGCAGTTCCAAAAGCCACGGAGGGGCATCTCCATGTTACTTTGGCCTCCGGCATACCATACCTCACCGATGAGCACATTGTCCAGCGTCACGGTGCCGGTCTGCCCGCCGCCCTTCTCGGTAATGGTGATGGTCTGTGGGCTGAAGGAGGCCTTTGGAGTTTTCACGTTAGCTACCCACGTGCTGTCATCTTTGGCCATTGTCTTGAATGTCTCGCCGCTCCAGCTTGGCTTTATCTCAATGGCTGCCTTTGGAGCAGCCTTGCCCCAAAGGGTAGCAGAGGTCTGCTGTTGCAGCACCATGTTGTCGCTGACAAGGTCAGGCAGCACGATCTTTGCCTGAGCGGAAACAAAGAGAGCCATTGCGAGAAATAAAGATATTGACTTTTTCATCCGGTTTATGTTTCTATCAGTGCAAAATTAGCACTAAGCTATTGTTACATATGACACTTTCGCTAAAGAGTTATTGTGTGTTTGTGTCCTTGTCACTCCGTCTTTCTCTGTCCTTTCAGACTCTCGGTTATCTCAGCCATGCGCTTTGTCGTCAACGGGTAGAAGCGGACGACGACGATGGCAATTATTGAGACGCAGGCAGGGATGAAGCTCATGAGACAGCGCAAGCATAGCAACGCACCGTCGGGTTGGGTCGCACCCTTGGCAAGCAAGGAAGGGTCAGTGATGTAGCCGAAGGCGCCTAAAAGCCACAGCGCAGCCGAGCCACCGATTGCGGAACCAAACTTCTGGGCCATCGATGAGCTGGAAAATATCAAACCTGTTGAAGCAGTATGGAAACGCTCCTCGGCATAGTCGCTCACGTCAGCGTACATGCTCCAGATGAGCGGCGACATCACGCCCGTGAGTATCGAAATGAGCACTTGAAAAACAAGCATAAGCCAAAAGCCTGCAGGCGTGCAAGGAATAAAGAAAAAGGCGACACTAAGCAGCACGAGCGTGGCGTTGACCATGATGAATGTGGTCTTCTTGCCGAAACGTCGGGCAAGGGAGACTGTGGTAGCCACGCCAGCCATGTTGCTCACCTCTCCGATGCTCAGGAAAAGCCCGGCATAGAAAGAGAACGTGATGCCGAAGAACGCCAACACAGCCCCCGAGCCAATTATGTCCTTGAAGAAATATGCCACCGACGCACCGCGCACCGTGCAGAAGAGGTTGAAGCAGAGAGCCGCACCAATGAGCAGCCACCACGGGCGGTTGTGCAAGAGACTCTTGAAGTCGGAACCCACAGAGACTGTACTTGTTGTCCTGAGATGCTCGCGCGTCAGCGAGAAGCAAAGCCAGAAAAGCAGAAGGCAGCACGAGGCAATGAACACCATTGCCCAAAACCAGCCGTTAGCGGAGTCGTAGCCGCCAAAGAGGTTGGTCAGGGGCTCCTACAAGAACAAGGCGAGAAACGATCCACCGTAGGCAAAAAACATGCGGAAAGAGGAGAACACCGTCTTCTCCTGACTATCGTCGGTCATCACGCCGAGCATTGCGCCGTAAGGCACGTTGATGCCCGTATAGACAGTCATCATCAATATATATGTAACGTAAGCCCATACCAGCCGGGCGGCGTAACCAAAGTCGGGCGTGGTGAACACGAGTACGCCACAGATGGAGAAAAATGGTGCCATGAACAGCAGGTAAGGGCGGTACTTGCCCCAGTGTGTGTGAGTGCGGTCAGCGATTACGCCCATCATGGGGTCGCTCACGGCATCCCACACGCGGGTAATGAGCAGAAGAATGCCCGCATCGGTCAGCGAGAGGCCGAAGATGTTGCTGTAGAAAAAAGGAAGATAATAGGAAAAGACTTTCCAGAACATCGACGACGCCATATCGCCGAAACCATAACCAATTTTCTCTGAGAGCTTACTTTTAGACATTTGTTTTCAGGTTTAAATTTCTGCTGCAAAGTTACACATAAAAGTCGCACTACAATGACACTTTTTTTGCACAAACCACAACAATCATAACGAAAAAAGTCCCCCACCCCTTTATGGGTGAGAGACTTCATTTATAATGTTGCAAGTGAGTCGAATATCATTCAGCCTTAGCAGCCTCAGTCTCCTCAGCTTTCGGAGCTTCTTCTACCTTGGATTCCTCCTCTGGCTTCGGGGCTGCCTCTGCTGGAGCTGCCTCGGTAGCCTGAGATTCTGTTGCCTCAGCCTCTACGACTGCCTCTTCCGTGGCTTTCTTGCCACCACGGCGACTGCGACGGGTCTTCTTCTCGGTCTTGGCAGTCTTCGCCATGTTCTCGTCAAAGTCAACAAGCTCGATAAAAGCAATGTCAGCAGTATCACCACCACGGCTTCCAAGCTTGATAATACGGGTGTAGCCGCCAGGGCGATCGGCGACGCGAGCCGCAATCTCACCAAAAAGCTCCTTCAAGGCATACTTGTTTTGCAAGTAGCGGAACACCACACGGCGACTTGCCGTAGTGTCGGTCTTGGAGCGGGTTATCAGCGGCTCGACATATTTCTTGAGAGCCTTTGCCTTTGCGAGGGTCGTAGTGATTCTTTTGTGCATGATCAGACTTATGGCCATGTTAGCGAGCATGGCGTGCCTGTGGGATGCAGTACGACCCAGATGGTTGAACTTTTTATTGTGTCTCATTTTTGTTTTTACTCTTTTTCAAGTTTATACTTTGTTGTGTCCATTCCAAACGACAGATTCAGACTCTCGAGCAAATCATCAAGCTCTGAAAGCGATTTCTTGCCGAAGTTGCGGAACTTCAAGAGGTCGGTCTTGTTGTATTGCACCAAATCGCCGAGTGTCTCCACATCGGCAGCCTTCAAGCAGTTGAGCGCACGAACACTAAGGTTCAAGTCGGTGAGCTTGGTCTTCAGCAACTGGCGCATGTGCAACACTTCCTCATCAAATTCCTGATTGCCGTCCTGATCGGGATTTTCGAGCGTGATTTTCTCGTCGGAGAACAGCATGAAGTGATAGATGAGAATCTTGGCAGCCTCTTTCA
>CAZTUD010000287.1:0-3095 GCA_964616945.1 uncultured Prevotella sp. | reverse complement strand
TAAAAGGTTAAAAGAAGCCCCAATCTGAGTCGCGAGACTGTGGATTGGGGCAATTGTTTTGTCGTTACCTGGAGGAAAATACGTCTTTTTTCACGCCAACGATGCCCTGCAGCTTGTCGTCAAGGTAGAACGTGTTCATCAGCGTGTCTTTGTCCACGGCATACTTCACGGTGATTATGTTCAGCTTGTCCGTGCGCCGGGCATATTGTGGGCTGCCTTTCACGATTTTGTCCTTGGCGGCATTGCTGTGCATCACGTTAAGCATCGAATCGGATACATGGAAAGCCGAGTCTACGTTCGACCATGCTATCACGTCATAGTCTTTCAGCCCCATGTCTTTCTCCATGAATGCTTTCACATGGACTTTAATGCCGTGCGACTGGCCACGATAGGCAAATACTGCACACATTATTAATACTGCACACATTATTAATAATATAGGAACAATCTTCTTCATCCTTGAAACATTCTTTATCTTATACGTTAAGAAAAACAAACAAAGAGTTGTTTGTCTCACATATTTTTCCCTCCCCATGTGGGGGGAGGGTCAGTTGGGCTTTAGTCCGTCTGGGTGCGGCTTGGTATGTTCTTCAATATCTCTAATAAGTGGTCCCACACCATTAGCACGGTGGGTATGTATAGACACTCGTCGGGCGTGTGGACGTTGCGTAGGGTGGGGCCGAAACTCACCATGTCGATGTTCGGGTACTTTTCGGAGAACAGTCCGCATTCCAGGCCAGCGTGTATTCCGCGCACTATAGGCTCCTTGCCGAACAGCTTCTTGTAGGCGGCGATTGTTATCTGCTGAAGCTTGGAGTTGTGCTTGGGCTGCCAAGCGGGGTAGCCGTCGGTTTGCTCCACTTCGGCTCCTGCAAGCTCGTATGTCGCTTTCACGGTGTTGCACATATTGTCGAGATTGCTGGTCACGTTGCTGCGCTGGCTGCTCACTATCTCAACCTTGTCTTCTGAGCTTTGCACGCTTGCCACATTGCTTGAGGTCTCCACCATCCAGTCAAGCTCCTTGTCTTGGCACATGGCAAATACACCATTGTCAACAGCCTGGAGTGCCGCAATGAGGTTGTGGCTTGTCTTTTCGGGCATTACGGTCTGCGCGTCCGTGCTTTCAAGGCTCCATGCCATGTTGGTATCGGAGACATGGAACTCGTCCTCAACGGCTGCGCTGAATTGGTTCCAGTCGGCTTTCACATCTTCTTTTTTGTCTTTTGGCACGGCGAACACAATCTTGCCGTCGCGGGGAATGGCATTGTGCATCTTGCCCGAGTTCCACTGCGCAAGACGCACAGGCATCTTCTGCTGTTCGTTGTAGAGGAAGCGGGCAAGAATTTTGATGGCGTTGGCGCGTTTCTTCTCAATGTCGTCTCCCGAATGGCCGCCGTTGAGGCCTTTTAGGCTGCCCTGCATGAAGAAGAAGTTCTTTGGCGCGTCCTCACGTTGAAACTTGAATGTAGCAATCGTACTTCTGCCGCCGGCGCAGGAGATGAATATCTGCCCTTCGTCTTCTGAATCGAGGTTGATGAGGTAGTCACCTGTCATAAAGCCAGGCTGCATGCCGAGGGCGCCTGTGAGCTGCGTCTCCTCGTCGCGTGTGAAAACGCACTCAAGCGGGCCATGCTCTATGTCGTCGCTTTCGAGAATGGCAAGCTCTATGGCGTCACCAATGCCGTCGTCGGCACCGAGCGTGGTGCCACGCGCGTGCATCCAGTCGCCATCGACGTATGTCTGGATGGCATCCTTGGAAAAGTCGAAGTCCACGTCAACCAGCTTGTCGCAAACCATGTCCATGTGGCTTTGCAGGATGGTGGTGGCACGGTTCTCGTAGCCTTTGGTGGCAGGCTTGCGTATAATGACGTTTCCGGTGTCGTCAACCTTTGTCTCCAGTCCGTGCTCTTCACCAAATTTCTTGAGATAGTCTATCATCTTCTCCTCATGCTTCGAAGGACGTGGTATTTGATTGATTTTCGCGAACTGCTCGAACACTCGAGCGGGTTGTAATTCGGCCATAATGCGTAATTTTTAAAAATGTTGTTACTTTTCTTTTGCGTTTTGCCGTTTTTGCACTATCTTTGCAGCTGTATTGGCATTAACGCAGTGCAAATTTAGGGAAAAATGATGGAAATGTTGCTCTTGACGATGTTAATAATTGCTATAGCAGTGACATTGTTGTCAGTGAGGGTAATACTTTTGAGAAACGGGCGTTTTAAATCGTATCATATCCATGACAGCAAGGCAATGAGGGAAAGAGGCATAAGTTGTGTTATTGACCAAGACAGGGAGATGCGCTCTCGCAGTGACTATTCAACGAATAACAAAGATAAAGATAAACAACAAGGAAAATGAAGAAAACTGTCATTCTATCTGTGGCTGTAGCAGCCGCAACAACACTTGGCTTGGCTTCTTGTGACAAGAGCAGCCCAAAGATGGACGAGAAGACAACAACTACGCAAACGGCTCCAGTGGGCAACAAGATTGCGTATGTTGAGGTGGACTCTATAATGACCCAATACAAGTTCTGCAAGGAGTACACAAAAATCCTTGAGACAAAGGGCAACAACATCCAGAAGACTCTCGCAAGCAAGCAGCAGGCTTTGCAAAATGCCGCCGCAAACTTCCAGCAGAAAGTGCAGCAGAACGCATATACACGTGAGCAGGCCGAGGCCATTCAGGCTGGTTTGCAAAAGCAGAGCAATGACCTTCAGGGGCTGAACCAAAGGTTGAGCGCCGAATTTCAGACCGAGACGGACAAATACAACAAGGCTCTGCACGATTCGTTGCAGCATTACTTGGCTGTGTACAATAAGGACAAGAAATACGGAATGATTTTTGCCAAACAGGGCGACAATCTGTTGTATGCTGACAAAGCATACGACATCACCAATGAGGTGGTGGCTGGCCTGAACAAAGCTTATAAGCCAAAGAAAGCTGAGAAGAAATAAAAAACGACGGCGGAAAAAAAAAGTTGCCAAAATGTTTGGCGGTTTGATTTTTTCGCCGTACCTTTGCACACGCTTACGAAAAGCATGGCTCCGTAGCTCAACTGAATAGAGCATCTGACTACGGATCAGAAGGTTCCGGGT
>CAZTUD010000286.1:0-3098 GCA_964616945.1 uncultured Prevotella sp. | reverse complement strand
AACTTTTCGGTAGCGTCGAAGTGAATCGACTTGATGTTAACTTCCATAGTTACCACTTTTAAAGGTTAAACTCATGCCCTTGGATGGGCTTCTTTATAAACTCGCTTCAGTTGCTCGAACGTCGTGTGCGTGTATATCTCCGTGGTGGAGGCGCTGGAATGTCCGAGCAGCCGCCTTACACTCTCCATGCTTGCGCCGTGGTTCAGCATGGCTGTGGCGAAAGTGTGGCGCAACACGTGGGGCGACAGTTTTTTTTGCGTGCTCACCATCTGCAGGTGTGCCACGACCTCCTTTCCCACTTGCTGCCGCCTCATCCTCCTGCCCTTGACGGTGAGGAAGAAAGCGTCGCTCTGCCTTGCCAGGCTCTCGTCGCGCACTGCGACATACTGCCTGAGCGTGTCGGCAAGCTCTTCGCCGAACGGGACTATGCGCTGCTTGTCGCCCTTGCCGGTAACCTTGAGCTGCCGGCTGGCAAGCCCCACATCGTTGTCGTCAAGCCCTGTCAGCTCAGACACGCGGATGCCCGTCTCGTAGAACGTCGTGATGATGGCCTTGGCGCGCACTTCCTTGTACGTATCGCCCCAAACCACATCGTCGAGCAAGCTGTCCATCTCGTCTTCCTTGAGGAAATGTGGCAGTGGTTTGCCTTTTTTCGGAGCCTCCACGTTGTAGGCGGGGTCGCGGTCCACCAGCCCGCGCGACAATGCAAAACGGAAGAAAGACCTCAGCGCCGCAAGGCGCGTGCCGACGCTCGACGCCGCCATGCCGCCGTCCATGAGGTTCTCCATCCAGTCGCGGACTACGTCCTCGTCAACGGTCTGCCATGTGAGTTGTCCATCAAGTGAGTGAAAATAGCTCTCAAAGCTTCGCAGCGACGTCTCATACGACTCTGCCGTCTCCGGCGACCGCAACTTGTCGCTCTCAAAGTACTTCAAAAACTCCTCAATCATGCCCATTCCACCCACATATTGCCAGCAAGCGGCTTTATTGTGCGAATTTATGGAAATTAATCGAAACTACCAAATTTTTGGGGAACTTTTTTTATAATTCCTCTGCGTCGCGAAGATGCTGTACGTAGATGGCGTGCTCCATCTTGAGGCGCTTCTTGACAGACGGCTTCGTGTATTGCTGGCGCGCGCGCAGCTCCTTTACGACACCTGTCTTCTCAAACTTTCTCTTGAACTTCTTGAGAGCCCTCTCGATGTTCTCGCCTTCCTTTACGGGTACAATAATCATTTTGTTTTGGTTTTAAAATTTTAAATTAAACATGCCGAGTGGCAACGTGCCACTATTTTTGCGGGCGCAAAGTTACACCATATTTTTCAGATAACCAAACAATTATTGATTTTTTTCGACGGATAATCTTGCAGGGCATCACCAGATTGTAAAATTTTATATACCAAAAACTGGTCACGGAAAATCGGCGCTCCAGAGAGCGGAAAGGCGGAAAAACACACCTGAACACCCTCGCGGGCACTCACCTCCGGCTGCCCCGCGTGACCTTCGCGGCGCGAAGGCGCATGCTTTACGCCGCGAAGAAGCCTTCTTGGCGGCGCGGAGAAGCCACCTTGGCGGCGTAAAGCACACGCCCTTGCGCCGCCAAGAAGACCTCCCGGCAATGAATTGTTGGAGCATTTGCGAAGCCATTTTTATAACACCCTTGTTTTCAACAACTTACAAACTTTCGCTGAGAATCGCGTATTTCGGGCAAAAAGTTTTTCGTTTTCAAATACGCGATTCTCAGAGGGATGTTTGTAAAGAAAAAAGTCAGAATGACATCATGAAGTTGAACCTTATGCCCCACTTGTCAACGTCGGGCAAGTCCTTGTAGGTGAGGCGGCGCACGTAGTCCACGCCAAAGAACTTGAAGATGTTGTGTATGCCGACCATCGCCTCCCAGTATGGCTTGTCGCTCATGACGTGGCTTTCTTCGGGAAATGCGAAGAGCAGGTTGTCGCCGGGATGCTTTGACGGGTCGTTCTTGCTTGTGAGGTGCCCCCACATGCCCTTTACGCCCACAAACTCGCGCCACTTGAGCTTCTTCAGCAGCGGCACGCGGTTGAATATCTTGCCGTTGAGGTCCCACATCGCCGACCAAAACACGTAGCGGTCGTTGAGAAACTCCATATTGCGCATGAGGTTGAACGTCTGGTCGTTTGCGTCCATGAGATAGGTGAGGCTGACGGGCGGCATGCACAGCAACGGGAAAGGCACCTTATTCCACTGCGCACGGCCGATGAGGTGCATGTTGACGTAGCCCCACGAGCCCAGCCACTGGCGCTTGTAGAGGTTAAGCTCGGTCATGTTTGAGCGGTACTGCCCGCCGAGGAAACCCTTTACCGCCATCGAGTGGGTGAGCTGCAGGTCGGGCGAATCGAGGTTGACTGGCCAGCGCCGCTGCTTGGTGTTGATGTAGGTCTGGTGGGGATTGAGACGAATCGTGCCCGACAGCTCGGTAGTGCGTATGCGCATCACCTCCGGCGCGCCGTCGAGAGGCATGAAGTGGAGGTCGCCCGCCACACGGTTGCTCTCCGTCTTCACCGATGCCTTGTAGCTCAGCCCCCAGTCATTCTCGTAGGTGAACTCGAGCTTTTGCCGGTTGTAGTAGTACATCTGCTTGACTGTCTGCGTGCGGAAAGACTCGAAGATGTTATCCTTGTTGTTGACAAGATATTTGTCGGCGGGCGACATGAGGTCGTATGTGGTCTCAAACGTGAGGTTGCGCATGGGGAATTCGAACGGCGACTTCTCCTTGCGGTTGAGACTCCACGTCAGCTCGGTATCGTAGTACCACTTGTGGCTGTCGGTGCCGTATGCCACAAAGCCTTTCCAAAAGAAGTGTGGGTTGAGGTCGGCCATAGTGCGTCCGGAGACACGCAGGCGGTACTTGTCGACGAAGTTGTGCGAGATGATGGTGCTCACGGGGCCGAAGTCGAAATAGTCGGGATTGCCTGGCTTGCCCGTCTCTATGTAGTTCTCAAGCACCATCTTCGCGGCAATGCTTGCCCAACCGAAGTTTTTGCTCTTCGTGAGACGATATACGAAGTAGTCCATATCGTCCTCGCCTTTCGTGAGCGGCTGCGGACGCATCTGCGTCC
>CAZTUD010000285.1:0-3099 GCA_964616945.1 uncultured Prevotella sp. | reverse complement strand
AGGTGGTCGTGAGCCTCGGCGGTGTCCTTGTCCTCAAAGTGACAGTCGTTTGTGCAGATGAGTTTTATGCCATACTCCTTGGCAAACTGCATCAACACCTTGTTCACCTTTTGCTGCAAGGGGTAGGTCTCGCGGTTTGCCCTAATGTTTGGGTCGGTAACCTGGTGGCGTTGGAGCTCAAGGTAGAAATCATCACCAAAAAGTTTATGATACCATTCCACTGCCTCACGAGCCCCCGGCAGGTCGCCCTTCAAGATTTTCTGCGGTATTTCCCCACCAAGGCACGCCGAGCTTACTATGAGGCCATCGTGGTATTTCTCAAGGTCATACCTGTCGGTACGCGGCTTGTAGTAGTAACCGTCAATCCACGAGCGGCTTACAAGCTTTATCAAGTTCTTGTAGCCGCGGTAGTTTTTTGCCAATACAATAAGGTGGTAGCCGGAGTTGTCGCCGGCATCCTTGTTCTTGTCTTCCTTATGATGATGGGCCACATACATCTCACACCCGAAGATGGGCTTGAATGGCTCCAAGCCTTCCTTCTTGCGCTTCTTATTGACCCCGGCGCAATAGTCGGCAAACTCCTTGATGCCATACATCACACCGTGGTCGGTAATCGCCATTCCTTTCATGCCGTCGCTGATTGCCTTGTCAACCAGATGGGGCACCTTCGACTGTCCATCGAGGATGGAATAGTGTGTGTGAACATGCAGATGAACGAAATCTTCCATGACTTTTTGCTGTTTCGAGCCGTAAAGTTACGGCAAAAAAGCGAGATGTCCAAAAGAAGAACATGAAAAATTTGCGGATTAAATAAAAAAGCTTTACCTTTGCACATAAATGGACAAAACTCTCTTTATTGGTTTAAAAAATCAAGCAACTGAAGGGTCATGGGGAAAAAATTAAAGAAACTTAAGAAGATACGCATCCACCGCGAAGGCACCGACCAACTGACCTTCGGCATTCTCTTTATCATTGTCGTAGCCGCGCTGCTATGGCATTTTGTGGCTTCACCCTGGCCCTTTTGGGCTTTCCTTGTGGTTTTTGGCGTCATGTACGCTGTCGTCGTAAACTTCTACCAATGTCCGATACGTTATCTTAACGTTGAGGACACCGAGGGCTTCGTCGTGGCTCCAGCCGACGGCAAGGTGGTGGTGATAGAGGAGGTGGACGAAGACAAATACTTCCACGACCGTCGCATACAGGTCTCCATCTTCATGAGCCTCTTCAATGTCCATGCCAACTGGTTCCCAGTTGACGGAAAGGTGAAGTTCGTGAAACACTTCAATGGCAATTATCACCGCGCATGGCTGCCCAAGGCAAGCGAGGAAAACGAACACTCTGACATCATGATTACCACTGACGACGGCACCGACATCCTTTGCCGGCAGATTGCCGGAGCAGTGGCACGCCGCATCGTTACGTATGCCAAAGCCGGCGAGGAATGCTTCATAGATGAGCACCTCGGCTTCATAAAGCTTGGCTCACGGGTTGACCTTTTCTTGCCAATAGGCACTGAGATATGCGTTAAGATGGGGCAAAAGACTACAGGCGACCTAACAATTGTGGCAAAACTCAAAAAGAACGAAGAATAAGCAGCAGCCATGAATGACAACCATAAACCCATAAAGCTCATCACTTTCCCCAATGCCCTCACATGCGGCAATCTCATATCGGGCTGCATTGCCACGGCTTTCGCATTCTTCCACAGCCCTGACATCGCGCTGGTGTGGATTATAGTCGGCGCGGTGTTCGACTTCTTCGACGGCATGAGCGCACGGGCATTGCACATCTCGTCGCCAATAGGCAGGGAGCTTGACTCGCTTGCCGACGACGTAACCTTTGGCGTAGCTCCGTCAACCATCATTTTTTCACAACTACTGGTGATGGACTATCCGCAGGCTCTTGGCGACACCATCATCCTGTACATTCCATTTGTGGCATACATCATGGCGGCATTCTCAGCACTGAGGCTTGCAAAGTTCAACCTTGACGAGCGCCAGCGCATGGGCTTCATCGGCTTGCCGACTCCTGCCAATGCCCTGTTCTGGGGCTCGCTTGTCCTAAGCTTGCAGGATTGGCTCAACAGTCTTTACTTCGGCTCGCTGCTCATCATCGTCATGATGCTCGTGAGCTCGTGGCTGCTGATAAGCGAAATACCCATGTTCGCGCTGAAGTTCAAGCATTGGGGATGGAGGGACAATGAGTTGCGCTACAGCTTCATTGCCATCGCAATAATCACGGTTATCACATCCTCTGTTGTTGGCGTCGCAACGGGCAGGGGCTTGCTCATGGGTTTCCTCGGCTCATGGTGGATTGTCATACTTGTGTACGTGCTGCTGTCAATTCTTGCCGACATGCTTACAAAGAAGGCTTAGGCTGCAACCCCAAAAGAACAACAGGCACATGATTATCGTGAAGTTTCTTTTCGTCGTCTTCGTCATAGGCTTCATTGCAGCTCTCAGCGTCGTCTGGAAAATATACCGTCGCCTTGTCCACAATGCTTCAGAACAGTTTCGGCAGCAAAAAAGCGGAACACAAGGCAAAAACTGCTATGGCCAAAGGCAGCAACGGGCCACCACCACCGCCAATGGCGACACAATAATCGACACACGCAGCCAAGAGCAAGCCAACAAAAAGATTTTCCCAAAGGACGAAGGAGAATACGTGGATTACACGGAAAACTAAAAGGGTAAAAGATGCTCGTGAATGAGCATCTTTTACCCTTTTACCCTTTTACCTTTTTACCTTTTAAGGGTGTACCAATGTGCCAATATCCTCGCCATCCATGACCTTTTTCAAGTTGCCCTTGTTGTCCATGTTGAACACGTAGATAGGCAAATGGTTGTCTTGGCACATGCAAATGGCCGTAAGGTCCATCACTTTCAGCCCACGTTCCAACACCTCGTGATAACTTATTTC
Source organism: uncultured Prevotella sp. (assembly GCA_964616945.1). GTDB lineage: Bacteria > Bacteroidota > Bacteroidia > Bacteroidales > Bacteroidaceae > Prevotella. The sequence goes on along the minus strand of CAZTUD010000285.1, from coordinate 180 downwards.
CTTGAACTTCTTCGCCGTTGGGTCCTTCTCTGGGTCGGCTGTGTAAACGCCATCCACACGAGTGCCCTTCAGCATCACATCGGCCTCAATCTCTATGCCGCGCAGCGAAGAGCCTGTGTCGGTGGTGAAGTAAGGGTTACCCGTGCCAGCCGAAAAGATGCAGACGTAGCCTTGTTCCAG
>CAZTUD010000284.1:0-3107 GCA_964616945.1 uncultured Prevotella sp. | reverse complement strand
GTGCCACTGGTGTAGAGAATGTCACAGATGTCGTCATCGTTGGCTTGCTTATACAGCTGCTCCACCTCCTTCTGATACGGCAGCCCCGCGCCAAACTTGATGAAGTCGTCGAAATAGAGTGCCACGGGGTCGTGCATGCTTATGCGCACATGGCGGTCATAGACAATGATGCGTTCCAACGATGGGCACAGCGGCTGGGCGCGGTGGGTCTTGTCATACTGCTCCTGCTCGCCGACAAACACAAGCCGCACCTGCGCGTCGTTGATCATGTACTGCACTTGCTGCGTGGAGGTGGTGGCGTAGAACGGGATTGTAGCCACGCGAATGCCGTAGGCACCGAAGTTGGTGAAGAGATACTGTGCACAGTTTTGCGAGAACACGGCAATCTTGTCCTGCGGTTTCAGCCCGAGTTTCAGCAGAGCGTTGCTTGCCTGCTTCACGTTGTGCGAGAAAGCCGTCCACGACAAATATTTCCATTCCGTACCGCCAAATTCCTGGTACATCAAGACATTGCGCTCGCCATACTTCTTTGCCTGGCTGTGTATGAGAACGGAGAGGTGAGACCTGTTTTGCATAATCTTGTTTTTAATTTTATGCAAAGATAATGAAAAAACAAAAAAACAAAAAGACAATAGGGTTAAAAAGTGACCTTTATCCTCGTTTTTTTATTTTTTTGCTTAAATGTCATTATTGCTTTAAAAAAATGCGTATCTTTGTAGCAAGATATAATAACCAAGAGAATGTCGACAACGCATCTGATTAATATAGGAAATTCGCAAAACATGAAAACTATAGACGACCAGTCTATAGACTTGGTGGTGACCTCCCCGCCTTATCCGATGATTGAAATGTGGGACGCCATCTTTTCGTTACAAAATTGCCAAATTTCTACAAGTTTGGAAAGCAATCCAAACAATGCCTTCGAACTGATGCACCAAGAGTTGGACAAAGTATGGGCTGAATGCCAAAGAGTTTTGAGGCCTGGCGGTTTCCTGTGCATAAATATCGGGGACGCAACCAGGACCATCAACGGCAATTTCAAACTTTACGACAACCACTCAAGAATTTCATACGCTTGCAACAAGCTCGGATTTACAAGCCTTCCAAGTATCATTTGGCGCAAACAAACCAATGCGCCAAACAAATTCATGGGCAGCGGAATGTTGCCGTGCGGGGCCTACGTCACACTTGAACATGAATGGATTCTTATTTTCAGGAATGGCGAAAAGCGCAAGTATAAAACGCCAGCAGAAAAACTGGACAGAATGAAAAGCTCGTTTTTTTGGGAAGAACGGAATGTATGGTTTTCTGACGTATGGGAAATAAAAGGCATCAAGCAAAAAATATTTCAATCAAATACGCGCGAACGTAGTGCAGCATTTCCTTTTGAAATTCCGTTCAGGCTCATAAATATGTTTTCACAAAAAGGCGACGTGGTTTTGGACCCTTTCCTTGGCACGGGAACGACTACCAAGGCCTCCATCATCACCGAGCGTAATTCTATCGGATATGAGATGGATTCCAACTTTGCCCCTCTTATCCTGCAAAGCATCAAGGGCATGACAATAGAAAAATGCAATGCACTTATAAAGCAACGCTTTGACAATCATCTTCAATTTGTTAAAGAAAGAATTGAGCAAGGCAAGGAATTCAAATATTACAACAGAAGTCTCAAAGCCCCTGTAATGACAACACAGGAGAAAGAAATAACATTTAACTATCTGCGGTCAATCAAAATGGATTCTGAAGATGTTTGGCACGTAGAATATGAGCCAACTTCAGACACATGGCCGTCCTGCCTGGAACTTTGTTCCGCCAAGTAATATAGGGAAATATGGAAAAATACTCAATGGAATTTGGCAAGAAAGAACACGTTCTCAACTACGCTTGCCAACTTTACCAACTTTCAAGACCTACAAAAGTAGGTGCCGTCATGGCACTGATACGTGAATGCCAGCCGTCTTCATATCAAGAGTGGAAACAATGGTACTTTGAACATGCTTATACGGCAACAAAAACTCCCATAAAGCTTTCTCTTGACAGCCTTACAGAACTTGGAGAAAGGCTTTATGACAAAATACAAACATTTGTAATACCCGACTGGCAAGAGGCTTTTCGCCAGCTAACCCGCCAAGACTGCATCGATTATATTTACAACCTGACTATCAACCGCACTTACGACGGCTATCTACGTGAGAAATCGGTTGTCAACGACGGGCTGGCAAAGATATTCAAAGACCTAAAGTTTGAGGAAAGCGACCCAGAGCTTGACCACGCGGGGGACATTGATTATGTGGCCCATGTTGGCGATTATCAATTTGGATTGCAGATAAAACCCGTTACAGCCAATGCAAACTTTGGAGGCTACTCCCTGAGCGAGCGCATGAAACACAGCTTCAAGGACTTCACAGAGAAGTATGGAGGAAAAGTTTTCATTGTTTATAGCTTGAAAGGCGAAATAGCCAACAAGGATGTCGTCAACGCAATTGCTGATGAAATTAAACGACTGAAGAACAAATAACACCTTTATTTTCTATATGCGACAGGAAGACTATGTGAACGACGCGGTGGGGCTGTTGCGCAAGCTCATTGCCACGCCGTCGGTGAGCCGGCAGGAGAATGAGGCTGCCGACGTGATGCAACAGTATATGGAAAGCTGTGGAATGAGGCCACGGCGCGAGGGCAACAACCTGTGGGTGACATCACACGAATGGGACGGCGCAAAGCCCACGCTGCTGCTCAACGCCCACATCGACACCGTGAAGCCAGCGACTTCGTGGACACGGCAGCCCTACGAGCCGACTATCGAGAGCGACCGCCTATACGGTCTCGGCAGCAACGACTGCGGTGGCGGGCTTACCACACTGCTGCAGGCCTTCCGCTGGCTAACGCTCAGGCCGCAGCCTTACAACCTCGTTTACCTTGCCTCGGCCGAGGAAGAGGTTTCGGGCAACGACGGTTTCAGCCGTGCCCTGCCACTGCTGCCGCACATTGACGTGGCGATAGTGGGCGAACCGACTGCAATGCAGCCCGCCATTGCCGAGAAAGGGCTGATGGTGCTCGATGTCATAGCCCACGGCAAGAGCGGGCACGCGGCACGCAACGAG
>CAZTUD010000283.1:0-3114 GCA_964616945.1 uncultured Prevotella sp. | reverse complement strand
AATAAAATAACAAAAACAAAAGCAAAATGCAAAACGACCAAACAATTTTTGACCTTATCGAGCAGGAGCACCAACGGCAGCTCCGTGGTATGGAACTCATCGCCAGTGAGAACTTTGTTTCCGACGAGGTGATGGCTGCTATGGGCAGCTACCTCACCAACAAATATGCCGAAGGCCTGCCTGGCAAACGCTACTATGGTGGCTGCCAAGTGGTGGACCAAGTGGAGAACCTTGCCATAGAGCGCGTGAAGAAGCTCTTCGATGCCGAGTTTGCCAACGTCCAGCCCCACAGCGGGGCGCAGGCCAACCAAGCCGTGCTGCTCGCCGTGCTGAAGCCTGGCGACACGTTCATGGGTCTCGACCTCGACCAAGGCGGGCACCTGAGCCACGGCTCCGAAGTCAACACTTCTGGCATCCTCTACCACCATGTGGGCTACACGCTCGACCGTGAGACGGGGCGCGTTGACTATGACAACATGGAGAAGCTTGCCTTGGAGTGCAAGCCGAAACTCATTATAGGCGGCGGCTCGGCCTACAGCCGCGAGTGGGACTACGAGCGTATGCGCCAGATTGCCGACGAGGTGGGCGCGTTGCTCATGATTGACATGGCTCACCCCGCAGGACTCATTGCCGCAGGTCTGCTGAAGAACCCTGTGAAGTATGCCCACATAGTTACCACCACCACCCACAAGACGCTACGTGGGCCGCGCGGCGGTGTCATCTTGATTGGCAAGGATTTTGACAACCCGTGGGGCAAGACCACGAAGAAGGGCGTGATAAGGAAAATGTCGTCGCTCATCAATTCAGCCGTATTCCCCGGCAACCAGGGCGGCCCGCTTGAGCACGTCATCGCCGCAAAGGCCGTGGGCTTCTACGAGAACCTGCAGCCGTCGTGGGTGGAATACGCCAAGCAGGTGAAGAAAAACGCAGCCGTGCTGGCGCAAGACCTCATCGACAAGGGCTTTGCCATTGTCTCTGGCGGCACCGACAACCACTCCATGCTGCTCGACCTGCGCCCGAAGTACCCCGAACTCACTGGTAAGGTGGCGGAGAACGCTCTCGTTGCAGCCGACATTACGGTGAACAAGAACAAGGTGCCTTACGACGAGCGCAGTGCTTTCCAGACCTCTGGAATACGCCTCGGCACAGCCGCCATGACGACGCGCGGTGCAAAGGAGGACATGATGCACCTCGTGGCCGACCTCATCGACGAAGTGCTTGCCGACCCAGAGAACGAGCAGGTCATAAAGCGCGTCAAGGAAAAGGTCAACGACACCATGAAGGCTTACCCGCTTTTCGCATACTAAACAAATTTGGGCGAATAATTGGCATGGGGGCTATCCAAAATGAGGCAGGAAGCCTCACCGCTTGGCTAACCCCCACTCATCCCGTGAGCGAAGCGAAAGGGTGAGTGGGGGTTAGGAATAACTGAACAAACATCGACCCGTGGAGGGTCGCTGCTACCAAGTTTTTTAATCACAAAGCAGTGAATAGGAGATTTCTTTTAGCGTTTTCGGCTCTTTTGCTGGCGACTGCCAGCTTCGCGTTAGGCAAGGACAGCCTCAATGCCGTCACTATGGTTTCGTATGAGCAAGGATGGTCAGATGTTCATGGTACGCTTGCCCTTAAAAACAACACGAGTGAGGAAATAAATGACGTGACGTTCCAAATAACCTACCTCAACATGGCGGGCAAACCGCTCAACTATGAGATTTATACAAGAGAGGTAAGCATTGCCCCAGGCATGACGCGACAAGTGGACATTCCGGCATACGAGCACGACAGGATGTTTTCTTATTACAAATCAGAACGCTGCCCTATACAGCCTCACAGGTTCAAGATAAAGTTTGAGCTGAAAGGTTACAACCATCAGGCTTCCGCCCAGATGCAGAAGCCAGCTGCAAGCAAATCCACCGCTATTAGCAAATCCACTGCTATTGGCAAATCTGGCGTCATTGCCAAAATCCTCAATCATGGTGGCAACAGTCAGCTCATTGGCATTGCCATCTTGCTGTTCGTCATCGGTTTCTGCTTAGGTCTTTACGTCCTTGTGGCAGTTATGGCGGCGAGCCGTGGCAGGAGTGCCGCTGCTTGGATAGTGTTCAGCTTGTTTTTCACTCCTGTCATTGCCATCCTCCTGCTTCTTTTGGCAGGCACCCTTTACAATGAACCGAGAGAGTTTGACGACCATGAGTTTTATGATAACAGGCGGCGTGGCAGAAGTCAAAGATATAATGGGCAAGACATCATAATGGATGACGACTTTGACGACGCTCCTGACGATTTTGACGGCAGACGCATGTAAGCCAAATGTTTACACCACCCCCACGAACTTTTCGCCCACGAGTTTGTCGAGGGTTTCGTCGAGGAGCGACATGAGGCGGAGGGCAGTCTTGTTGGCGGCGAAGCGGCTGTCTTTCACGGCTTGCTGCGATGCCTTGTTGAGGGCGGCGAGCAGTGTCTTGTAGGTTATTTCGCCACTGAAGAAAGTCTTCTTCGGAGCCACACCGTTCACGCAGTCGGCAAGTTTTTCCGATTGCAAGTTGAAAGGCTGGAACGACCGCTGGTTGTGGCCAAGCTCCACGAGCCACGTGCGATAGGCGACGAAGAAGCTGGACATGAGGGTGTTGTAGAAGCTTGTGGAGAGGAACGCTTGGGTTATCTCGGGCTTGTCCTCAGTGTAGCCGCGTCCCACGTCGTGGCGGAACTGGTGGGTGAGGTACTGGTAAGCGAGATGGAACTTTATAAGCTGCTTGTTTACCAACTGGCGTGTGGTGATGCCGAAGTCCTTGAGCGTCAGCGTGAGCATGTCGTTGGCAAGTCCGTATTCCTTGTATATCGGGTTGGTGGCGTTGCCGCCTACGGTCGTCAGCTGGTCGTCGGGCGTGCCGAGAAAGTCGAGCACCGACAGCGCACCCACATATTCCACTACGTGCGCCTCGTCGTGCTGCCCGTTGCCGCCAGGGTCGTTGTAATAAGGGTTTGACGGCACTTCGTCGCCAAGATAGTAGCAAGCGTTTATCTTAGACTCGCCCAAGTCCTTGCCGCCCTGCCGCAAGCCCGTGAGGTTGTCGTGGTAGTAGAACAGCGCCGACTTGGTCTTCGAGATGAAGT
>CAZTUD010000282.1:0-3129 GCA_964616945.1 uncultured Prevotella sp. | reverse complement strand
GCTTCTCTGTCCTCAAGGACGCCTCTGCCACGGCCATGTACGGCGCGCGCGGCGCCAACGGCGTGATACTGGTGCAGACCAAGAAGGGCGCGGAGGGCAACGTTTATACCACCACCCACTACGAGTGCGTCATCTCCGAGCCTACGTCAACCATCGAAGTTGCTGACGCAAAGGACTACATGAAATATTACAACGAGGCAATCGTCAGTCGCAGCACCACAGGCACGCCCAAATATTCGCAGGAGCGCATACAGCGCACTGGCGACCCGCGCTACCCGTCGTGGGTTTATCCCGCTAACGACTGGTACGACATCCTTTTCAAGAACCGCACAGTCAACCATCGTGCGGGGCTCACCATTCGTGGCGGCGGGCGCAAGGTGCAATACTACGGCTCGTTCAACTTCAATCGCGATGTGGGCATGATAAAGAGCGACAAGCTCAACGATTTTGATGTCAATATCCGCAACAACCAGTTCAACTTCCGCACCAACATGACCATTGAATTGGCCGTTGGCATGCAGCTGCAAATCAACTCCGCAACCAACATCGACCGTTACCACGGGCCGCTGCAAAGCCAGACCCAAGCCTATTATTATGCTTTTAGTGCCTCTCCTGTAGATTTTGCGCCCACATATCCAGCCGACAAAGAACACAGTTGGCCACATATTCTTTTTGGTACTACGGAGGATGCCTACACTAATCCTTATATGCTTAACCAACGAGGCTACCAAGAGCAGACGCGTTACAGCTCCACCAATCGTGTGGAGTTGCAGCACAAACTTAATCGCTGGATTCCAGGACTTGAATACCGACTTATTGCTTCCGTGGTGCAGCAAGGCTATTACAGCAATTCTTTTAGAACCATGCCGTTTAAATATTATCTTGAAAATTATGACTTTGAGACTGGGGATTTTACTTTGGGTGATGTGGCTAATAATGATGCTACGAGTGCTTTAAGTGTCTCTGGTTCATCCCATTCTACTGACACTCGTGTGACTTTTGAGGGTCGTATTTATCATACTGCGGCGTGGGGCGGTCCCGACAGGAATCGTCACCAAACAGCGTTTACGTCCATAGGCCAAATATATGAAAGAACTTATACGCCTTTTAACGGAATTCTTAATGGCCTGCCCCAACGCAATGTCACTTTCTCCAGTCGTTTCTCATACGGTTATCTTGACCGCTATTTTGCCGAGGGAAGCTTCGGCTATAACGGTTCTGAGCGTTTTTCCAAGAACAATCGTTGGGGTTTTTTCCCAGCGCTTGGAGCGGCGTGGGTGGTTTCTTCCGAGCCGTGGATGAAGAAATTAAGTAAGATAGTTCCCTACTTCAAGTTGCGCTATAGCTGGGGTAAAGTGGGAAACGATGGTATTATAAGTTCTCCACGTTTCGTTTATATGCCGGATATACGTGACAATATCCACAGTGGTATAGCTTATCCTTATAGTAGTATAGATAAGGGGTATGGGGTGGTGTTTTATGGTGACCCTGATATAAAATGGGAAGTCAACGAGCAACAAAACTTGGGATTGGAGTTGAAGCTCTTTAACGGCATTTTCGAGACGCAGGTTGATGTTTATCGTGCCATACGCCATAACATCCTTTCCTATCGCTACACTATTCCCGCCAATGTGGGTGTAGAATATGTTCCACTTGACAACATAGGCGAGACCGATTCTCGTGGCATCGACTTTTCTGGTAAAATACAGCACATGTTTACCAACGACTTTTGGTTTATCCTTAATGGCACGCTGACCTACAACAAGGTGAAGTATCGCTATATAGAGGAGGCCACCGACAAGCCGAGCTGGCAGATGAAGAAAGGCCATGAGATTTCTCAGGCGTTGGGCTACATTGCCGAAGGCCTGTTCCGCGACCAGGCGGATATTGACAACTCTCCAACCCAAAGTGGCGATGTCATGCCTGGCGACATAAAGTACCGTGACCTTAACGGCGACGGCAAGATTGATGTCAATGACGCTACCTTTATTGGCTATCCAGAGACCCCGCGCCTAATCTATGGCATGAGCCTGTTTGTAAACTACAAGCAGTTTGAGTTTAACACCTCTTTCCAAGGCTCGGGCAAACGCTCATTCTTTATCGAAGCTTCGGCCATCTCTCCGTTTGTGAATGATAAGAATAATGGTAATCCTGGTTCCCGAGCTTTGCTGAAAGCCATTGCCGACGACCACTGGAGCGAGGACAACCAGGCGGAACGTCCGTTTTGGCCTCGGCTTTCGACATATAACATAACGCAGCATAACCCGGAGGAGGCGTGGAGCGGAGCAGAAACTCGCAAGAGTACCTATTTTATGCGTACTTGTCGTTTCCTGCGTTGTACGTCGATGTCGCTTGCCTACAACTTGCCGATAAATATTGTGCATAAATTGGGGTTAAGAAATGTAAAGTTCCAAATTGCAGCCTACAATTTGTTTAACATCACCGACTTTAAGCTTTGGGATGTGGAGCTTGGCAGCAATGGCTTTAATTATCCTATACAACGCACTTATTCTGCAGGCATCTACGTTAATTTTTAGAATAATACAACGATGAAGAACATATATATAGCTTGCAAATTTACGTTTGTGTTGTTTGTTTCATTTGCGTTCCTTGGGTGTGACGATTATTTTGACGTGGTACCTAAGAATGACATAGTAAGTATTGAAAAAACTTTTGAGACACGTGATCAAGCCAAACAATGGATGACTACTTGCATCACAATGCGGGATGAGATTATTCATCCTGATGGTTCGACAAATCCTGCTCATTGGGGGACAGACGAAGTCATTGCCGATGACAATACTAAACAAGGATATGCTTATGCTGGCATCAATATAGCAGAGGGCAATCAGCGTACAAGCAGTCCGTTTGGAAATATATGGTCACAAGGATCCGCATACGGTGCCATACGCTATTGCAACATCTTTCTTGACCATATTGACAGAGTGTATAATATGGAAGAAGTGGAAAGGTCGCAATGGAAAGGGTATATCCAAGCCTTGAAGGCACATATCTATTTTGAGCTTTTGCGACGTTATGGACCGTTCATACTTGTTCCTAAAAACATTGACGCAGACGCTGGCATCAGCGATATGCAGCAACCACGGGCTTCCATTGACTCTTGTGTCA
>CAZTUD010000281.1:0-3179 GCA_964616945.1 uncultured Prevotella sp. | reverse complement strand
AAAAACAATCTATCAAAACCTAAAAACTAAAAACCTATATGAAAAATCTACTAACTTCTTGTTTACGAGTGCAAAGTTAGCGCATATTCTGCAATCCCGCAACATTTTTACCCATAAATCTTCAAAACCATTACTAATTTTGATTTAAATCAACACTTTGTGTACGCACACAGCCAAAACTTTAAACTTTGTTCCAAAAAGAAGCCAAGGAATGCAAGAACGAACTAATACCCCACAGGCCATTGTCATGCCTGAATCGCACCTTATACCTTAAAACCATGCACCTGCATCCTTGGGCTTCTGTTACAATTTTATCTAAAAGCATGTATTTCGTCTCAAAATTACAAAATTAGTTCGAGATTAAGAAATAAATTTGCAAAATCTTTCTTACTTATCCAATATTTTAATGACTTTTAAACTATCGCCCTTTATATTTAACACCACTGACAGCCAAACCATCAACTATATTACCTAACTTTGCAACATCTGCAAACATGGGCTACGCACAACGACAAAGTCCAGCCTCAACCAAAACAACATCGAAGATGAAAGAAAAGATTTTCCCCGCTGCAATCATCGCCCTCGGCATAGTCATCCTCGGACTGTGCATGAAGAGCGGCATGGACAACTTCACCGAGAAAGACCGCAAGGTTACCGTCAAGGGGCTGTCAGAAAAAGAAGTCAAGGCCGACAAGGTTACGTGGCCGATAGTTTATAAGGAGATAGGCAACGACCTGCCCGATCTCTACGACCGCATAGCGCAGAAGCAGCGCGTCATAAAGGCGTTCCTGCTGCAAAACGGTGTCAGCGAAAAGGAGATTAGCGTCAACGCGCCGAAAGTCATCGACATGTCGGCCGACCAGTACAGCTCCAACCAAAACCCATACCGCTACAACATCACGCTCGTCATGACAGTAACGTCAAGCAACGTCGACCTTATACGCGGCATCATAGCGCGGCAGGGGGAACTGCTGAAGCAGGGCGTAGCGATAGTGTCGGGCGAATACTCAAACCCTATCGACTACGAATATGTCTCGTTCAAGAAGATGAAGCCCAAGATGATGACCGAGGCAATAGAGAACGCACAGCAGACTGCCGAGCAGTTCGCAAAGAACAGCAAATCGCGCCTCAACAAGATTGTCTCCGCCGACCAGGGGCAGTTCTCCATCGACAACCGCGACGACAACACGCCGTGGATAAAACGCGTGCGCGTGGTAACAACTGTCACTTACTCGCTGAAAGACTGACCGTTAGGCAAAACGGGCAATAAAGCTGCGTTAAAAATCGCAAAAACCTTGCCACGGTTTACAAAACATTTTGTATCTTTACCGCAAAAATCGACAAACCTACTATTTAAAACAGACAATCTATGAAAATTGGTATTCCAAAGGAAATCAAGCAGGGCGAGAACCGCGTAGGAATGACACCCGCAGGCGTGGCAGAACTCATTCGCCACGGACATGAAGTAAGCGTACAGCACACGGCAGGAGAGGGAAGCGGCTTCTCCGACGACGACTACCAAGAGGTTGGCGCCAAAATACTGCCTACTATAAAAGATGTGTACGAATGGGCAGAGATGATTGTCAAAGTCAAGGAGCCCATCGCGCCAGAATATCCGCTCATACGCAAGAGCCAGCTGCTCTTTACATATTTCCATTTCGCCTCCGACCGCGAGCTCACCGATGCCATGATCAAGAGCGGAGCCGTGTGCCTGGCCTACGAGACAGTGCAAAAAGCCGACCGCTCGCTGCCGTTGCTCGTGCCAATGAGCGAGGTGGCAGGTCGCATGGCTGCCCTAAACGGCGCGTTCTACCTGCAGAAAGCCCACGGCGGCAACGGCAAACTCATAGGCGGCGTGCCGGGAGTGAAGCCTGCCAAGGTGCTGGTGCTGGGCGGCGGCACCGTCGGCGAGGCTGCCGCACGAATGGCCGCTGGAATGGGCGCGGAAGTAACCATAGCCGACATATCGCTGCCGCGCCTCCGCCAACTCGACATAGAGACACCAGCAAACATACATACGCTGTATTCATCAGCACACAATATAAAACAAGAACTGCCCACGACGGATGTCGTCATCGGCTCGGTGCTCGTCCCGGGCGACAAGACTCCGCACCTCATCACGCGCGACATGCTCAAGCTCATGCAACCCGGCTCGGTGCTCGTGGACGTGGCGATAGACCAGGGAGGATGCTTCGAGACATCGCACCCGACAACCCACGCCGAACCCGTCTATACAGTTGACGGCATACTGCACTATTGCGTGGCCAACATACCAGGGGCTGTACCCAACACATCGACCATAGCCCTCACCAACGCAACCCTGCGCTATGCCGTGGCACTTGCCGACAAAGGATGGCAACAGGCATGCAAAGACGACCACGCCCTCTTCCTCGGCCTCAACGTCGTGGAGGGCAAGGTGTGCTACAAGGCAGTAGCCGACGTATGGGGCCTCCCCTACGAGCCACTACAGCTGTAGGCTGTCCCAACGAGCCGCCTCAAGGTGTAGCAGGCGCCAAGCAGGTCGCCGCTTGCGGCGACAAAAAAGAAATGCCAACAAGGAAAACCATAACAGAGAAAGCGAAAGAGAGCCTTGAACGGCTGCTCAACCGACACGCCAAGCCACGCCAAGACGTGGCTTTGGTGCTGTCGTCGGGCGGCGCAAGGGGACTGGCCCACATCGGGGTCATCGACGCGCTCCTTGCCAATGGCTACCACATCACCTCCATCTGCGGCACGTCGTTCGGGGCCGTCGTGGCGGCGATGTACGCCACTGGTCACCTTGAGGATTTCAAGAGATGGATGCAGACCATCGACCGCAAGAAGATTTCCGCCCTCACCGACTTCAAGCCCGGCCTCGCCTACTTCGTCAAGGGACAACGCATAATAGGAGAGCTGGCGAAGATAGCCCCCGACCAAGACATCGAAACCCTGCCCATACCATTCGCCTGCGTGGCAACCGACTGGAAGACAGGGCGCGAGGTGGTGTTCCGCAGGGGTAGCTTGTGGCGTGCCGTAAGGGCTTCAATCTCCATACCTGGCACATTCGAGCCAATGGAGATGGACGGGAAGATTCTCATAGACGGCGGCATCACCAACCCCCTCCCACTCGACCGCGTGCGCCGAAACAAAGACGACCTGCTGGTGGGCGTGAACGTGAGCGGGCACGACTACGGCTCAAT
>CAZTUD010000280.1:0-3181 GCA_964616945.1 uncultured Prevotella sp. | reverse complement strand
CCCGTTGCCTGCAACGCCGGACCATAGACACGGTAGGCGCATCGGTCGTTCTCCCACGCTATGTCATCCTTGCGCATCTTGTACAGTTTGCCGCATACCCACGTCTTCATTGGCTGCGGCTTGCCGGGCTCGGCATATACCGTCCACGATGCCCCTGGTTGCACGCTTGCGAAGACGAGCAACTTGCCGTCGTATGTTATCTGATAGTCCACTTGCTGCCCCGCCTTGTTCCTCAGTGTGAAAGGGGCGTTGCTGTCAATGCCGAGCCTTTCTGTTATTTTCCTTGCGTCGATTTCTACAACCCGTTGTTGTTGCAGCGTTGACGGGTTGCTGATGGTGATGGCCAAACGGCTGTCATTGGCTTGCGCCAACAATGGGATGGCAAACAAGGCCGACAGTATTGTCAATAGTAAATGTCTCATTTTTCGGATATTTTAAGTGCCGCGCCACCCGAAGGCAACAGCTTCAATGGCAGTTTCTCGCCGCCCCGGATATTGATATGCCGTGTCGCTACATTGGTCCGCGTCTTGAGCGACGGGTCGTCGGTGTAGATGTCGGCAACATATTTTTTCCCTTTCTTCAGGAATGACTCAGTGTTGACCGTAACAGTGCGTGCGTCCATGCCGTTCATCACGCCCACGAACCAAGAGTCTCCACTTCGCCTTGCCTGCACGATGTATTCTCCCGGCTCGCCGTCAAGGGCTATGCTCTCGTCCCACACCGTGGGGCATTCTTTCCAGAATTCCAATTCCTGCTCCCCACGATACAAACTGGGATTGTCGTACCAGTAAAGGAACGTTATCGGGCTGTAATATACTACAGGCATGGCGAGCTGATGTGCGTGCGTGTTCTTCACCCTCCCGTTGAAATAGCATGGCGTATAGTCGGCAGGTCCGCACAGGAAGCGCGTGAAAGGCAGAATTGTGTTGTGCCTCGCGTCGGGCATCTCCTCGTTTCCGCCCACACCCTCCTGGGTCATCAGGTTGGGGAATGTGCGGCTCCAGCCTGTGGGGCGATATTCGTCGTGTATGTCAACCATGAGATGATGCCGTGCGCATTTTTCCACCGCCTTGTGCAGCCATGTGGTCCACTCCTGAGAGCCTACCTGCACGAAGCCGAACTTGATGCCGCTAACGCCCCACTGCTGATACAAAGGCAGTATGCTGTCAAGCTGTTGGTAGAGGGCTCGCTGGTTGACATAGAGCCACACGCCTATGTCCTTGCCTTTGGCATACTGGCAGAGCTTGGGCATGTTGATGTCCCGGTTGTCGGCGACTTTCAATGCCGATGACGACATTTTCATCTCTGGCCCATACCACCCTGCGTCAAGCTCTATGTACTGCAAGCCACGGTCGGCGGCGAAATCAACACATTGCAGTGCCGATTTCATGTCGAGCTTTGTCACACGGATAGCCTTGCCGGGACGAATCCAATCTTTATTAGAGGAAAGAGTAGAGGGTAAAGAGTAAAGAGATTTGTCAGATAAACCTTTGCCCTTGTTTGCCACTGTATTCTCTTTCCTCTCTACTCTTTCCTCTCTACTCTCACAGGGCGCATTGAGGTTGAGCACAATTTGCTTGTTGTTGATGAGGTCAACGGCCCGTTCCCCGACCATGATGTAACGCCAGGGCATGTCGTAGGGTGTGATGACATCGGCTGTGTCAAACATCGACATCTGTAGCTTATTGTCGGCGACGAGTTTCAGTTTCCCACGCACGAAGTCATAGAGCGCGGCTTCGCCTATGGCTGCCCAAAGGCCATTGGCAAGATGCAAAGTAAGAGGTCTTTCTGCTTCTTTCTTCCAAACTTCTTCATCCTTTAAACTATTCTCTTTACTCCCTGCTCTTTTCTCTTTACTCTTAATCAGTTTCACCTTATTATATTGCGCCTGTGCCCATGCCGCATGATAAGCCTCGGCTCCAGGGGCGAAGCCGAATGTCGTGAGGTCGTCGGTGATGTGCATGAAGAGTCCGTTGGTAGCCTCGGGGAAATGGTAGCGTATGGCGACGCCTTCGTCGTAGGCGCGGACAATGATGTCAAACAAGTACTGCTTGCGCTTGTCGTAGGAAGTCCCGCCTTGCAAGGCAGGAGAAACTTTGCCCTTTATGAAGTGCAGCGTCATCTCGTTGTAATGGTCGCGTATGGCCGCATATTCCCCATATAATGGCTTCCACGTAGCGTCAGAATCCTTACGTTCCACACCCGTCAGCGTCATGCCATCTGTCCATACGCAGCTGGTGTCATTGGGAATGCCCATTGCACTCTCCACCAGCGAGTTGTCGACATTAACTCCCAGGGAGCCATAGGCTACAGCCTTGCCGTCATACTGGAAGCTGTAAGTCATCTTGCCATTTGTCTGTCCGAACGTAAAGACGCATTTGCCGTTGGGCGATGTCAGGGTTTCCTCCGCGCCCATAAGCAACGGGAAAAGCGTAGTCAATAAAAGAGAAATTAGTTTTTTCATCTTATTGTTTTGTTACTTGTCCGTTTTCCTTGCAAACAAAGCGTTGCGTTCTGCCGTCTTTCAGCGTAACGTTGATGCCCACGGCATTTTTTTCATCAGGATTGAAGAAACTCACAGCGGCTATGTCGCCCGGCTCGGTGTCCGACGATGGCTCATATATGGCCACGAACGGATGCGTCCACGCCTCGCCGTGCTGCCGTGCCACGAAAGTCAGCACGGGCTGGCTCTTGATGTCGTAGGGCTGGTTCGGCATACGCTCATACTGCAGGTTGACTGGCGACAGTGCCTTGAATATAGTACGGTTCTCCGACGGTGCCATCCACATGGTCATCTTGATTTTAGAGGAGAGAGTAGAGAGTGAAGAGGAAAGAGAATTGTTTGATAAACCCTCATTACTGTTTACCACAGTATTCTCTTTACTCTTTACTCTATCCTCTTTACTCTTTACAACAAACGTAGCTTTCACTCCATTCTTCGTCTGGATGCTTTCCTTGTCGTAAAGGTATGAGTAGGCGGAGAGATGGCCTCCGGCGAACGCAAGCTCCTCCGTGGGATGCAGCTGAAGCGGCTTGTCGTCGAAGCCTGTGAGTGTCATTGTCTGTCCAAGGTTGTGATAGAAATAGTCGTGGAACTTGTCGGTTCCGTCCTGCTTTCGGCTGCGGAACACGTCAATGTAGTAGCCGCCCTTGTCGCTGGTCTTCACGACAGCAACCGTGC
>CAZTUD010000279.1:0-3183 GCA_964616945.1 uncultured Prevotella sp. | reverse complement strand
GTGCCTTCTGGCGCGGCGACGCAAAGCGCGAGCAGATGACGCGCATCTACGGCATAACCTTCCCCAAGAAGAAGATGCTCGACGAGTATCTCGTGATGCTTGAGGAGGCAAAGAAGCGCGACCACCGCAAGATTGGCAAGGAGATGGAGCTGTTCATGTTCTCTGAGCGCGTGGGCAAGGGTCTGCCAATATGGTTGCCGAAGGGCACACAGCTGCGTCTTCGCTTGCAAGAGGTGTTGCGCCACGTGCTGAAGCCATACAACTATCAGGAAGTTATCACACCAGGCATTGGCTCGAAGAACCTCTATGTTACCAGCGGCCACTATGCCCACTACGGCAAGGACTCGTTCCAGCCCATCCACACGCCAGAGCCTGACGAGGAGTACATGCTCAAGCCGATGAACTGCCCCCACCACTGCGAAATTTATGCCCGCAAGCCACGTTCATACAAGGATTTGCCGCTGCGTATCGCTGAGTTTGGCACTGTGTTCCGCTATGAGAAGAGCGGCGAGCTGCACGGACTGACGCGCGTGCGCACTTTCACGCAGGACGATGCCCACATATTCGTGCGCCCCGACCAGGTGAAAGCTGAGTTTGAGTCTATCATCGACATTATATTAAAGGTGTTCCGCATCTTCGGCTTCGATAACTACGACGCGCAGATTTCGCTCCGCGACCCCAAGGACACCGACAAGTACATCGGCTCTGACGAGATTTGGGAGGAGAGCGAGAACGCTATCCGCGAGGCTTGCAAGGAGAAAGGCTTGCACACCCATGAGGAGATTGGTGAAGCCGCTTTCTACGGTCCGAAGCTCGATTTCATGGTGAAAGACGCCATTGGCCGCAAGTGGCAGCTTGGCACCATACAGGTTGACTATAACTTGCCCGAGCGTTTTAAGCTTGAGTACACCGCCGAGGACAACTCGAAGAAGACTCCGGTGATGGTTCACCGTGCGCCGTTCGGCTCGCTTGAGCGTTTCACCGCAGTTCTCATAGAGCATACCGCCGGCCATTTCCCATTGTGGCTTGCGCCCGATCAGGTGGCAATTCTGCCAATTTCGGAGAAGTACAACGACTATGCTGAGAAAGTGCGCCAGTATCTTGACTCAAAGGGCGTTCGCGCATACATTGATGACCGCAACGAGAAGATTGGCCGCAAGATTCGCGACAACGAACTGAAGCGCGTGCCCTACATGCTCATCGTGGGCGAGAAGGAGGCTTCCGACGGCCTTGTGTCAATGCGCAAGCAGGGCGGTGGCGAGCAAGCCTCCATGAAGATGGAGGACTTCGCCCAGCGCGTCAACGATGAGGTGAAGGAGCAACTCAAGAGCCTCGACGAATAAACTACCTCTTTTTGAGCACCATCACTACGGTGCCGCCCTTGTCTTTCAGGGCGGCATTGTTTTTTCTTACCTCTACGGTGGTGGTGCTGTTCAGGGCTTTGGTCACGGCATCTTCCACGTCCATGCTTGCGCCCATCATGCGTGTCATGCCCACATGCTTCATCTTGATGTCTTTACCGTTTACGGTGTAATCGCCGAAGAACGAGTTGACGCTTGCGTTGCCGTTGAACCTGCCGTCTTTCGCAAATTCAATGTAGGGCTTGGTCTCGGCGTTTTCCACGCCGTGCCCCATTGCTTTCGTTATCATCCATTTTCCCAAGAGTGCCGCACCGCTTTCGCCGACGCTTTTTTGTGAGGAGCAACTGCCAAGCATCATCATCGCTGCGGCTGCCAAAATCAATGTGTTTTTCATCATTTGTGTGGTTAAAGTGTTTATGGAGTGCAAAGGTAAATATTTTTCCCATCGTATCACGCCGTTTGTGGGTAATAAGTTCTTTTTTCGTTATTCTTAATGGATTGACATATTTTTTTGGTAACTTTGTGGCCAAAATACATAATAAGGTAAAAGACAATAATAAAGACTATGGCTAAGCGATTTGCCGAACACAACGGTCTTAATCTTACGAAGACCAATGAGGAGGTACTGAAAGAGTGGGAGAGGAACGACATCTTCCACAAAAGCATAGACGAGCGTGAGGGCTGCCCGAAATTCATATTCTTTGAGGGTCCTCCCTCGGCCAACGGCCATCCTGGCATTCACCACGTGCTGGCACGCTCAATCAAGGACACGTTCAACCGTTACAAGACCATGCAAGGCTTCCAGGTGAAGCGCAAAGCAGGATGGGACACCCACGGACTGCCCGTTGAGATAAACGTGGAAAAGGAGCTGCACATCACGAAGAAAGACATCGGCACCAAGATTTCGGTCGAGGAATACAACCGCCGCTGCCATGAGGACGTGATGAAGTTCACAAAGGAGTGGGACGAGTTGACCAAGAAGATGGGCTACTTCGTTGACCTTGAGCATCCTTACGTTACTTATCACAACAAATACATCGAGTCGTTGTGGTGGCTCCTGAAGCAGCTCTACAACAAGGGCTTGCTCTACAAGGGCTACACCATACAGCCGTATTCCCCTGCAGACGGCACTGGGCTCAGTTCTCACGAGCTGAATCAGCCAGGCTGCTACAAGGACGTGAAAGATACTACCGTAACCGCACAGTTCTTCATCACTGAGCCAAAAGCGGAGTGGACAAGGTGGGGCAAGCCCTATTTTCTCGCATGGACTACAACGCCGTGGACGTTGCCCTCAAATGTCGCCTTGTGTGTGAATCCGAAGATTGACTACGTGGCAGTGGAGACCTACAATCCATATAGCGGCGAGCCAATGACGGCAATATTGGCAGAAAACCTGCTGTCATCTTATCTTAATCCGGAGCAAGAGATTAAGGACGAAGAACTTCCGCCTTTTGACAAGGAAAAGAAAGTTTGCCCCTGGAAAATAGTTGACAGAATGAAGGGTGCCGACCTTTTGGGCATCCACTACAAGCAGCTCATGCCGTGGGTGAAACCTTGCGAGAAGGTGAGCCAATACAGCCACAAGTTCGTAAACGATTATGCCGAGGCTCATCCTGAAAAGGTTTTCAAGAGCGAAGACGGCAGGGACACATTCGTCGAGATGGAGGATGCGGCTTTCCGTGTCATTCCCGGCGACTATGTGACGACTGACGACGGTACGGGCATCGTGCATACGGCTTCCACATTTGGTGCCGCCGACGCCAAGGTGTGCAACGACGCTGGTGTGCCGGCCCTCTACCTTATGAACAAGCAGGGGGAGACA
>CAZTUD010000278.1:0-3188 GCA_964616945.1 uncultured Prevotella sp. | reverse complement strand
GTTGAAGACCATGAAGGCACAGGCGTATTTCAGCCATGCCCAGGGAGTGGAGGATGCCTATATGGAAAAGATGAAGCTGATAGACGAGACTGAGAGGAAGAACAAAACCGCCACATCGGTACGCTTCAAGTTGATGAACAACCAGGTGCTGCTCTTCAAAATGCTGTGCGGCGACATTGCCTCAATGAACGGGAAAAGTCTTAATGAGGAAGACCAGAAGCTGCTGAAGACCACTGCCGACGACATCGACAGCCAACTTTCGTTAGGCTCCGACGGCTTTGAGAAAATCACGGAAGATGAGTTTCGCGAAAGGCTCACGAACGTCATGGATGCCAACAACAAGGTGATGAGCCTGTTCAACAACTGCATAGCGCAAACTGTTAAAAACTAACAGATGTTTAAAAATTCAACTCGACCCTTTGCGCAACATTAAGCCCCATCAGCAAATCCGTGAAGCAAGTAAAAAGCAAGAAGAGACACCGTAATTAATGATTAATTCATGGATAATTCATGGCCATTCGTGTTCAAAAAAATAAAAAGAGCCAAGTTTCTGTCATATTCTCGTTGATTTGTGTTATCTTTGTCGGCATAAAGCCACATAGATGCAAAAACCACTTATCATTCAGAACACCACGCAGGACTTGCTCCGGCTGTCGCCCGACGAGATTATGTACATCAAGTCGGACGGCAACTACAGCCAGCTGTGGCTCTACGGACACGACGAACCTGTGCAGCTGTGGATGAGTCTGGCGGCGATTGCCGACTCCATCAGGGTGCAGATGCAAGGCGTGGCACGCATGTTTGTCAGGATAGGCAAGCAGCATGTTCTGAACATCAGCTACATTCACCGCATTGACACGAAGAAGAATGCGCTGACCTTGTGGCGCCGGGGCATGAACGAGCCTGTCATCCTCAAAAGTATTTCTCACAAAGCCCTGCAGGATCTCACCGAGGGGCTTCTAAACGATGGAAAAGATGAACCCAAACTTCACTGACGACGACATCGAGTTCCTGGGCAGCAATCCTCCTCCCCAGGATTTCTCGGCGAGTGTCGCGGAAACAAACATAATCCCTGACGATGACAGTCGCAGGAAACGCCGCTTGCAGCGGGCGGTCCTTGCCTGTGTCGTTGCCGTGTTGCTTGTGGGTGGCGCGTGGGTGGCGTGGTGCTACTTCATCCCCCATTGGTCGGTCAGTTTCGAGTATCCGCTGTCGCGCTCAAGTGTTGCAATCATTGCCGATTTGAACAAGTCTCAAACCTCAGATTTCAAATCCCAAACCTTCATGGTGGACAGCATCGACGGCGTGCCCATGCGCCTCCTCGACCTTGCCGGCTTGCAGGCATCCCTTTCAAGGACGTTGCCGGCCGATAGCGACACCACCGTGGTCTTGATTACGCAAGGCTGGGACTACTATTTTGACGACAACAAGCGATACCACCATCTTGGCGACTTCGTGGAGAATGGCAAGCAGCTGGCCCGTGGAACAGGCCGAGCAGGCTTTGTGGCGATTACGAAGACCGGCTGGCAGATGGGCATCAGTCAGGAAGACTCTATCAAGGATTATGTCATCAGCAATGACGGCAGCATGTTCCGCCAGTTCGCCCTCGTCTCGGCAGGACAAATCTGCTTGAAGCAGTTCGCACTGAAAGGGAAAGTGCATCGCCGTGCCCTTGCCCGCAAGCCTGGCTCTGTTACAGCATACTATGTGGAGACAATGAACAAAGAGTCTCTCTATGACTTTGCCGAAGCACTCGCCGACTATGGCTTTATTGATGCCGTCTACATCACTGGAGCAGACGGTACAGAACCTGTATATCGTGGCAATGACGGTACTTTGCATGGCAATATGAAGGCTTGGGAAAAGAAGAGTAACCTACTTGTTTTCAGAACTCGTTAACCCTTTCTTATTTTTCTATCATTTTTTGAAAAGAATTTGGATTTTTGTTGCTAATCCAAATTCTTTTTCATAACTTTGCGTTCCGAATGGGAAAGTAAAGGAAACAATAGGAATAATTGAAGTTTTGTTGCTATTTTGTTACTTTCACCTATTCCGCTTATCAGCAACCGCTTTATTTATAAACACTTATAAGGTTTTGCAGACTTTTAGACGACAAAATACTGTTGTTCCCCAGAAGCAGGTAAAACCTTTATATACGGAAAGATGCGGGGGAACTTTTGCTTCACATATGGCCACGAATTTCACACGAATAATAGTACCAAAAATCAGCTGTTTTACTTTGTCGTTTCACTTAATTCGCTTAACTTTGCAAAAAACAAAACAGATATGACTCAGTTAGTAGTGACATTGGATGATTCTCAACCTTTGCAGAGTGTCAGAAAAGCAATAAATATGCTTAAGGACGTAATGACTACAGCCATAGTCAAAAAGCAGAATTCAAGTACCTCAGCAGAGCAAAAAGCTTACGTTAAGGTCACGTTGGGCAATGCTCTTAAAGAGGAGAATGAAGCCAAAAAACATGGTCAGGAATTGCAAAGCCTTGACAGTTTCATCGATGAATTAAAAGCTGGAAGCAATGGAAATGGAAATTGACGTCACTGGTAAAGGCTGAGTTTAGGGGAAAGTAATTATGACTCGTGTCATCCGTTCATTTAAGAACTTTATTCCTTTTGAATGTTTGAGAGGGAAGGAAACAGATAATCGGACTTATATGGCTCTGCTCTTTTGGGCAACGCCATGAAAACAGCTGTAAAATAATCTTCCTTATCATGAGCGAAGGACCTTGTGGGCTGTACGTCCATATACCTTTTTGCGCCTCGCGCTGCGTTTATTGCGGTTTCTACTCCACCACCATGCTGCCGCTACGCGAGCGGTATGTTGACACACTGTGCTGCGAGATGGATTTGCTGCCCTACAAGCCGCGCCTCTCAACCATCTACCTCGGCGGCGGCACGCCAAGCCAGCTGACCCATGACGAGCTGGCAAGGCTGTTTGCACATATATATAAAATGTATAATGTGGACAGCGATGCCGAAGTCACGATGGAATGCAACCCCGACGACGTGCGCCCCAGCTTCCTGCACGACCTGCCAGTGAACCGCGTGAGCATGGGAGCACAAACCTTTTCCGACGATAGACTGAAGTTTCTCCGACGCCGCCACACCGCACTTGAAGTTGACCACGCCGTTGACACATTACGTAGAGACGGTATAGACAACATCAGCATC
>CAZTUD010000277.1:0-3200 GCA_964616945.1 uncultured Prevotella sp. | reverse complement strand
TAGCACTCGCCGTGCTCGTAGGGGTTGAGCGTGCCCGGGTCGATGTTGATGTACGGGTCGAACTTCTGGATGGTGATGTTGTAGCCCCTCGCCTGAAGAAGCTTGCCTATCGACGATGATATTATGCCCTTGCCAAGAGAGGAGACTACACCGCCCGTGACGAAAATATACTTTGTCTCTGCCACAATCTGTGATGGTTAAAATGTTAAAAAATAATTTGAATGCAAAGATACGGCTTTTTTATGACATGCACAACAAATCATTTTGTATTTTCCACCATAATTGTTACCTTTGCATTGGTTTAACCATAAAGAAAGAAAAAGTCCATGCGTCCAAGCACCATCATCTCATGCCTGTTGCTGCTGCTCACGGCGGCAAGCTCACCCGCGCAGCCGCGCCCGCGCCACAACAACACGTGGAAAGCGGGGGCGGGAAAACTACAGCAAAAGTACATGGACTCGCTCGCGCTCGCCCACGACTCCATCTACTCCGACAGCGTGCGGGTGCCCCGCATAAAGCCCATCGACACCGCGCCCTTCTTCCTCCCGCTGACATTCTACGGCAGCATCGCCCACGACGCATTCTCACTCTCCAACGACATCAAGCCCATAGAGGCACGGCTGCTGGCGGTTTACCTCGCCCACCCCGAGCTTGTGCGGAACACCCAGCAGAGCCTTGAGGCGGCGGGCCCCGCGCTGGCACCGAAGACGGTGACCGAGACGCCCGCCAACATAGTCAGCAAGCCGGGACCGAGGGAAGAGGAGCCCCTGCCCGTGGACGTGATAGTGCTCAAGCCCAACTTCTGGACGTTCGGCGGCGACTACAGCCTGCAGTTCATACAAAACTACCTCACCGACAACTGGTACCAGGGCGGCGAGAGCAACTACTCCATGCTCGGCGCGGTGAGCCTCACGGCAAACTACAACAACAAGCAGAAGGTGAAGTGGGACAACACGCTCGACCTGAAATTCGGCACGCAGACCACGCGAAGCGACACCCTGCACAAGATGAAGCCCACCGAGGACCTCATACGCTACACCGGCAAGCTCGGCCTGCAGGCCACAAAGAAGTGGTACTACACCTTCCAGCTCATAGCCCAGACGCAGTTCGCCCGCCACTACGCCACCAACAGCGGCACCGTGCAGTCCGACCTCTTCTCGCCCATCACCGTCAACGCCTCCGTCGGTATGGACTACAACGTGGGCTGGCTGAAGAACAAGCTCACCGGCAGCGCCCACCTCGCCCCACTGGCCTACAACTTCAAGTACGTGGGGCGCGTGGGGCTCGCCACGCGCAACGGCATCGACGAGGGCCACCACTCGCTCAACGACTTCGGCTCGCAAATCACCGTGAACCTGACGTGGAAATTCTCCGACAACATCTCGTGGAAGACACGCCTCTACTGGTACACCACCTACGAGCGCACGGAGGCCGAGTGGGAAAACACGTTCTCCTTCCAGTTCAACCGCTACCTCGCCACCAAGCTGTTCGTCTATCCGCGCTTCGACGACGCTCGCACGCGCGACGACAAGCTCGGCTACTGGATGTTCAAGGAATATGTCTCCCTCGGCTTCTCGTTCAGCATGTAGGGGGCGCGCCTCACTCCACCGTCAGCCACGCCGCCTCGCCCCTGCCGTAGGCGTCGGCGAGCAGCTTCATTATTACCCGCAGGCAGGCGTTCGACTCCAGCACGCAGCCCTTCCGGCGGTTGTAGCCCGGCAGTATGCAGCCCCGCGTGTCATGCGGCGTGTTGCCCGCGTGTATGCGCACGCCCTCGAAGCCCTTCACGCCAATGAGCAGCGGCAGCCACCTGCCCAGCCGCAGGCTCTTGGTGACGAGCAGCGGATAGCGGCCCGGCGGTATCGCCACCGAGCCGTAGCGCTCCTTGGCAAGCTTTATTTTCGGGGCGGTCCACGCCTTGTTTGCCAGCCCGTGCGTCGAGGGCTCCAGCGTGTCGCAAAGGTAGCTCATGCCGTGGTAGAGCCTGCCTATGGTGTAGTCGGCGTTGTAGTATTTGCGCTTCAGTATAAGTTCCATGGTAAATATTGTGTTTGTGTTGTTGTGAGTGTGTGTGCGACCTTAATGCAATGTGCAATATTGCAATGTTGCAACATTTTCCGATTTCCGCCATTGGTTCTTCGCTATCTTGGCAATCCACCCCGCCGACTTCCAGCGCGAGACTATCGACCTGAGCGACTGCAGCGACATGCCGGGCCCCTTGAGCTGCCGCAAGTCCTGCAGGGCGAACACTGGCGGCAGCTGGTCGAACACCGAGTGGTTGGAGCTCTCGCGCCGCTGCTCGTCGCTTGCCTTCATGTACTCCTGCCGCAGGCTCTCGCCAAACACCCTCAGCTGCTCGTCGAGCACATACTGCGCCATCATCACGGCGAAGTCCAGAACCGCCTTGCTCTCCCTGCCCTCGAGCAGCCTTGCCACCACCCCGCAGCGGAAGCCTATCACGGCGGCACGCTTGCGGTAGGTGTCTTTCACCAGGTCGCCGTCCGCCATAGCCTCAAGGCGTTTCTGCTCCACCCACTCGCCCACGGCCTTGCGCAGGCGTGGCGTGTCGACAAATCCCGTCTGCGAGCGCAGCAGGCTTACGGCGCGGTCGATGGCGGCGGCAGAGTCGGCGGTGGTCTGCCCGTATGCCGGCATCGGGGCGAAAGCCGCGTCGGGCATCTCGGCGATGATGACGCGCGACGAGAGGCCGTTCTCCACGTTGTCGCCACGGAAGCACTTGCGCAGCGCACCGTAGGTGCCGAGGATGGAGAAGTTGTAGGCCACGTTCACCACGCCTGAGACCGCCTGGTCGGAGTTGTAGTCCTGCCCCCACTCGCCGTAGTCGAAGCCGAGGCGGTAGATGTCATATTTCGACGACCACGAGCCCGCGCCGTTGGTCTTGCGCAGCGTGTCGAGCTCCTCGCAGAAAGTCCACAGGCAGTGGCCGCGCGAGTTCTTGAAGCGGCGCAAGAGCGTCGAGCAGCTTATCGTGGCGGGCACCGAGCGGATGAGCACCGCAGGGTCGTCGGGGGCTTTCTCGTTGGCCTTGCGGCTCTTCTTCGCCTCCTTCCACCTGTCCTCAATCTCCCGCGCCCTTGCGTCCTCGTCGGCCATCTGGCGCATCCACAGGTCAACCTTCTTCTTGCACGCCGACTTGCCGCTTGCCTGCGGGCCCACGATGATCGACATCAGCCCGAGCC
>CAZTUD010000276.1:0-3257 GCA_964616945.1 uncultured Prevotella sp. | reverse complement strand
TCAGGTTGCCGTCCTTGGTGTAGTTGCCGCGGTCGGGCTTGAAGTTGGCGTAGAAGCACCCGCTGCCGTTCATCACGTCAGCGTTCTCCCACGGAAACTCTGTCTGGTCCTTGCCACGCGCGGCATATTCCCACTCAGCCTCTGTCGGCAGACGGTAACGCTGCACATAGCGTGCCTCCGGGCCGAGGCCTTTCAGCAGATAGTCGGTGCGCCAGGCGCAGAATGCGTTGGCCTGCTCCCACGTAACGCCGACCACGGGATAGTCGTTGTAAGCCGGATTGGAGAAATAGTTGCGCAAGTAAGTTTCGTTGTCGGCATTACGGAAATCGTTTACCCAGCACGTGGTGTCGGGGTAAATATTCACTATGTAGGTGTTGAGGAAGTCCCACGGGCCTGACAACGGCCTGTTGATGGTCTCACGCACTATGCGCCCCTCATCGTCAACGTAGGCTGTGTCCTTGCTTATCATCACCTCCTCGTCGTAGTCAACCACATTGTCGGTGTTCAAGTCGCGCTCCTCCGGGTTCAGGCGGTTACGGCGCAGGGCCGCCGCCGTATAGTCGTAAATCTCGTAGCGGTAGTTCATCTGGCTGTAGTCAAGAAGCTTCTCGCCGGTTACGGGATTGGTGACATAGAGGCTTTCTATAGCCCGCTGCTCATCTTCGTTGGGTTTTCGCGGCAACCGCTTCTTCCAGTTGACGTGCGGCGTTACGGGGTCGCCATTCTTGTCTTCCGTTATCATGTACGTCTCGTCGCCGCCATACGACGGGTCGGCAAGACGCGTACGCAGGATGGAGTCGCGCACCCACATGACAAACTGCTTGTACTGTGAATTGGTAATCTCTGTCTGATCCATCCAAAACCCATCCACGGATATGTCCCTGACAGGTGTCTGCTTGCCCCACAGGCTGTCCTGCTTCTCAATTCCCATCTTCAAGTAGCCACGGTTTACACGCACCATGCCGTATGGAGTGGGCTCGGTAAAGGCCTTGCCTCCGACACCCACGACCTCACCGCCCCGTCCCGACGTGGAGGCGGAGCGTGCGCTGAAGCATCCCGTCATAGCCAGTGCGAATAATACTGCGCCCACTGCTGATATTGTCTTACTCATATAGTCTTATTATTCCTAACTCCTAACTTATAACTCCTAACTCTATAAGATTCTCACGCTTTTATGCTTATTCCTGCCCTTCTTCACGAGGTTTATGTCGTGCTGGTAACCGATAAACAGCTCATGGCTGCCATTGCCAGGGTTGATTGCCGACGTGTAAATCTCGTAACTGTAGCCCAACACAATGCCGTGAAAGCTGCCTCCAACGAGCACCGTCGTCGAAATGGTGGGGCTGTAGCTCACTCCCCCGTACATCATTTTCCCGCCATTGTTGTAAACCAGCCTCCCCGTGATGTCGCCCCGATAATTCGAGCCGTCAGTGCGGACAAGGAATGATGGTCTTATTGTAAGAAACGGATTTCTTAGCTTAATATTGCCTCCACCCGTCAAATAATATGTGCGGTCGATTTGCAATTCATTGTTGTCGCCAAGCTGCACAAGTGGTGCTGTTAAATGTTGTGCCGACAACCCTGCGTACCAATACTTGTGGGTATAGTAGAAGCCAAAACCCAAGTCCACGGCATTGCCGGAAACCTGTGATGTAGAAAAGGCGGGGTCGTTGCTGTCTTCCACGTCAAGCTTGCTGCCGTCGAAATCCTCGCTCAGTATGCCAGCGTTGATGCCAATGCCCAAGTTGCCACCGAAAAGCTTCGCTTTATACGCATATTGGACAGAAAGCTTGGCATGCGTAAAAAGACCCAGCTTGTCGTTCATAAACTGCAGTCCCACGCCATGATAAGACTTCAAGGCATAAAGCGGCATGTCGGCAGAGGCAAACGCCGTCTGCGGATTATGTTCAAAGCCTGCCATGTCAAGGGCGTAAGCCGCCACTATGTTCAGCTTTGGCTGCTTGCCTGTCGCTGCCGGGTTGAAAGATGTCTCCATGTCAAAATAATGACCGAACGACGGGTCATATTGAGCCTTTGCCGTAAACCAAAAGCCCAACAACAGCATCATGAGGATGTATTTAGGTCTCAACACATCAAGATAACGGCGAAAAAACACGTTTAGTATAATTGAAACCAAACGAAACAGAGAGGCTAAAGACAAAATCCATGCACCATTCGACGCAACGAACTCCATGCCATGCTTGCCTCTACCCTCTCACTCTTGTCTAAACCAAAACTTCGGAAATCAGTATTCGTCCTCGTTCCAAAGGAAATCTTCCTTCGAAGGATAATCCGGCCAAAGGTCTTCTATGCTTTCATACACGTCGCCCTCATCCTCTATCTCCTGCAAATTCTGCAGCACCTCGTCAGGGGCACCAGAACGAATGGCGTAGTCTATCAACTCATCTTTTGTTGCTGGCCAAGGAGCATCCTCGAGCTTGGAGGCCAATTCAAGAGTCCAATACATAGTCGTTAGTTTTACGAATTATAAATGTGGCGCAAAAATAAACAAATAATTTGTATCTGCAAGCATTTAGCCCATTATTTTCACCAATTATAGTGAAATAAATCTTAAATCAACCCTTGAGCATAACTTTATAATTGCGTTTGGGCATTTTCGTGTCGAAAAACACTACTCCACAATCATATAAATCGAAAGAAACTCCTGTGCGGACATCGGAAATAATAGCCTTCCACACGGCAAGGCTGTTCTTGCTGCGATGGACATTCTTGACTATCAAAACTGATTTTGGCGAAAGCGAAGCCAACAAACTACCGTAAGAACCAAGACCATGCAATGGTTTGCTGTCTTCACGATTGACAGTAAGGTCTATTACAACCACAGCCGGGGCAGGATGGCTAACACACATCTTAGTCTTCTTGCATCCAGCCTTGATGTAGGCACTATCTACAGGGTCAAGGGTTGATACCCAAACCGAAGCCTGCAACTTATTGGACAAACGCAACAAGAAACGATGCACAGCCATCGAATGAGCATTCTCAGGATATTTCAATGACAGTGGCTGGTATGCATAATAAGGGTAAGATTCCCTCACCACATCCTTGATAAACCTGTAAGCAAATGGAGACTGGACACCAAACCCATGCGACAGTCCCCAACGCGCCAAACTATGAAATAAACGTTTAATCATAAGTTGTGCACAAATAAAAAAGGCCGTGGGGACATTGCTGTCCCCACGGTCCTGCCTTGGAAGAAGGCGGCTTCCTACTCTCCCGCATTGCATTGCAGTACCATC
>CAZTUD010000275.1:0-3274 GCA_964616945.1 uncultured Prevotella sp. | reverse complement strand
TTGGCTTGACGAGCCGCTCGACAGCCTCCACCGCTACGGTTTCAAGACCCTCGCAATGGCATTGCGCAACGACAGCATCAGCCTCGACGACCCACGGCTGAAGGCGGAGCCGCGTTTGGCAATCGTCATGGGCACCGAAGGCGACGGTCTGCCCGCAGACACAATAACTTCGACCGACTACGTGGTGCGCATCCCGATGGCGCGTGGCGTTGACTCGCTCAACGTGGCGGCGGCATCGGCGGTAGCCTTCTGGGTGCTGACATAGTAATTCAAGACATAGTAGTTTTTTGAAGACATAGTAACATAGTAAACATAACTTCTAATATGAAGACATAGTAACATAGCAAACATAATTCTTCATGAATACTCATAACGTGCTTTCGCCAAAATGAAAATATGTGTTGCTATGTCTTTAAAAAAAATACTATGTCTTACGTATAGGATTATGTTTACTATGTTATTATGTCTTTAAAAACGATTTCTCTGTCTTCAAAAGGTTACCATGTCTTAAATAGTTCTCAAAAACCAAAAACAAAGTACCATTAATCGTCTTCAAAGCGTAATATAAGTATATAACGAACCGAAAATAGATTTTTTTTGATGAACTTCAAGCGTTTATTAGTTCCCTGCCTGTGCCTTTTGCTGGCGGGAAGGGCAGCGGCAAGCCCCATGATGCCGACTCTTGGCAACGATACCGTGAAGCACGTCGCCGATACCATAAAGGCCAAGGCCGCAGCCGATACCACCAAGGCGAAGAAGCCAGAGGAAAAGAAAGAACCTGAATCAGATTACCAGAAGCTGCTGAAAAAGGAGACGAGCCACAAGGACGGCCTTTTCACCGTGCGCCACATAGAGGACAAGTGGTATTTCGAGATACCCGAAGACAAGTTCGGAAAGCTGCTCCTCGCCGTAACGCGCTTCACGTCGGTGCCCGCCAATTTCGAGAAGAACATTGGCGAGGAGGTGAACGAGAACGTCGTCTATCTTGAGAAGCGCGACGCGAAGACAATCCTCATGCGTGCCTACGCGCAGACGCAAAGGGCTGATAAATATGACGACATAGCCAACGCCGTGGCACGTGCCACCGTTGACCCTATAATAACGAGGTTCAACATTGTGCAGGATAAGGACAATGGCACGAAGCACGGCTACCTTGTTGACGCTACGGCGTTCATACTGCCCGACAACCCAGTAACGGGCTTCGACAACAGCAGCCGCAGGGCTCTGAAGATTGGCGGGCAGAGGCAGGACCTCTGCTATGTTGACACGCTGAAAGCCTATCCCATAAACATCGAGATTTCCACGCTCCGCACCTACAGCATGGAGTCTTCAGGCCCCTTGCCGACATCGCAGGGGGTGGGCATGGTAACCTTGGGCTTGAACACCAGCATAGTGGAGCTGCCCGAGGACGTGATGCAGCCGCGCCTCGCCGACGAGCGCGTGGGCTATTTCACCACCGGCTACACCCGCTTCCGCGATTACGGCAAGACGGAGCGCGACCAGATAGCGTCGCGCTACAAGCTCGTGCCGAAGAACAAGAAGGCCTACCTCAGTGGTGTCCTTACCGAGCCGGAGCAGCAGATTGTGTATTACATCGACCCCGCCACGCCCAAGAAGTGGGTGCCCTACCTCAAGGCTGGCATCAACGACTGGAACAAGGCTTTCGAGGCGGCGGGCTTCAAGAACGCTATCGTGGCAAAGGACTGGCCCAACGACTCGACCATGAGCGTTGACGACGCACGCTTCAGCGTGCTGCGCTACCTGCCGTCGCAAAAGGCAAACGCCTACGGCCCGCGCATCGTGGACCCGCGCTCGGGGCAGATTATTGAGAGCCACATCTGTTGGTACCACAACGTCACCAACCTGCTGCGCCAGTGGTACATGGTGCAGTGCGGCCCGCTCGACAAGCGTGCCCAGAAATACGACTTCGACGACGAGCTTATGGGGCAGCTCATCCGCTTCGTCTCCTCACACGAGGTGGGCCACACGCTCGGCCTGCGCCACAACATGGTTGCGAGCCACGCCACGCCCGTGGAGAAGCTGAGGGACAAGAAATGGGTGGAGAAGAACGGCCATACGTCGTCGATAATGGACTACGCCCGCTTCAACTATGTGGCGCAGCCGGAAGACGGCGTGTCGGAGAAGGGACTTTTCCCGCGTGTCAACGACTACGACTGTTGGGCAATAAAGTGGGGCTACCAGTGGAGGCCTGAGTTCCGCGACGAATACACCGAGAAGACGGCCCTGCGCAAGGAGGTTACCAAGAAGCTCACGGGCAACCCGCGCCTGCGCTATGTGGGCGACGAGGGGCGTGGCATGGACCCGCGATCGCAGACCGAGGATGTGGGCGACAACGACATGCGTGCCAACGAATACGGCATGAAGAACCTCAAGCGCGTCATGGCGAACATCGAGAAGTGGACCGCGCAGCCCGACGGCCAGTACGACAACCTGCGCGACATCTACGGCGCGGTGCTTTCGCTGTATCGCCGCTATTGCGGCCACGTGCAGAGGTGGATTGCCGGCAAATACACCAACAATTGGCCTGCCGAGAAACATACCGACTATGTGTCGAAAGACCTTCAGAAGGAGGCTCTGCAATGGATGGGTCGCAACCTGCTCACCGTGCCGCAGTGGCTTTATCCCGAGAGCGTAACATCGAAGACCGAGAGCGAGCCGGAGAACGACATCCAGACCGCCACGACTGCTTTTGTGTCGTATGTGTTGCAGCCCAATCTGCTGAACAACATTCGCAAGGAAGGCAAATATCCGGTCAACGAATGGCTCGACGACGTGATGGCTGAGGTGTGGAAGCCGCTTCAGGGCATGAGCGACTGGGATGCCACCCACCGCCGCCAGATTGAGCGTGCCTACGTCAACAGCCTCAAAAGCTCGCTTGTGGGCGGGGATGAGAAAAGTTCGTCCATACAGGCTGGCACCCGCACCTCTGACGTGTTCATCTACTTGCTGCAGAACATGGACAAGGTGGAAAGCTACATCAATGCAGAGCTGGCGAAGACTGCCGACGGCGACGTGAACAACCTCCACTACCGCGACCTGCTTGTGCAGATAAAGAAAATTCGCAAAGCTTACAATGGCGACAAGTAAAAGCATGAGGAAGATAGGCATAATAGTGGCGATGGACAAGGAGTTTGCGCAACTGCGCACGCTGCTCGCGTCCCCGCACACGGAAAGCCGCCACGGCAAGAGTTTCGTAATTGGCACGCTTGACGGCGTGGAGGTCGTGATGCAGCAATGTGGCATTGGCAAGGTG
>CAZTUD010000274.1:0-3313 GCA_964616945.1 uncultured Prevotella sp. | reverse complement strand
TCTGTGGATGCCATTGCCTTGTCGTCAGCCCACAAGAATGAGATGCAATCCCACGCATACAGCGCATAAAGAATTTTCTCATATATGTTAAAGCGGAATCCTTTGTTTTTGAGAGTGCTGAATACGAATGCCAAAGGCAAGAAGATATACAGCCCGTACTTGTTTGACGATTCTGAATAAAGGGTTGCGAAAGCGGCAAGCCAAATAAATGCGATGCTTATATGGGAATATAAGCTGCCCTTTATGTACCTTATTCGTTTGAATTGCATTTTAAATGCGATTGGCTACGATGGCAAAAAAACGTTTGAGAGCAAGTTTTCTCTTGTTAGTTCTTATGCCAAGATTGTTGCAGGATTGCAATATCTCCCTAAGTCCATAAATATAGGCGGCACGGTCTTTTGTGCTTGCGCCGCCATTGCTCATAGCCACAAAGTCAAGGTGCAGGTATTTCGTTCTAATCTTATATTTGTGAAGTAATCTTGCCATGAGGTCGAAGTCGGCCGCTATCTTCATGGAAGAATTGAAACTTCCATATTTTTCTATTATTGATTTTCTGACATAGAAGGACGGATGGGGTGGTGCAACACCAAATTGAAGTAGGAAAGGGTGGAACGGGCGTCCTGATGCAAAATATATTTTTTTGTATGGATGTTTATTGCTAACGAAATGTATATCGCCATAAACGGCGTCTACGTCGTTAGTAAATGCGTGGGTCATTTTTTCAATTACTATGTCTGACGAAAACCAATCGTCTGAATTAAGAAACCCCACCACATCTCCACTGCATAGGCCAATGCCTTTATTCATTGCATCATAAATGCCATTGTCGGACTCAGAAATCCAATGGAGGCGATTGTGGAACTGTTGTTCGTAAGATGTTACGATATCAATGGTGTCGTCGGTTGATTTCCCATCTATAATCCAGTAGTCTATATCTTTATAGGTCTGATGCAATACAGACTCTATAGTTCTTGAAAGAGTTTTTGCACTATTGTATGTGACAGTTATAATAGAAACTTTCATATTGGCATATTATCAAATAAGGTTTATCTGATATAGCTATCAATTCCATCAGCTTTTACAGGCTTTCTAAAACTTCAATCCACTTTTTGAAGTGTGGGCATTTTGCCATAATGGTGTTGATGCCAATTTCTTTGGCAAGATAGTTGCCGTCAAGCACTTTGTCATACCCTTTCACAGCGTCTAAAATACGTTTGGATGGTGCAGTAGCAGGTGAGTTGTTTATGTCTTCGGGATTTGGAAAATCTTGCAGAGCCTTTTCCAATTTCTTCATATCCAAATCTGCCTTGGCGTAGTTCCTTGAAAATACTTCAATATTGCTAAAAAGCATTGCCTCAAATTCATGCAACTGCAAGTGGGGTATAAAGTATGGAGCGAATTTATAGCCAATATTTTCTTGCATCGCTTCTTCAAGGAAGCAAACCCGTTCTTCATGCTTGTTTATCGTCTTGCCCTCCGTCCATCTTGGGAATGTGTAACTGTCTTTTATACCGTAGTAATCAAACATTGTGGTGACGTATGCTCCGCTTTCATGCAAGTGAGACAGGAGTTGCAGCCTGATGGCAGGCCAAGACACCATTCCTCCATTTGACTGTTTGATTAATGGCTCTTCTACGAGTATGCTGTGTCTTGACAGGTATGGAGCAATTGTGTCACGGCAAAATTCTTGTTCTGTTGGACCTTCGCAAACAACAATTAATCTTTTCATTTGGGTTGTCCTCCTTTCAATATATTTTGTTGCCACAAATCGCCCAACGAATAGTTGTCAAGCCATTTGCTCAGGTCGTCTTTTTGGAGTCGGGTCAATACGGATTGCCCGTCAACTTGGTTTACTGTAATAATGTCATCAGGAGGGAAATGACTTATAAGTTCGGCACTCTGTGTCGCTATGATTACTTGTGTTCCACGCTGGGCAGCTGAATGGATTAGCCCAGCAAGCTTCATGATGGCGAAAGGGTGCAGGCCAAGTTCTGGCTCGTCAATGATAATGATTTTTGGTGTTGTAGGTTGCAAGAACAAGGTCGTAAGGGCGATAAATCGAATTGTGCCATCAGAAAAATCGGTTGGCCCATAGATGGTCTCGCTAAATTTGTCGTGCCATAGCAATCTTACATCTCCGTTATCATCAGGATGAAAATAGAAGTTGTTGAAATAAGGTGCTATACTTTGTATGACACGTAGTATGCGATTGTATGACAATGGAGCACTTTGCTGGATGGTGTATAAAAAGGCTGCAAGGTTTTCTCCGTGGCTATACAAGTAATACTTGTCATTGTTTATATTGCCTGTCTTGGTAAAAGGCGATGTCCTGCCAGTATCGTGGAAATGATACTTCTTTATGCTTGCAAGGTATTGTTTTATATAATCCCCTCTTCTCAGTCCATTATAATCCCTGATATTTGCCTCTCTGCCATATGTCGAGATTTCTCTGTCGTCGTCAATAGCCCTCATCGGCGATGTGTAACCAATGAGTTCATGCAGAAAAAAGAAGCCATCGTCACCAGTCTTTAGTTGGAAAGAATATCGGTTGCCGCCGTTGTCAATCCTGCCATAAATGGAATCCGTAATTTTGGGGCCATCGAACAGAAACCTTTCTTGCCTGCCACGCATGGCTACGTATTCAGAGAGCCGCCTCTCGTATAAGGCATTAAGCAATTCAAAGAAAGACAGGAAATTGCTTTTCCCTGATCCATTTGCGCCAATAAGGAGATTTATATTTCTAAGTTTGAGCTTCAAATCTTTGAAAGATTTGTAGCCTTTTATCTCAATATAGTCCATGATTTATGACGAATTATATGATTTTTGACAGTTTCCCAAACGAACAATCTTTCCTTATGGTTTAGCATCACAAGTGATATGAGTGGAAAGGCAACGACAATGTCTGTCAGGCAAACGCATGTGAGCCTTACGAAGCTTGTCGTCATGCAATTTCTTATTAAGAACGGTATGACGGGCAGCAGGGCGGTGGCGATAACACATGGCAGCAAAACGCACTGTAAATAGGTCTTTAGGTTAAATCTAAAGACTGTGTGTGTGATTATGCAACAAACTGTCTGAAGAATTATAGAGAAACAAATGGTAATGACAAAGGAACTTGTTGCCCCAAAGCCCAATTTTAGGAACACGTAGCAGACGGGAATAAGGCAAATGTTTACGGCACTTGAGGCTATCTCATATTTCTTTATTTTGCCTGTTGCCATAGTTACTTGTGTGCATGGAGTGTTAAGCGTGCAAACCAGAGCGTCTGCCAGCATCAAGATTGAGAATATGTTGGTTTGGTATGGCACATTTG
>CAZTUD010000273.1:0-3368 GCA_964616945.1 uncultured Prevotella sp. | reverse complement strand
TTGCAACGACTTGACAACTTGGCTCACCATTGCGCTGTACGAAATAATTCTTTGGCTGGTTGAAAATATCGCGCTCACAGAGGGGGTTGCGCTGAAAAAGATTTTACAACGCATGTTGCGGCTTGCACTAAACACAATAAGTTTTCGGGTCTTTTAGTGGAAAGGGCGCATACAAACGTCTATTGAGAAAACGCTTATATGAAGAAGGCATTACTTACTTTGGCCTTGGTGGCTCTTGCCTCAAGCAGCTTTGCGCAAAAGGCTTATTTTACCGACGGCTACCACGGCGGCGTGTATGGCCACTATCCGATGGAGTGGTACACACAGTTCATCGTTGACCAGCTTGCCAAGCATCCCGACTGGCGCATCGGGCTGGAGATAGAGCCGGAGACATGGGATTCGGTCATGGCACGCACGCCAGATGCCTATCTCAACTTCAAGCGCGTGGCGGGAGGCAGCCAAGTAGAGTTCACCAATCCATCCTACGCCCAATCATACCTTTACAACATCTCAGGCGAGAGCATCATCCGCCAGTTCTACTATGGCATACGCAAGGTGCGCCAGCACTTTCCCGATGCGCAAATCCTCACTTATGCAGCCGAGGAGCCGTGCTTCACGAGCGCGTTGCCCCAACTTCTTCATCTTTTCGGCTTCCGCCACGCCGTGCTTAAATGTCCCGACACTTGCTGGGGCGGCTACACTGCGCCATACGGCAAGGAGCTTGTCAACCTCATTGGCCCCGACGGCACATCCATGCTGTCGGTGCCACGCTATGCTTGCGAGGCGTTGCAACCTGGCTCAGTGTGGCAGACCATAGCGTGGCGCAACTCAAAAGAGTATCTTCAAGCGTGCCGCAAGGCAGGCATAAAAAATCCGGTCGGCATGTGCTATCAGGACGCGGGCTGGAAAAACGGGCCGTGGCTTGGCGGTGGAGAGCGTCCACAGGGCGGCTCCATCTACGTGCGCTGGACCGACTATATAGAGAAGTATTCGGTAGGCAAGGCCAAGGACAGCCACCGCTTCTCACAGGACGACGTGCGCCCGGGTCTCATGTGGGGCTCGCAGGTCATGCAACGGGTGGGGCAGAGCGTGCGCCGTGCCGAGAACGCCATTGTGCAGGCTGAGAAAATAGCGTCGATGGCATACATGCTCAACGGCTTCAAGCCACGCCAGCAGGACATCGACGAGGCGTGGCGCGTGCTGATGCTTTCGCAGCACCACGACTCGTGGATATGCCCGTACAACAATCTCAACTCAAGCGGCACGTGGTCGGACAACATTGTCAACGTGTGGACACCCAAGACGCTGCGCATAGCCGACGCCACCGTCAGCCATGCCTTAGAGAGCATGAGGGGCAAGGACAAGTCGTCGGAGGCATTGCTCTTGCGCGTGTTCAACACGCTTGGCATGGAGCGCAGCGAGGTCGTCGAGGTGGACATGTCGCAAGGCTTCTTCGTCGGCAAGGTGCTTCAGGACAGCGAGGGCAATGCAGTGCCGTTTGCATTTCGCGACGGCAAACTGGCGTTCAAGGCGAGCGTGCCAGCGTTCGGCTATGCCACCTATTCGTTCAAGGCAGCGAAGAGCCAAGACGAGCAAACCGCTACAGCCCAGGGCATTGTGGTGGGCGACAACGTTTGCAGCATGGAAAACGAATGCTGCCGACTAGTGTTCGACTTGCGCAAGGGTGGCATAGTTGCAAGCCTCTACGACAAGCAGGACAATATGGAATATGTTGACAATACTGGCAAGTACCGCTTTGGCGAGCTGCGCGGCTTCTTCGACAGGCAACAGCGATTCTGCTCGTCGGTAGAGGCAAAGGCAAGTGCCACCGTCGTTGAGGACAACGACGTGCGCAAGGTGCTGCGCATAGACGGCACGGTGAACGGCACGCCGTTCTCGCAGACATACACGCTCAATGCGGACGACAAGAAAGTGGATGTTGACTTGGCAATCAACTGGAAGCAGAATGAACGCATTGGCGACTTCCGCCCACGGGCTAAAGACGACAAACGTACGGAATTCTACGACACGCGCTACATGCTCGGCGTTTACTTTCCCGCTGCTGTCAGGCAGGGCACAATATACAAGAACGCGCCTTTCGACGTTTGCGAAAGCAAGCAAGACGACACTTTCTTCAACCGCTGGGACTCGCTGAAGCACAATGTCATTCTCAACTGGGTGGATGTTGCTGGAAAAGCCGGCGGCAAGGGACTTATGCTGCTGGGCGACCACACCACGTCCTATTCGTTTGGCAATGACTTTCCCCTCGCCCTCACCGTGCAATATTCAGGCGGCGGGCTGTGGGGCCGCAACTACCTCATCACTGGGCCCACACGCCTGCGCTATGCCTTGCTGCCACACGAGGGCAAGTGGGACGAGGCAAGGCTCTCCGCCGTGAGCGACAAGTGGAATGAGCCGCTGCTGTGCAAGGTGGTTGACAATGCCGAAGCCGACAACCGCTCGCTCATCAGCCTGCCCGATGGCTACCATCTCAGCGCGGCAACGCTCGACGGCGACGACATTCTCGTCAGGCTTTTCAATGAGGATGGCACTGGCGAAAGCGCATCATTCACCATAAACCTGCCTGTAAAGAGCGTGGAGACAGTTGACCTGAACGGCAACAAGTTGGGAGATGCCTCTTTCTCGTGCAATGGCGGCAAGACGGCTGTCAACATCTCCATGCCGCGCTTCGGACTTACAACTTTCAGAATTAAAATCTAAACAACACCTATTTATGAACACTGTCAAGATGATTATGCCTGCCTTGCTGATGGCTGCCACGGCAACTATGGGCTGCTCGCAAAAGGAAGACTATGCCGACTATGTCAATCCTTTCATAGGGGCGAGCACGAATGTTGATGCGGCGGGAGCCTATCACGGCTTGGGCAAGACCTTTCCCGGGACCGCCACCCCCTACGGCATGGTGCAGGTGAGCCCGCAGACCATCACGGGCGGCGACAACGGCTCGGGCTACAGTTATGAGCACAAGACCATTGAGGGCTTCTCAATGACACAGATGAGTGGGGTGGGCTGGAACGGCGACTTGGGCAACTTCACCGTCATGCCCACCACTGGCAAGTTGAAGACTGTCGCCGGAAAGGAAGACGGCAGCGTCAAGGGCTGGCGCTCGCATTATGACAAGGAGACGGAGACGGCAAAAGCCGGTTATTACTCGGTGCTGCTTACCGACTATGACATAAAGGTGGAGACGAGTGCCACAACCCGCTGTGGCATAATGAGATTTACTTTCCCCGAAAGCAAGCTCTCGCGCATACAGGTTGACCTGGCGCGGCGCGTTGGCGGCACGGCGTCGGTGGAAAGCGTCAATGTGGTTGACGGCCACACCATAGAGGGCATGATAGAGTGCA
>CAZTUD010000272.1:0-3382 GCA_964616945.1 uncultured Prevotella sp. | reverse complement strand
ATGAAGCGGAAAGCAATGCCACCGATGTCAACGGTGTCTTCTATGCTGTCGCGCGTGGTGCCGGGAATGTCGGAGACGATGGCGCGGTCTTCGCCCAAAAGACTGTTGAGGAGGGTTGACTTGCCCACGTTAGGCGCACCGACGATAGCGACGGGCACACCCTCCTTGATGGCTCGGCCAGTGCGGTAGGTGTCGGCAAGCTTTTTCAGCCGCAATTCTATGTCCTGCGCAAGAGCCAGCAACTCCGTGCGGTCGGCAAACTCCAGGTCCTCATGGTCGGAGAAGTCAAGCTCAAGCTCAAGCAACGCCGTGAGCCTCTGCAGCCGTTCGCGCATGTCGGAGAGAGCCGTGCGCACATGCCCCTTGAGCTGTGAGATGGCGAGGTCGTGGGAGGCTCGGTTGGCGGAGGCAATGAGGTCGGCTACGGCCTCGGCCTGCGAGAGGTCCACCTTGCCGTTGAGATAGGCGCGGCGGGTGTACTCGCCCGGCTCTGCCTGCCGTGCGCCGTTGGACTGTAGCAAGTTGAGAATTTCGCGGACGACGTATCGTGAGCCGTGGCAGGATATTTCCACGCAGTCCTCGCCCGTATAGCTGTGCGGGGCGCGGAAGACGGACACGACGACATCGTCGATGGGATTGAGATTTGAGGATTTGGATTGGGGATTTATGATATGGCCATCTGCGCCGTTTGGCAATATCTCGCCGTAGTGGAGCGTGTTTGCCTTCGCCCCGGACAACGGCTTGCCCGAGGCTGGGCGGAATATCTTGTCCGCGATTTGGATGGCGCTGTGGCCACTCAGGCGTATCACCGCCAAAGCCCCGCCAAC
Organism: uncultured Prevotella sp.; assembly: GCA_964616945.1. Lineage (GTDB taxonomy): Bacteria > Bacteroidota > Bacteroidia > Bacteroidales > Bacteroidaceae > Prevotella. Next base: position 2,555 of record CAZTUD010000272.1, on the reverse strand, counting down.
GGGAGTGGCAAGGGCGCATATTGTATCTTCAAACGTGTTCAGCATATCATCACCTGTTCAAATAAATGGCTTGTTTGCCATGCAAAATTACGAATTTTATGGTGAGTTTATGCAGCGGCGGCATGAAAACTTTGGCATAATGCGGCAGGTTTCAAGAAAAAGCGGTAATTTTGCAGCAGTTGCATGTAAACACAGAAAGCGCAAATGGACGTACTCACCCCACAACAACGGCACAATGTCATGGCTGCCATTCGCTCCACGAATACGAAGCCAGAGGTCATGGTGCGCAAATTCTTGTGGCGGCAGGGCTTCCGCTATCGGCTTAACAACCCGCGCTTGCCAGGCCATCCCGACATAGTGTTGAAAAAATACCGTACATGTGTGTTTGTCAACGGCTGCTTCTGGCATGGGCATGAGGGCTGCCGTTATTTCCGGTTGCCGTCGTCGAACACTGGGTTTTGGGAAGCGAAAATCAACCGCAACCGCCAGCGCGACAAGGAGGAGCAGAAGAAGCTTGCCTCGATGGGCTGGCATGTCATCGTGGTGTGGGAATGTGAGTTGAAGCCTGAAAAGCGGGAAAAGACACTTTCGTCGCATGCCTTCAACCTCAACCGCCTTTACCTTCAGGACCACACCGTAAGCTCCCGCCGCATTGAAGAAGAAAGCGACTATGAGGCAGCAGCCGAGCCTCGAGGGGATGACGAGGCCTGACATGCCGCCTCATGCGGACGGGCACTTACACCCATTCGAAGTTTTCTTTCCCAGCCCCAATCTCAAAATGGTATTTCACGATGCCGAGGTCCACCTTGGAGAAGAACCCCATGCCCGCCTTCACGTTGACATACTTGTCGCCAATGACGGAGAACTTGAATTTCTGCTGGTTGACGGCTGTAGGAGCGAGGAGGGCAGCCTCAACGCCCTTGCGAAACCACGCCGGCAGGTCTTCCTTTGGCATGTTGAGCTTTGTCTTTACCACTTTCTCGAATGGCTTCACCTTGTGAGCTGCGCCTTGCGTGACGCCATATCCGAGGGCTATGACGCACCTCACCTTTTCGCCATCCGCCACTTGCAGCACGTCGGGGTTCTTCTTGAAAGTCAGCCCCACCCAGCAAGTGTTGAGGCCAAGCATCTGCGCCCTCAGCACGAGGTGCTCCCCATAGTAGCCTATGGTCTCGTCGAGGCTGTCGTCTTTCTTGCCAATCATGGCGAAGTAGTTGCTCACCCCCGAAAACTTGCCGTAGTGCGCAAGCCGGCTGTCGAAGGCTTTAGGGTCGTTGAGCACTATCTGTATGTGCAAGCCGCTCCGCGCGTTGAGCTCGTCCATGAGCTGCGTCAGCTCGTCAATCTTTTCCTGTTCTATCGGGCGGTCGGTGTAGCTGCGCACAGCGTGCCGCGCAAGTATTGCTTCTTCTATGGTCATAATTCCTTGGACGTTTTAGACATTATAATAGATAACCATATTTTCTTGCTTTTATTGCCCCACCGCCTGCTTATATGCGAGGATGCTGTTCTGGTATTCGGCGAAAGCGTCGGTGCGCTGGTCCTGCGACTGCTGGTAGAGCAATTGCGCCTCAAGGAGGTCGGACATTGTTGCCGTGCCTGCATTGTAACAGTCGCGATGTATGCGGAGGTTCTCGTCAGACTGCTCGATGCTCTTCTCGGCAATGTTAAGCTGCTTGTAAGCCTCCACGACATTGTTCCAGGCATTCTGCATGCGTATTACTAACAGCTCCGCCTTGTCCTGCTGCTCGTCTACAGCCTGTTGATAGGCTATCTTCTTGCGCTTGATGGCATGAGAGCCGCCCCACCAGTCGGAAATTGGCACACTAAGGGTAGCGAAAACTGTGCCGTTGCTCTTGCCCTTGTCCATGAGGTTGGTGTAGCTATAACCGGCTCCTACGCCTACTGTAGGCAGATACTGACCGACGGCAAGTTTCTTCTCTATCTTGGCGGCATCTACCTGCTTGCCAAGCAATTGGTATTCGGCGGTGTTCGGCAGAGCCTGTTCATGATTTTGCCTCAGGGCGATGGGCGATGAAGCTTCGCTGCTATAGGAAAGCAGGAAAGACGTGTCGCGCAAGCCACAGTATTGCGCTATGAGCATGCGGACGAGAGACAGGCCGTTGTTGAGCTTGAGCTTCTGGCTCTCCACCTCATTCTGGCGGAGCTGCACCTGCAGGAGATCGTTTCTCAATGCCACTCCTGCCTTTACCGAAATGTCCACATCCTTATGAATGTCGCTGAGAAGTTTCTCTGTGGCAGCGACGGTCTTGAGCTTTTCCTCTATCGTCACCATCTGCCAGAAGTACTCTTCAGCTGTCTTGTCAACCTCGTTTTGAGAAAGATGCCTTTGCAGCTGGCTCGATTCCTCACCAACCTTCGCAAGCTTGTTGCTATTGGCGATTTTGCCTCCGGCAAAGACTGGCTGCACGGCGGTGATGCCGCCCAAGACACCATCCTTGACGTAGTTTAGACCGAGAGAGCCGACACCTGGCACGGCAATATCAGCGGATATGAGCGACTTGGCGTTGTCGAACCAGCCTGCCGTGCCGCTG
>CAZTUD010000271.1:0-3395 GCA_964616945.1 uncultured Prevotella sp. | reverse complement strand
ACATGGTGATGCTCTACCTTTTGCTCGACCTTGGCCGCACGGTGCATCTTGTGCCCCATTCGTTCATGTTCAATAGTGTAAAAGGCACGCTTACGGTGCTTGCCATCATCGTGGGCGTGTTCACCTACGGCTATTTCCACTACATGCACAAGGAAAGGGTGAGCCTAAGCCTGACAGCCCCAAGCTCCGCAGACTTCTCCCCCCGCCCTGACGGGGCGGGGTTGGGGATGGGGTCAGCAAGTTCGCTGAGGCTTGTCCTCGCTTCCGACCTCCACATCGGCTACCACAATCAGGTAAAGGAGTTGAACCGATGGGTGGACATGATAAACAAGGAGAACCCCGACCTCATTCTCATTGCCGGCGACATAATCGACGGGCGCATCCGCCCGCTGAGAGAGCAGAACATGGCGGCAGCTTTCCACCGCCTCAAGGCTCCCGTCGTGGCATGCCTCGGCAACCACGAGTATTACACGGGCCTAAAAGACGCGCTGCCTTTCTACAAGGAGGCGGGCATAACACTCCTGCGCGACTCGGCAATCACGGTAAATCTCAAATCTCAAACCTCAAACCTCAAATTGAATATCATAGGTCGCGACGACCGCACCAACCCCAACCGCAAGAGCATCAAACAACTCGAGCAGGGGCTTGACATGCACAAGTTTACTATTTTGCTCGACCACCAGCCTTACCATCTTGAGGAGGCGCAGCAGGCGGGCATCGACTTCCAGTTTTCCGGTCACACCCACTACGGGCAGGTGTGGCCCATAAGCTGGATTACCAACGCCATCTACGAGGATGCCTTTGGCCCACTCAGGAAAGGCGACACGCAATACTATGTGAGCAGCGGCCTCGGCATTTGGGGCGCAAAGTTCAGGATAGGCACAAGGAGCGAGTACGTGGTAGCCGAGTTGGGAGCCAAAAATTAGAGTTAGGAGTTAAAAAAATTGCAGATAGACATTCTTTGGCTGAGGGAGAATTTCCATAGGCTCAATAAATTGTATTTCGACGACGTGCTGCCCACACCCCGTTTCCACATAGGGCGGTCAAGGACGCGCCTTGGCTCGCTGTCGTACAAGAAAGCTGGGGTTGTGGGAGAAGCCTTTACCCTCTCCCTAAGCAACTACTACGACCAGACGGAGCTACAATTCCTCAATGTGTTGCTCCACGAGATGATACACCTCAGCATTGCCGCAAGCGGGCTAAAGGACACATCCGCCCACGGCATCATATTCCGTGGCATGATGTCACGGCTCAACCGCGAGGGCTGGAACATCAGCATAACCACCCCCATGCGCGGCACGCCGAAAGCATACACAGGCTCTGCGACTGTGATACGCAATTACCTCGTGCTTGCCATAGAGATGAAAGACGGCAAGCATTTCCTGTCGTCAGTCAATCCCAAGTTCGCCCGCAAACTAAACATGCAGTTGAAGCGCATTCCCGCAATAAGCCGTTTTGCCTGGTACACCACAAACGACCACCAGTTTGAGAATTGGCCCAAGGTGCGAAGCCTGAGAGGCAGAAAGGTTGATGCCGAGACTTACAGAAAATTCACAACCTCTTCAAGCCACGAGCTTGCCCTGCCGATATAGGAACTCCTAATTTTCTATTTGCGTCTTCGGCCAGTTGACGAGGAATAGCTTGTCGGTGGCGCGCGTGAAGGCAGTGTAAAGCCAATGGATGTAGTCGGGCGTAAGCATGTCGTCGGTCATGTAGCCTTGGTCCACATAGACATGCTTCCACTGGCCACCTTGCGCCTTGTGGCACGTCACGGCATATGCGAACTTCACCTGCAAGGCATTGTAATACATGTCTTGCCGCAAGGCTTTCATGCGGTCGGCTTTCAACGGCACGTCCTGGTAATCCTCCAACACCTCATTATATAATGCTTCGTTTTGCTCGCGGGTGAGCGACGGAGCCTCGCTCGTGAGCGTGTCCATAATGACGGTTGTCTCAAGCTCCATGTCGTCAAGGTCGGGAAAGCGCAGCAAGACCTCGGCAAAATGAAAACCGTAAAGTTCCTCAAATCGGCGCACACGGAGCACCACACAACGGTCACCGTTGGCGATGAAAGTAGCCTCACCCCGACCCTCCCCGATAGGGGAGGGAGTGCGATATCCGTAGGCATCATTTCCCCCTCCCTTATCGGGGAGGGCAGAGGAAAGACCGTATTTGTTTTTCACCACCATCAACATGTCGCCGCCGCAAAGCGCATCCTCACAGTTGAGAATGCGATTGCGTATGCCCTGGTTGTAGATGTTCGCACGCTTGTTTGAACGTGTTATGACCAGCGTCTCGTCCTCGCCTACCTCACCGTAACTTGATGAAAGACTTTCTATCAGCTCATTGCCAGGCATCATAACAATGTCGGCGAAACCACTGAACTTTATTTTCGGCAACTGTGTCAATTCAACATGCGTTATGAGGCTCCTGATATTTGTGGCATTGTATAATATGCCCGACTTCGAACCTTGTCTCAGCACCTCGCCCAAGTCGCACTGGTAAACACGCATGTTGTAGCCCGCAAGCACTTCCGCCGACAGTGCCGGAGCCTCCTGCTCGCCAACAGGCGGCAGCTGCGCCTTGTCGCCAATGAGCATGAGGCGGCAGTTCTGCCCGCCATATACAAACTCCATGAGGTCGTCCAAAAGACTGCCGGAGCCGAAAGCCGTCTGCCCCTCGCCGTTACTCCCTATCATCGATGCCTCGTCAACCACAAACAGCGCGTTGTGGTAGCGGTTGAAGTTTATGTTGAACTTGCCGTCGAAAGCCGCAGCCGTGCGTTCGCGATAGATGGTCCGATGGATGGTGTAGGCCGGCAGCCCGCTGCTTTGCGCAAACACTTTTGCCGCACGCCCCGTCGGGGCCATGAGCACAAGCTTCTGCCCGAGACTGTGCAACGTGCGCACCATAGCCGACGCGAGCGATGTTTTCCCCGTGCCCGCCGAACCGCGCATTATCATCACCACGTTGGGCTCACGGTCGGCGAGAAAGCGGGCGAAAGTCTGCAAAGCTGTCTGCTGGTCGGAGGTAGGCGTAAAACCAAAACGCCTGACTATACGGTCAACAAACTCGTATGTCTTCATCTAAAAAGCGAGAAGTTGACCCTGCCATAGCTGCGATGCTCCACAAAGTGCTCCGACTGCGAGAAGTCATGGTTGCTGCCATGCTCGAAAACAAGAATGCCGTCGGGTTTCAGCAAATCATGTTCGAATATAAGCGATGGGATGGTGGGCAGTTCCTCCAATGTGTAAGGCGGATCGGCAAATATGAGGTCAAACCGCTGGTGGCATTTCTTTATGAACCTGAACACGTCGCCGCGAATGAGTATGCTGTCGGCAGTGCCAATCTTTTCCATGCACGAGCTTATGAAACGCGCATGGTCGCGGTCAGCC
>CAZTUD010000270.1:0-3418 GCA_964616945.1 uncultured Prevotella sp. | reverse complement strand
CGTGCTTCCGGAGTTGAACGGTAAGCTCATTGGTGCCGCACAGCGTGTTCCTGTGCCAGATGGCTCAACCACTTTGCTCTATGCTGTCGTAAAGGGCAAGGACGTTACTGTTGACAGCGTGAACGCAGCCATGAAGGCTGAGGCCAACGAGAGCTTCGGCTACAACGACGAAGAGATTGTCTCCAGCGACATCCTCGGCATGCGTTACGGCTCGCTCTTCGACGCTACACAGACTATGGTTGTGAAGCTCGACGACGACACCTACGAGGTGCAGGTTGTTTCTTGGTACGACAATGAGAACTCTTACACTTCTCAGATGGTACGCACAATCAAGTACTTCGCTGAGCTGAAGTAGTCCTTTTTTCGAGTTTTCGAACACTTAAATATTGGCCATGCGGCGCTGCCGTGTGGCCTTTTTTAGTTTTATGAACGAAATGATAACTATCCTCGGCCCTACGGCAAGTGGCAAGACTTCCTTGGCAGCTCATCTTGCCTACAAACTATCCCTGCCTGCTGAGGTGGGACAAAAGGTAGGGCTTGGGAGTGAAATTATCTCCGCCGACTCGCGGCAGGTGTACCGAGGCATGGACATCGGCACGGGGAAGGATATCGCAGACTACACTGTAAACGGGCGACAAATACCTTACCATCTTATCGACATCGCCGAGCCAGGCACAAAATACAATCTCTTCCAATACCAGCGTGACTTCCATCATGCTTACGACGACATACAGGATAGGGGAGCTGTTCCCATACTCTGTGGGGGAACGGGTTTGTATATTGAGGCTGTACTGAAAGGATATGCCCTTTCGCCCGTGCCACAGAACCCACAACTTAGGTGCGAGCTTGAGGGAAAGTCGCTTGACGAGCTTACGTCTATGCTTGTTAGCCTCAAGCTACAGACAGGTTCCGCCATGCACAACACGACCGATGTTGACACACCACAACGAGCCATACGCGCCATTGAGATAGAAACTTATAATCTTGCGCATCCTACTGCCTTACGGCAGTTGCCGCCAGTCGCGTCTCTCGTCGTTGGAGTAAATATCGACCGTGAGGAACGCCGCCGCAAGATAAGCAATCGGTTGAAGCAGCGTCTCGACAATGGCATGGTGGACGAGATAAAGGGGTTGCTTGAGAAAGGCATAAAGCCTGACGACCTTATATATTATGGCTTGGAATACAAGTACGTTACTGAGTACGTCATTGGTATGCTCACCTACGACGAGATGTTCCGTCAGTTGGAAATAGCCATTCATCAGTTCGCCAAGCGGCAGATGACGTGGTTCCGTGGGATGGAACGGCGTGGCGTCACTATCCATTGGATTGATGCCATGCTGCCTATGGAGGAGAAAGTGAACGAGATAGTCGCTTTATACAAATCTTGTTATTAGGTTTTGCCTTCACCTCGCACAGCAAACCAGGGACGGCTGCAATCTTACTTCTTCATGTACGAATCGGTACCAAGCACGGTTTTGGCAAGTCGTTTTGCCTTGTTGCGCAATGCCGTCATGTCACCGCTGAGGTTGTCGTAGCAGAGCACTACACCCATCCTCCGTCCTACATGGGCCACGGGTTTCCCGAAGATGCGGACACGTGCGTGGTCTTCTGAGCATACATCGTGGAGATTGTAGGCAAGTGGCTTGTCGCTTTCAACAGGTGACAATACTACTGCTGACGCACCACAATGTTCAAGATGGATGGCAGGTATGGGCAAGCCCATGACGGCACGGAAGTGCAATTCAAACTCGTTGAGATTGATGCAGTGGCTGAGCGTAACCATGCCAGTGTCGTGTGGCCGTGGGCTCAGTTCCGAAAAAATCACCTCGCCTTGCTTCGTGAGGAAAAACTCCACGCCCCAGATGCCATAGCCAGTCAAGGCCTTGGTTACCTCATTAGCCATGTGTTGTGCCGTTTGTAACGCCTCTACGCTTATCTCATAGGGCATCCAGCTCTCGCGGTAGTCGCCGCCTTTCTGCACATGGCCTATGGGCGGGCAGAACAGGGTGGGGGCATTCTTTTGGGTTATGGTAAGCAACGTGAATTCCGACTGGAAGTCGATAAATTCCTCTATTATGACCTCCTTGACATCGCCGCGTCCTTCCTCCATTGCGTCGTGGAAAGCCTTTTGTAGCTCGTCGTCGTTGTGTACATAGCTTTGTCCGTGGCCGCTTGATGACATCAACGGCTTTACCACGCACGGGAAGCCTATTTCGTCGGCGGCATGCTTGAACTCGTCGAAAGTCTTGGCATAGAAATACTTTGCCGTGCGTAGTCCAAGCTCTCGGGAGGCAAGGTCGCGAATGGCGCGGCGGTTCATGGTGAAATTGACGGCACGTGCCGATGGTACCACTTGTATGCCTTGTTTTTCAATGTCGAAGAGCCTTTCGGTGCGTATCGCCTCAATTTCGGGTACTATGATGTCAGGTTTGTGCTTGTTGACGACGGCTGTGAGTGCGTCGCCGTCAAGCATGGAGAAGACCTCCCTTTCGTCTGCCACCTGCATGGCTGGGGCATTGTCATATTTGTCGCAGGCAACGACATGCTGCCCGGCGCGTTTTGCGGCTATCGCAAACTCCTTGCCAAGTTCACCTGAGCCTAAAAGCAATATTTTTTTCATGTTGTGTGGAAAGCGGTGTGGTTTCACTACCATGCCGCCTTTCAGTTTATTTGTAAAAGCCTATTTTTTTCTGTACAACGGGTCTCATCTGTCTTACCATAATCTGCCATTCGGGTGTGATGGCAAGCTTGTGCAAGTCTTTGTCTATAATTTGATTTATGGCCACCTCTGGTACATGGTACTTGAATGCCAGTTGTTGTGCCGACAACATGGGAGTGTTGAACAGTCCGTAGTAGGAGTCGATGATGTCCTTGTCCATTGAGCCGAGCATAGCAATCAGGGCATTGATGTTAGCCTTGTCGGCATGGCTGACAAGCAGCGTTGAGCTGTGGGTAAGCTGCAGGTAGCGGTGCAACTGTTCAGACAATCTGTCCATGACGCTCCTTGCCGTACATGATGTCATAATATTTCTGGTAGTCGCCCGAAGTAACCTCCCTTATCCACTGCTGGTTATTGAGGTTCCAGTCTATGGTTTTCTCAATGCCGTCGGCAAACTTTGTCTCTGGGTACCAGCCAAGCTCATTCTTTATCTTTGTCGGGTCAATGGCGTAGCGTGCGTCGTGGCCGAGGCGGTCGGCGACATGCTCTATGAGGCTGTCGTTGATCCACGATATGTCAATGTTGCCGTTAGCGTCCACAACTTGCTTTTTCAACAACTTGCGGAGGTTCTTGTCGGCTTCCATCTTGTCGTGGATAGTCTTTATGGTCAGCTTAACGATGTCGATGTTGCGCATCTCGTTGTGTCCGCCCACATTGTACACTTCGCCTGCCTTGCCCTCTCGCACCACAAGGTCGATA
>CAZTUD010000269.1:0-3433 GCA_964616945.1 uncultured Prevotella sp. | reverse complement strand
GCACGCGAGAGATTGGCCTACGCATGAGCGTAGGTGCGCGTGGCGTTGACATCCTCAACCAGTTCCTCATAGAGGCGATAATGATGAGCGTTTCGGGCGGCATCATTGGCGTGATACTTGGTGTGGGCGCGAGCTACGCCGTGAAGCTTATCGCCAACTGGCCCATTTACATCGAGCCGTGGACAATCCTGATGAGCTTCGCCGTGTGTACGTTCACAGGCGTATTCTTCGGCTGGTATCCCGCAAAGAAAGCCGCTATGCTTGACCCGATTGAGGCCATAAGGTACGAATAGTACGAAGTGCCGACAGCAAGAAATAAAAAATAATGCAAACTATTTGTTTAGTTTGCATTATTTTTTTTATCTTTGCAACAACCAAGACAATGGCAAATATGGCTGACGAGGCGAAGCATCCATACTTTTCCGTAAACTGCTTAGAGTGCAAGCCAAAGGGCAAGAACAAAAGATGTAATTATAAAAACATAAGTAAATGAGACATTTAAAATTTATTCTCTTTATAGCCGTGGCGGCATTGCTGCTGTCGGCTTGCGGCACTACGTCAACGGTGCCAATCACGGGGCGCAAGCACAACCTGCTTGTGACCGACGCGCAGGTTCTCAGCCTGAGCAACCAGCAATATTCAGAGTTTATGAAGACGGCGAAAAAGTCAACCAACGCCACTAACACCGCAATGGTGAAGAGGGTAGGGCAGAGGCTTGCCAGTGCCGTGGAGACATACCTGAAGAACAATGGTATGGCTTCTGAGATTCAAAATTTCTCATGGGAGTTCAACCTCGTGCAGAACAATGAGGCTAATGCTTTCTGTATGCCTGGCGGAAAGATTGTCGTCTATGAAGGACTGCTGCCTTACACTCAGAACGAGGCTTCTCTCGCCATCGTGCTTGGCCACGAGATAGCCCACGCCGTGGCAAAGCACTCGGCGGAGCAGATGTCGAAGAAGATTCGCCAACAGTATGGCACGCAGATTGGCGGTGCGCTGCTCGGCCAAGTCATCGGCACCGACGCTGCGAGCATTGCCACTACGGCGGCATCATATGGTTTCAACTTCGCCAACCTGAAATACAGCCGCGACGACGAAAGCGAGGCCGACTACATGGGGCTTATCTTTGCGGCTATGGCAGGTTACGACCCACAGGTTGCCATACCGTTCTGGCAGCGCATGTCGTCGGGCACAAGCAGCAACCAGAGCGATTTTCTTAGCGATCACCCGTCAGACGCGAAGCGCATTGCCGCCTTGCAGAAGGAGATGCCAGAGGCATTGAAGTATTATCAGGCTTCGGGCTACGCGAGCAAGACGACTACTACAACGACTGCGAAGAAGACTTCTACAACAACAAAGAAGACTACCACCACACGCCGGACGACGACGCGGAAGAGGTAATCAATTAGTTCCTATCCACTCGTATTTCTTCACCCACCGCCACACCGTAGTGCGTGGCAGGTTGGTGATGTTTTGTATTTGGGGGTTGGTGAGTCCGATGCGTATGAGGTAGCACACGCGCAGCTCTTGGCGGTCAACCTTACCGAGGCGGCGTATGAGCGTGTCGTTGAACGTGGGGTAAAGCTCGTCGACGGCATGTAGCAACGCCTTCCATTCGTCGTCGGTCATGGCGTGCCTGCCCTCAGATGCCAATCTCACGGCATTCACAATATCTTTCGCGCTGCCCTCTATCTCGGTTTGGTGCAGCAGCTTTATGAAGCTCTTGTTCTGGCTTATCTTTTCTTCCAAAAGACGTTCTTTTTCCCTTAACTGCGCCTTGTAGCTGTCAATTTCCTTGGTCACTCGCTCCAGTTCTTTTTTGGTACGCTCAAGGTTGAGCTTCTGCGTGTCAAGCTCCTTTTCGTATGAGTGCACCATCTTCTTCCTGTAGGCTATCTCTCTCTCAAATTTTCTTCTTACGAATATATACATTGCCACGAGAAAGCACATGATGAAAACCATCACGGCAATTATCCAGAATGCGTCCTGCTGGTAGAGCGGCATGCCTGTGGTTGAGAGTGTTAATGGAATGAACATCTCCATGATTTTTAAATTTGACACAAAGTTAATGTTTTTTTTGCAAAGATAGCCCCTACAGACCGTTTTCTTTGTTCCATTTTGTTCCATTTGAAACATTGTGGAATAGTTTTCTGTTTGAGGCAACGTTTTAAATACTTAACTTTGCAACGGAAAAACATTAATGTTATGATAGATTACCTCATCACAAATCTTTGGCTCGTGTGGACGCTCATCTGCGTCCTTGCCCTGATACTTGAAATGTCGTCGGGCACGTTCTACCTCATGTGCTTCGCCATCGGTGCGGCGTGCTCCATCGTCTTTTCCCTTTTCGCAACGCCTTTCTGGCTACAGGTTTTGGTCTTTGCCATTGCCTCGACGGTCTGCGTGTTTGTCGTGCGCCCGTTCGCCATAAAATATCTGCATCCCGACCATGCCGACCGCACGAGCAATGCCGACGCGCTCATAGGCCGTGTGGGCATTGTCATAGAGCCTATCTCGCCCGAACGTCCGGGCTACGTGAAGGTGGACGGTGACGAATGGCGTGCCGTTGCGCGCGACGGTTCGAGTATAGGCAAAGGTGTCGCTGTGCGCATCGTCGCCATGAACAGCATCATCGTGACGGTCGTGCCGGTACTCAACGATTAAACCACCATCAAATGGAAATCATTATAAAACTGTTAATTAAAACATTATTTAATTTTGAAGATATGAATATTGGGTTTATCGTACTTATCGTACTCGTTGTGTTAGTGCTCATCTTCGCAAAGATGGCCATCGTGATTATCCCGCAGAGCGAGACCCGCATCATTGAGCGGCTCGGCAAATATTACGCCACGCTCAAGCCGGGCATCAACATCATCATCCCTTTCATTGACAAGGCGAAAATCATTGTTACCTACTCGCGTGGCCGCTACGTTTATAGCAACCACATCGACCTGCGCGAGCAAGTTTATGATTTCGACAAGCAGAACGTCATCACCAAGGATAACATCCAGATGCAAATCAATGCCTTGCTCTACTTCCAGATTGTGGACCCGTTCAAGGCTGTCTATGAAATCAACAACCTGCCAAACGCCATTGAGAAGCTCACGCAGACCACGCTGCGTAACATCATCGGCGAGATGGAGCTTGACCAGACGCTCACCTCGCGCGATGTCATCAACACCAAGTTGCGCGGAGTGCTCGACGACGCCACCAACAAGTGGGGCATCAAGGTGAACCGCGTCGAACTTCAGGACATCATACCGCCGCAGAGCGTGCTTCAGGCTATGGAGAAGCAGATGCAGGCCGAGCGCGACAAGCGAGCCACCATCCTCACATCCGAAGGCGAGAAGCAGGCCCAGATACTGAAGTCGGAGGGCGAGAAGACGGCCACCATCAACCGCGCCGAGGCCGACAAGCAGCAGTCCATACT
>CAZTUD010000268.1:0-3452 GCA_964616945.1 uncultured Prevotella sp. | reverse complement strand
TGCCGAAGCGGAAACTGCTGCCCGTTACCACCACCTCCTTCAAGCCCACTGTTTGCGGCCTCATCTTTATAATAATGTTTGACGCATCCGCTTGCGTAAACTGCTTGCGCACAGTTTCATAACCTAAGCACGAGACGCAGACGACGATGGTGTCGCGCATTTTTGTTTGGAAAGAGAAGCAGCCCGCGCTGTCGGTGAGACAACCGTCCAAAGTGCCGTCTATCCACACGTTGGCCCCGGCGAGCCTTTCGTGGCTGTCGCCGACGATGCCGCTTACGGTCAGCGTCTGTGCAAAGATGCTTGCGGTGGAAAACAAGGAAAGGATAAGAAGCAATGTCGTTTTCATGCCGCAAAGTTAAGGAAAGAAAACGAACCGTGCAAATAGTTGTGACAGAGGGATAGCCATTGTTGCCAAAAACTATGCAGCGATGACGGACTGCAAGCTTTTGTGACGAATGACTAAACTTTTTGATGGTTTTCTTATGCAATGAACGACTTCAGCCGAGGCACGTATGAGCGTGAGACTGGCACGATGTTGGGGCAGTTGCCAAGCCTCAGCTTATATCCGTTGGAGTTGCCCTTGGCAGAAGTTATGTTGTCAACGTTGATGACAAACGAGCGATGGCACTGCATTATGTTGGGGAAGTCGTTTTCGGCTATCAGCGCGGTCAACGTCAATCGCATCTCGTGTGTTGCCGTCGCCCCATCTTGGTTGTAAAAGACTATGATGTTGTTTTTCCTCACCTCCGCATAAAGGAAGTCGTTTACCGCAATGGTGAGGTCGCTGCTTCTCACACTGTCGTCGTGGAAAGTCACTGTCTGCCCCTGCCTGGCTTCTTGGTCCTTGTCTATGAGCAGCTCCAGCTTGTTCTTGAGGTATTGCTGATATGACATGCCAATGATGACAGCCGTGATGATGCTGCCAATGGTGAAGGTCACGATGGTATATGCCAAGAGCATTTGCCATGACAACGGGTGGCGGTAGAGCAACATGTCGGTGATGGCGTTGCCAAGACTTATGATGACGAGCAAGGCCAGCGTGCTTGCCGCCTGATGCCATACGCGCCACACCCTGACGTGGCGCGTTATCGGGATGAACGCCAGCTTGCCAAAGATGAGCGTGATGGCGAAGGTCACGGCACTGAAGACCAGGCTTACCCACAACACGGAGCCTTGGTAGGCGGACAAGCCGAATGGACGGAGGATGAACAGCAGCAGGAAGACTATTGCTGCGGCAATGGCCGCCAGCTTTGGCCAGCTCGTTTCTTGGCTTAATGGATATTTGCGGTTTAAATAAGAAGTCATCATTTTGCGGTTGTTGCTGCAAAGGTAAGAAATAAAGTGGACGGGGCAACGCAAAACACTTGCTTTTTTGTGTGTGGTTTCTTTTTTTTTGCTAACTTTGCACCCAAAAGCTCAAACTGCATAATGAAGGTCATAGTATCGGAAGAGATAGAGAGCGTGTGCCCCAATTTCGTGGGGGCTTGCGTGGAGGCGCGGGTCAAGAACTCGCCTTACTGCCAGCCGCTTTGGGACGAGATAAACGCCATTGGCGAGCGCTATCGTGCGACGCTCACAACAGAGTCGCTGAAAGAGTTGCCAGGCATTGCAGCCACGCGTCGGGTTTATCGCGCCTGCGGCAAGGACCCGTCGCGCTACCGCCCCGCCTCGGAGGCCTTGATAAGGCGCATGCTACAGGGCAAGAGCCTCTACCAGATAGACACGCTGGTTGACTTAATCAACCTTGCGAGCATCGCCTACGGCTACAGCATTGGCGGCTTCGATGCTGACAAGTTCGTTGGCGACACGCTGACGCTCGGCATAGGGCGTGAGGGAGAACCCTACGAGGGCATACACCGCGGCATGATAAACATTGCAGGCTTGCCAGTCTATCGCGACGCGCAAGGCGGGGTGGGGACGCCCACCACCGACAACGAGCGCACGAAGATTGGCATTGACACGACCCACCTCGTGGTGCTGATAAATGGCTACGACGGCGACGAGCAGAGGGTGAGGGAGAATGCCGAGTACATACAAAGGCTGCTGGGGAAATATTGCCGTCCTACCACTGCCGACCCTGCCTCGTTAGGGCGGGGAGAAGTTCTCTCTTCGTATTTCATCTTCAAGTGACAATCATGGACATTATTTATAGGCAACAATTAATAAATCCCATTGGGAGGCAGTTATGGTAATTGGTATCGACGTGGGCATAAGCACCACAAAAATAGTAGGCATTAGCGACGATGGCGTGGTGGTGTCGCCCATACGCATCCGCGCCACCGACCCCGTGACCTCGCTCTACGGGGCTTTCGGCAAGTATCTCTACGACAACCAGATTGCGCTGGCCGACATTGAGCACGTCATGATAACTGGCGTGGGAGCGGCATACGTCAACGCGCCAATCTACGGCTTGCCCACCGACAAGGCGGAGGAGTTTCTTGCCGACGGCCTCGGCGCACGCTATGAGACGGGGCTTGAGCGCATGATAGTGGTCTCGATGGGCACTGGCACGAGCCTCGTGCAATGCCTTGGCGACGACATCCGCCACATCGGGGGCATAGGGCTTGGCGGCGGCACGCTCATGGGGCTCAGCCGTGTCATCCTCAAGACAGACGACATGAAGCAGATTGTGTCGCTCGCCATGCAGGGAGACATCGGCAACATAGACCTCCAGATTGGCGACATTTCGCCTGAGGCTCTGCCGGGACTGCCCAAGCACGCCACGGCGTCGCTCTTCGGCAAGGCGAGGAGCAACGCGGGGCGTGAGGACATTGCCCGGGGGTTGATAACGACGGTGCTGCAGACCATTGGCTCCGCCACCATACTCGCCTCGCTCAACAGCGGCATCAGGGAGTACGTGCTCATAGGCAACCTCACGCTCCTGCCGCAGTGCAAGCAGGTATTTCCCGGATTAGAGAAGCTCTACAAGGTGCATTTCATCATTCCGAAATACTCCGAGTTCTGCACCGCCATAGGCGCGGCGTTGAGCTACAGGAAAAATTTGGCGGTTTAGGCTTTGGCAATTCCGATTATAAGCTGTAATTTTGCAAGCGATTTATATAAACTAATTTGTATCATGGTTAAAATCACTTTCCCGGACGGCTCCGTTCGTGAGTACGAGCAGGGCGTTACCGGACTTCAAATCGCAGAGAGCATATCGCCGGCTCTCGCCCGCGACGTTGTATCTTGCGGGATCAATGGCGAGACAACCGAGCTCAACCGCCCCATCAACGGGGATGCCACCATTGCGCTCTACAAGTTTGACGACGACGAGGGCAAGCACACTTTCTGGCATACTTCGGCTCACCTGCTTGCCGAGGCCTTGCAGGAGCTTTATCCTGGCATTCAGTTCGGTTTCGGACCGGCAATAGAGAACGGCTTCTTCTACGACGTGATGCCGCCCAAGGGTGTGGCCATCTCTGAGAACGATTTCCCGAAGATTGAGGTCAAGA
>CAZTUD010000267.1:0-3551 GCA_964616945.1 uncultured Prevotella sp. | reverse complement strand
CGCCCACTTCATAATAAAGTGGCGTAGGGCGGTATGGCATCTCCCATACGCCGCCGCCAATGTCAGAGCCGTCGGCAATAGAAAGCGGAGTCCCCTCGAAGTGGTCGCGCATGTCGGCTTCCACATCCTGCACGCTCAGCTTCTTGTCAGGCACAATCCAAAGCGGCATGTCCTCGGCGTTCTTGTCTTTCCCCAAAGCCCACGGCAAGTAACGGCTCATTTCTATGCCTTTGTGGTGGTTGAAGAAGCTCCAAACACGAGCATCGCAGATGCGGCGACCCGAAAAATCAGGAAAAGCGTAGGTGTTTTTCCACGAGAAGTCCTTGTCGGCACCGCTATACCAACCTTTCTCACGGGCAAACTTCACGACATTCTTGCTGTGGATGACCTCTGTGTCATAATTGGCAAATACGCCTATGCGAGCCTGATTGGCGTGGCCGCTGATGGCATTGTCGGGTATGCGCACGGCAACCCATACCACTTTTTGCTTCTTGTCGCCGCCGCAACCCATCATTTCCATTATCCAAGCCTCGTTTGGGTCGCAGATGGTGAAGCTCTCGCCCTCCGAGCAGTAGCCGTATTTCTCGGTAAGGGTTGTCATAACCTTGATGGCCTCCCGCGCCGACTTGGAGCGTTGCAAGGCGATGTAAATGAGCGAGCCATAGTCGATGATGCCCGTGGTGTCCACCATCTCCTCGCGCCCGCCGTATGTCGTCTCGCCGATGGTTACCTGATATTCGTTTATGTTGCCTATCACGCTGTATGTCTCTGCTGCTTCCGGTATCTCACCGTGATATTGCTTTGTGTCCCAATCAATTATCTTGCGCATTTCGCCTTTCGCGTGCTTGGCAGCAGGATAATGGCAGAGGCCGATGAACATGCCGTAGTCATCGGCATTGTAAGTGCATATCACGGAGCCGTCGGCAGATGCGTTCTTGCCTACGATAAAGTTGGTACAAGCCAAAGCGGCAGCAGCAATAGTAAGGGAAGAAAAAGTGAGAAGTTGTCTCTTCATGGATTATGGTTTTTAAGTTATTTCACGACTTGAGGTTTCATGCGCTCGGAATCAGGAACTGCGGTATTGACATTTACTGGAGCAGCGTTTGGCATCGATTTCCGGGGCTTGGCTTTCGAATGGACGCGCAAAAGCTGTATATTGCTAACCGACATCAACTGCAATGTAGTGGCGGAAGCGTTCATGTCGTTGTTTCTTGCCAACATGAAGAACCCCTTTATGCGCTTGATGCCAAGGCTGTCGTTGTCGTCAATCTGTAGCGACATTGACGCAGACGTGGACAAGTGGGTCGTTCTCGAAACCACACTGTCGTTGTTGAGAACCACCGCAAGTGTGGCTACACCGTCGCGCATTCCGTCCTGGAAAATGAAATCGCTTTTAAAGACAAGCATGAGGCGGTCGCCCTTATGGAAAGTGGTGTCGGTGCTAAGGTCAAAAGACGACAGGTTATATGGCTGGTTGGGCATCAGCACCAACGATTTTTCCCCTTTCCACACGTCAGCCGAATCGCCCAAGGCCGTTGCCGCTCCCCCGTTGGCATCGGCTCCTATGCGCCGCGCTTCGTCCTGCATACGCTCGGCAATGTGCTCGTACATGTCGTGTAGTTTGTCGGTGTGGCGCATGTAATACACCATCGAAGTGTCAAACTTCTCTTGGGATATACCATATTTCCTCAACACGGCGGCGCGAAACTCCAGCACGTTCTTGTCGTAGCCTCCCTCAGCCTGCTGCGCCATGGCATCGGCAAGGTGGTAATCATAGAGAATGTCCTCCATCTCATCCGTGGGAATGAATACAGAGTCCTCATGGCCGCAACCGACAAGCACTGTCGCCAGCACGGCCATTGAAAACGAAATCACGCGCAGGAATTTCATGTCATTTCTCATCAGCCTGTTTTTCCTTGTCCTTTTTATTTCTTCCTATTGCCGTCTTGAATGTGCTGCCTATGGTGGACAAGTCCTTGGAGCAAAAGACAAGCAGACAGATTACTCCCGTCGTGATTGATGCGTCGGCGAAGTTGAACACAGGCGAGAAAAACGTGAAGCTGTCGCCACCTACCAACGGAATCCAGTCCGGCCACGTGGCGTGGATAATCGGGAAGTAGAACATGTCAACCACCTTTCCCATCAAGAAGCCTGCGTAGCCCTGCCCCATCGGCACTGCCTCGGCGATGCTCCACGGCGTTGATAACGTGAAGCAAAGTCCGTAAAACATGGAGTCGAAGATGTTGCCAGCCGCGCCGGCAACTATCATCGAAAGGAATATCAAGTAGAGCATACGCCCCTTTTGCTTGACCACAAGGTAGATATACCACGATATGACAGTCACAGCTACCACCCGCAACAAGCTGAGGAACAGTTTGTTGATGAATGTCATCCCCCACGCCATGCCATTGTTCTCGATAAAGCAGATATAGAACCAGTCGGTAACATGTATCTGCTCGCCAATCGTCATTGTGGTCTTGACGTGAATCTTTATCAGTTGGTCAACAACAATGATGGCAAAGATAATGAACAGTGCTATGCACAGCCTCTTTTTCATTCCTTCTCCACCTTTATGTTGAGCTTGAAGTCGTCAAAGTCCACCTCTGCGCCGTCGTTGTCAACTATGCCAATGCTGTCGGCAAGCACCTGCGACTTGATATAATCGCAGAAAGCGTTGATGGCGGCATCGGTCTGTGGGTTGGGTGCGACTGTAACCTTTATGCGGTCGGTGATTTCCAGACCTGTGTCCTTGCGGAGGTTCTGTATGCGGTTGATAAGCTCACGCGCCATGCCCTCCTGTCGCAACTCGTCAGTCACCTCCACCTCAAGGGCCACAGTGAGGTTGCCGTCATTGCTGACGAGCCATCCCGGAATGTCCTCAGAGATAATCTCGACATCGGCTGCCTCTACGGTAACTGGCTGTCCCTGGACATCGAACGACATTGAGCCGTTCTTCTCCAATGTGGCAATCTCGTCTTGCGAGAGGCCGTTCATCCTTGCGGCCACACCCTTCATCAGTTTGCCATATTTTTTGCCCATGACGCGGAAGTTACACTTCACCTTTTTCACGAGTATGCCGTTTCCATCCTCGGCAAACGTGAGTTTCTTGACGTTCACTTCGTTGAGAATCAAGTCCTCGACAGCTTCTATGCGTTTCTTCTGCTCATCGTCCACGGCAGGTATCATTATCTGTGCCAACGGTTGGCGAACTTTGATGTTCACCTTGCGGCGGAGGGCGAGTACCATCGAGGTTATCTTCTGCGCCATAGTCATGCGTGCTTCCAAGTCGTTGTCAATGAGACTTTCATCGGCCTTGGGGAACGACTCCAAATGAACAGATTCCATCTTGCCGCCAAGGTCGTGGTAGAGCTGGTCGGTGAAGAACGGGGCAAACGGAGCCAATAACTTTGCTACTGTCATAAGGCAGGTGTAAAGAGTCTCGTAGGCGGCAAGCTTGTCCGCGCTCATCTCCTTGCCCCAGAAGCGTTTGCGGTTGAGGCGCACGTACCAGTTGCTCAAGTGGTCGTTTACGAACGCCTCAATCAGGCGAC
>CAZTUD010000266.1:0-3559 GCA_964616945.1 uncultured Prevotella sp. | reverse complement strand
TTGATGGCGCATTGCGAGGACACCGCAATGATAAACCACAACATGGCGGAAGCGAAAAAAAAGTATGGTGAAGACCCGGACATCAGGCTTCACCCCGCAATCCGCTCCGAGGAGGCTTGCTACAATAGCTCGTCGTTGGCGGTGGAGCTTGCCCGAAAGCATGGCACGCGCCTGCATGTTGCCCACGTCTCCACGGCGAGGGAGCTTGGACTGCTTGAAAGCCACAGCGTCAATGGAGCGATGCCGAGGATAACGGGCGAGGCAGTGCTTGCCCATTTGCTCTTTACAAACATGGACTATGCCACAAAGGGCGCACTCATAAAGTGCAATCCATCGGTGAAATCAACACTTGACCGCGAGGAGCTTAGGCTTGCATTGTCCGATGGGCGCATCAGCTGTGTGGCGACCGACCATGCCCCGCATTTGTTGGCGGAGAAGCAGGGGGGATGTGCGAGGGCGGCTTCCGGGATGCCTATGGTGCAGCTCTCGCTTGTGTCGATGCTGCAGCTTGTGGATGAGGGCGTGCTTACGATGGAACGGTTGGCTTGGCTAATGTGCCATAATCCTGCCCGACTTTTCTCTGTCTCAAGACGTGGTTTCCTGCGCCCTGGATATAAGGCAGACATAACGATTGTGAGGCGTGGCGCGCCTTGGACGCTTACGGAAGACATCATACAGAGCAAATGCCGATGGAGTCCGCTCACGGGCAGCCAATTCCGCTGGCGTGTAGTACGCACAATCTGCAACGGACATACTGTTTTCAAGGAGGGAAAGTTTGACGATGAATATCGTGGGGAAGCGGTAATGTTTAGGAGCGAAGAATGAGAAGTGGAGAATGATGAGCTATGATTTTGACTTACGGCATATCTGACATTAAGCCATTCATCAACTGGATTTATTTCGACTATGCTTGGAGCATGAACGGCAAGAAAGGCGTGGAGCATGACCGGCTTCGTGCTGATGCCAATGCCATGCTTGATTCTTGGCAGGGGCGTTACCACACTCACGCAGTATTCGAGATAATGGATGCCAACAGCGACGGTGATGACATCATCGTCAAGGGCACAAGGCTGCCAATGTTGAGGCAACAGTCGGTTCAAAGTGCAAAGTCAGGCAGCCAACACTATAATTTTTGTCTTGCCGACTTCATCCGTCCAGCCTCTTCTGGCATTAAGGACAAGCTTGGAGCGTTTGCCACTACCGTTGATGCGGCTATGACGAAAGGCTATGGCGGCGATGTCTATAATAAGATGCTTGCGCAAGTGCTCGCCGACCGTCTGGCGGAGGGCACGGCAGAAAGGATGCACCTTGAGGTGAGACGCAAGTATTGGGGCTATGCGCCTGACGAAGATTTGTCGATGGATGACATTCATGCCGAGCGTTATCAGGGCATACGTCCTGCCGTAGGCTATCCGTCAATGCCCGACACCAGCATAAATTTCATCCTCGAACGCCTTATTGGCATGTCGAAGATTGGCATACGCCTCACTGAAAGCGGGATGATGCAGCCCCATGCCTCAGTGTCGGGCTTGATGTTCGCACACCCGAAGGCACGCTATTTCAATGTTGGGAAAATAGGCGAGGACCAACTGCGCGACTACGCCCGTCGGCGCGGATTGCCGGTGGAGTTGATGCGCAAGTTCTTGAAGATATGATACATCGCATATATGGTTGGATGATATTGCTGATAGTGTTGCTGGACATCTACATCTGGCTGCATTACTACCGCACGCGTTACCTTTGTCGGCCTGTGCGGCGATGGTTGTGGTGGCTGCCATGCGTGGTGATGGTGGCATACACGCTTGCATTGGCTTCCATCCACAATTTTGCGCCCACCGACCTTACATGGCTTAACACGTATCTCTTTCTGTATGGCATTTTCGTCGGTCCGAAAGCCATCTTCGCCATTGTCTCATGCATAGGCTCAGCCGTTCGCCGCGTTTTCCACACTCGCTACAACTATGGCCACAGGGCTGGGCTTGCGCTTGGTGTGTTGGCGGTGGCGGCCTATGTATATGGACTCGTTGTTGGTGTAGGCAGGATTAAGGTGGACCATGTGGACTTGTCGTTCAAGGACTTGCCAGTTGAGTTCGACGGTTTCCGACTGATTCATGTCTCCGACTTGCATGTGGGCACTTTCGACGGTTGGCGCAGCCGCATTCTTGTGGCTGAGATTGACAGCATACGTGGCCAACAAAATATAGATCTTGTATGCTTTACCGGGGACATGCAGAACATGCGTCCACAAGAGGTAAGGAAAATGATGAAAGTGTTGAGAAGATTGCCTTACACCTATTTTGTGTTGGGCAATCACGATTATGCGCAATATGTCCGCTCAACGCCTGCTGTGGAGCGGCAAATGCGCCACGAGCTTCTTGCCTTGGAGAGCGAGCTTGGCAAGCCCTTGTGCAACGAAAACATAAAGATTACACGTGGTGGCAGCTCGATATGGCTTGCAGGTGAGGAGAACGACGGGCGGCCGCCATTCCCGTCGCATGGCGACCTTAAAAAAACTTTGCGAGGCATTCCCGATACTGCATTTGTCATACTCATGCAGCACGACCCTTCGGCGTGGAGACGCAGCATCTTGCCCTACAGTCATGTGCAGCTCACGCTCAGTGGGCATACACACGGCGGCCAAATGCAAATATTGGGTTGGAGGCCCACGAAAGGGCATCACAAAGAAGACTTGGGGCTGTATGAGGATGATGGCCGTTATCTATATGTGTCGGCAGGACTTGGCGGGCTTGTTCCGTTTCGCCTGAACATGCCCAACGAGATAACGGTCATCACGCTCCATAAGGCACGGTAATCCGTCAGTTGTTGCCGCCGTCGTCAGCCTCGGTTGACTCTTGCGTGGTGCTGTCCTCAGTGGAATTTGTTGCATCTTCCGTTGTTGATGCCACCTTTATCCTTTTCTTGCACTGGTGGATTTTCATGCTGTTTATTATTTCCACCACGCCGTAAATCATCATGCACCAGCCGATTATGAGCAGTGGAGCCGTGGCTATGAACGATGGCTTGATGATTGCCACGATGCCAATGATGAGCACCAGTGCCGGCACCACCCACCAGACGAAGCCTATATGGGCAAAGCGCGTGGCGACAGCGAGGTTGAAAATCTGGTTTATTGCACCGAGAATGAGAATGGCGGCAAGCACATACACCAGGCCGTTGACGAAAGCGTTTGGAAATAGGGCGAGTATGGCACCAAGGATGAGGCTGCCAAGTCCGACGATGGGAAACATTGGTTTCGACTGGACTATGAGGTTGCCTTGGGCATCGTAGATGTCAAGGTCGCCGTCAGTGCTCTTACGTTTGGCGGCAAAGTAGGCAATGCAACTGATTATGCCAGACAGGAAGAAGATGACACCGATGAGGATGGTAATCCACGTTACGGTTTGCTCACGATATTTTATGAGCAATGCCCCGACGATGATTGCGCAGATTGCGCGGAAAATGGAACTTTGAAGGACTTTCATAGTTGTTGGAGTTAAAGGGACCATTTAGCAAAAATCTCCGCAGCCTTAAGGGCTACATAGATTTACAAGCAGGGGGG
>CAZTUD010000265.1:0-3579 GCA_964616945.1 uncultured Prevotella sp. | reverse complement strand
CATGCCGGAGGTAGTGACCTGAGCCATCATTGTCGTTGTGAGACACAACAACAACGAAATCAGAAAAAGCAGTCGTTTCTGCATAAGATTTGTTAAATTAATTAATTTAAAAAGCGGGAGCAAGCTCCGTAGTTTAATCTAAGACGCTACAAAATTAATTAAAATTGTTCAAACTCTTGTGCAGAAAAGCGAAATATTTGTTACAAGCCCGTTATTTTTTTGTCAGGAGCATACACTGGCGTATGCCCTTGCGCCTATTCCACGGTAACCGACTTTGCCAAATTCCTCGGCATGTCCACGTTCAAGCCTTTCAGCACTGCCGTGTGGTAGGCGAAGAGCTGCAGCGGGATGACGCTGAGCAGCGGCGCGAGGGCGGGATAGGTCTTGGGTATCTCTATCACCTCGTCGGCGTTGCGCGCCACCTCCTCGTCGCCCTTGGTGAC
This sequence comes from uncultured Prevotella sp., assembly GCA_964616945.1. Taxonomy (GTDB): domain Bacteria; phylum Bacteroidota; class Bacteroidia; order Bacteroidales; family Bacteroidaceae; genus Prevotella. The sequence continues at coordinate 3,136 of CAZTUD010000265.1, read as the reverse complement.
GACGGCAATGATGTGGCCGTGGCGGGCCCTGACCTCCTGCATGTTGGATATGATTTTCCCACTGCCGTCGTCGTTGTGGTTGGGCGCATGCTTCAGGTGGGTTGCAACGAACATGCAGGGCATGTTCTCGTCGATGAGGGCTATCGGCCCGTGCTTCATCTCGGCGGCGGGGTAGCCTTCGGCGTGGATGTAGCTTATCTCCTTGAGCTTCAGCGCACCCTCAAGAGCCACTGGGTAGTTCCATCCGCGACCGAGGTAGAGAAAGTTGTTGGCTGAGGCGTAATGGCTGGCAAGCTCCTTTATCTTCTCGTTTTGCGAGAGTATCTGGTCAATCTTTTCGGGAATGTTCTCCATCTCGCGCGTCATGTCGGTGTATTCGTCCATGCTCATGGTGCCGAGCTCGCGTCCGAGGGCGAGGGTGAACATCACGAGGCACGCCACCTGCCCGGTGAACGCCTTTGTGGAAGCCACGCCGATTTCCGGCCCGACGTGTATGTAGATGCCCGTGTCGGTCTGGCGGGCTATGCTCGAGCCTACGGCGTTGACGATGCCGAAAATGTAGGCTCCCTTTGCCTTGGCGAGCTGTATGGCTGCCAAAGTGTCAGCAGTCTCGCCACTTTGCGATATGGCTATCACCACGTCGTCGGGCGAGATTACCGGGTCGCGGTAGCGGAACTCCGAGGCGTAGTCCACCTCCACGGGTATGCGGCAGTATTTCTCAATAAGCTCCTTGCCTATTAGCCCTGCGTGCCACGACGTGCCGCATGCCACGATGATGTAGCGTTTGGCACGGAGCAGGCGCGTGCGGTGGTTGTTCATGCAGCTCAGGCTCACTACGTTGTTCCACGGTAGCAGGCGTCCCGACATGCAGTTGCGCAGGCAGTCGGGCTGGTCGAAAATCTCCTTGAGCATGAAGTGAGGGAAGCCGCCTTTCGACAGCATGTCGATGTCGAGGTCGACCTGCTTCACCTCCACCTCAGCGGGCGAAGCGTCGAGGTTATAGACATGCAGCTCCTTGCCCGGTTCGGCGACAGCCACCTGGTTGTCGTCGAGGTAAACCACGTCCTTGGTGTATTCCACAATCGGGGTAGCGTCTGAGGCTATGAAAAACTCCTGGTTGTCCACGCCAACGCCCACCACAAGCGGCGAGCCCTTGCGTGCCGCCACTATGCGGGTGGGTTCCTTGCGGTCGATGACGGCTATGGCGTATGCGCCGACGCATTTCTGCAATGCCTTGGCGACAGCCTCGGGCAGCGGGGCGTGCTGCAGGTCGATGACATATTGTATGAGCTGCACCAGCACCTCGGTGTCGGTGTCGCTCTGGAAGTGGTAGCCGCGGGCCTTGAGCTGGTCGCGCAGCACGGCGAAGTTCTCTATGATGCCGTTGTGTACTATCGCCAGGTCGCCGGACTCCGATACGTGGGGGTGGGCATTCTTGAGCGACGGCTCGCCGTGGGTAGCCCACCGCGTATGGGCTATGCCTATGGTACCGGAGCAGTCCTTGTCCTTTGCCGTCGTTTCCAGGTCGGCAACCTTGCCGCGTGCCTTGTAAATGTTCATTTTGCCCGTGGCGTTGACGAGAGCCACGCCTGCCGAGTCGTAGCCACGGTATTCCAAGCGGTGAAGTCCTTTTATCAATACAGGGTAAGCCTCACGCTTGCCGATATATCCTACTATGCCACACATGTTTCGATTTGAGATTTGAAGTTTGAGAATTGGGGTTTATGATTTCCTAAAGCTCGCATTGTGTACAATTTTGCATTTCGCATTTTGAATTAAGAGCGAAGCCTTTCCCTAAGCTTGCCGCTTCGCCGCATGTACGCCATGAGCAGCAGCACGCTGAACACTGCCACCAACAGCGACACGAGGTAGCCTACCCCGGCGAACGAGTCGTAGAGGCCGTGCAGCGTGGCGGGAATGGCGAGGGCGAGGAACCACAGCGCATGGCGGTAGCGCGGGTAAAGTCCGGCCATGCCGATGAAGTAGCCCGCCATGCCGCACCAGATGGCGTGCAGGAATGGCAGAGATGTGAGTCGCGCTATGTTCAGCACGAAAGCCGTGGTGTAGTCGGCCTGTATGTTTATCGTGGTCTGGTATTGTACGCCCTCGAACACGCCGAAGGCTATGCCCGCCATGAGGCCGTAATAGACCATCGTCTGTGGCAGCATGGGTTCCTTTGCGCGTCGCTGCAATATAAAAAGAGGTATCATCTTGGTGAACTCCTCGGTGAGGCCCACGCCGAGGATGTAGCCTATGATGCTCAGAGGGAACACCATGCGGGTGAAGATGTAGAAGAAGTTGAGGCTGTGGAGTATTCCAAAAATGAGGAATACGCCCGCCTGGGTGAGGAAGAATGTCCACACTGTGGTCTTTATGTTTACCTGCCGTGTGGAGAAGAGGTAGTAGAAGAAAAGCCCCCAGATGACGGCGAAGTAGAGCGACACGAAGTAGAATACGAGGTAGCCACCTATGGGCAGCAGCATTATTACCGACAGTCCCAGCCCAACCACAGCCAGCGCAAGCAGTCGCTTGTCCTCGAAGAGGTTGTGGCGTTTCATGTCCTCGTGGGGGATGATGATGTCGCCGCCCACATGCCTGAGTTGGCTTGCCAGTGAGCCGTTGCTTCCCACTTTCGGGCGTATGCCCTTACCAAGCAGCAGTGTTTCTATTGTGTCCTCGCGCCCTGTCTCGGCGTCGCGTGCCTTGTCGTGCAGCAACAGCTTTCCCTCGCTCACAAACCTTGCCACTGTCTGCTCATCGTAAGGCCCGTAGTCGTGCGTGTTTCTCGTTACAATTATCATTAGATTTTGTCTTATCTGTTGTCTTATCTGTTATCTCTTGTCTTTTATCTAAAAAAGGCTGACAAGAACATTGTCAGCCTTTTTGAATTCCGTGGACCTGCGGGGAGTCGAACCCCGGTCCGAACAAGGAAGCCATACGCTTTCTACACGCTTATCCCGGCCTTGGTTTTCGTACTGCTGCAAGACCCGGGCCACCAACAACAGTCTTATCTCCTGAAGCTTTTCACCACAAGCGCGGAGCCGCCTGCGGCTATTTCCGATTTAGTCTGCACCGCTTAATCTCCGGATTCGGAACAACATCCTCGGAGCGATGTCTCGTCCTGCTACCTTGTAGC
>CAZTUD010000264.1:0-3611 GCA_964616945.1 uncultured Prevotella sp. | reverse complement strand
GATACTTGGCGACATGCACAACCTCTTCGGCGACACCACGGCGGCGCACATTTCCGTGCGCGACGGCTCCTACCACATCGACCAAATAATAGACGGCGAGACCGTGGAGGAGGTGTTGCAGTATGTGCAATACAATCCCAAGAAGCTCGTGAGACAGCTTGAGCAGTGGGTGGCTAAGAGCGTGAACGAAGGCAAGCTTTCGCCCGCCGAGGGCAAGGAGTTCCTCAGCAACTACCGCTCGGGACTCTACGGATACACATATTTGGAATGAAATGGAAAGGTTGATAGTTATTAAGGTAGGTGGTGCCATCGTTGAGGACAGCGAAAGACTGGCTCAGCTGCTTGACCGCTTTGCTGCTATAAAAGGCGCGAAGATACTTGTTCATGGTGGCGGGCGCAGGGCAACCAAAGTCGCCACCTCACTTGGCATCGAAAGCCACATGATAGATGGCCGCCGCATTACCGATGCCGACATGCTCGAAGTGGTGACGATGGTCTATGGCGGACTTGTCAACAAGAACATTGTGGCCCGCCTGCAAGCACGTGGCGTGAACGCCTTGGGCCTTACCGGGGCTGATATGGACGTGATGCGCAGCCATCGCCGCCCTTTGGTAAATGGGGTGGATTATGGTTTCGTCGGCGACGTGGACAAAGTCAATGGCAAAGTCCTCAAAATGCTTCTTGAAAATGGCGTAACGCCAGTGTTGGCTCCTCTGACCCACGACGGCAATGGCACTATACTTAACACCAATGCCGACACCATAGCCTCGGAGACGGCAAAGGCTCTGGCAAAGGATTTTGATGTTACATTAGTATTTTGTTTCGAGAAGTCTGGCGTGTTGTCAAACCCCGACGATGACTCGTCGGTCATCCCAGTCATCACCCGCGCCGACTACGAACGCCTCTCCACCGACGGCACAATCTCAGGTGGCATGAAGCCAAAAATAAGCAATGCCCTTGCTGCCATCGACGCAGGAGTAAGCCGTGTCGTCATAACGCAGGCATCGGCGATAGGAGAAGAAAATAAAGGCACTGTCATTTGTTGATTTCCCAAAATGATAAGTTTCCAGCATGATGTCCTGCCGCTGAAAAACCAGCTTTACCGGCTGGCCCTACGCATTACCCTCGATTCAGCCGAGGCAGAGGACATCGTGCAAGAAACTCTTATAAAGGTGTGGAACAGGCGCGACGACTGGGGCAAGATAGACAACATGGAGGCTTTCTGCTTTACAATTTGCCGCAACATGGCATTGGACAGCATAAAGAGAAGAGGAAGCCACAACGATAGCTTGGACACCATGCCCACCGACCATGCCGACTCTGCCGCCTCCCCCTCACAACATGCGATAGAGCGCGACCAAGTGAGAATAGTGCGCGGCATTGTCGATTCGCTGCCCGAAAAGCAACGCAGCTGCATACAGCTCCGCGACTTTGAGGGCAAGACCTACAAGGACATCGCCAAAATACTTGGCATCACCGAAGAGCAGGTCAAGGTCAACATCTTTCGCGCCCGCCAGACTGTCAAGCAACGCTTCCTGTCGCTCGACAGCTACCGGGCATAGCTAATCCAAAGTGGTTTCACAAGCGAGAAAGCACAACAAACGTTAAAAAGAAGGTTTCTCTGTAACAAAACCCATCGCTTTGTCGTCTTTGCTATAGAAACAGGAAAAATGGACTACAAGTACATCAACCAACTGTTGGACCGCTATTGGCGCTGCGAGACATCTCTTGAAGAGGAGAACATCTTGCGGGCGTTTTTCAGCCAAGAAAACATTCCTGGCAACTTGAGGCGGTTCAAGCCACTCTTCAGCTATGAGGCGGAGGAGACGGCAAAGGATGTGTTGGGCGACGACTTCGACCAAAAGCTGTTTGCGAGGATGGACGGGCAGAAGCCAGTGAAAGCCCGCATCATTCCTATGGCGCAAAGGCTGAAGCCGCTTTTCAAGGCTGCGGCAATGGTGGCGATAGTGCTGACACTCGGCAACGCCATGCAGGTGCCGTTCAGGCAGCGCACGGCTGACCCCATAAGCAACTACGACGGCTACTACAAGCAGGAGCTTGACAAGGGTACTTCGATTGCTTTGGGCGGCGACAGTTCAGTTACCGACACCATGCAGCAAAGTCTCGTGTCGCCAGATGCCAACATAGCCCAGCCAATCATAAAATAAGAATTATTTCTATGCTTTCTCTATAAAATCATGTTTAGTAAAACAACAAAAAAGAAACTGTGAAGTTTCGATTCTCTCAAATTTTTCATAACATACTAACGTAGAAAGGGACTGCCGCTCAATCGTGAGCCAAGCAGTCCCTTCTTTTAGCCTCATCCCTTACGCCCTGTCCACAGGATAGGGCGGCGATATTTTTACAAGTTACGATTTTAACCTATTATTTCCTCATCCTTTGGTTCAGCTGCAACACGCTCGGCACAAGTATGAAGAGCGAGAAGATGATGCCGAGCGCCATCATGCGCGAGTCGCCGTGGAACAAGTCGATGAGCTTGCCGTCGGCCATCTGCGGCATCAGGTTGAACATGAGGTAGGCCACGGTGTTGTTGATCCAGTGGAACATGACACCAGGCAGGATTGAGCCGGTGCGATAGTACATCCAGCCGAGCAGGAGGCCGATTAGGGCGGCGTGGACAAACTGCGGCAAGTTGCCGTGGACAGCGCCGAAGACAAGAGCCGAAATCACGATTGCAGCCCAGTGCCACTTCTTGCCGGAGATGACCAGCAGCTTCCTGAGCACGGCTCCGCGAAACACCAACTCCTCGGCCAGCGGCGCCATTATGCCTATGGCAAGGTAGCCCAACGGCTCGCCCATGATTTGCTCAAACAGCTTCTCGGTGGCCTCGGGCAGCGAATACTCCATGCGCTCCACCATCCATTCCGACGGCAGAATGGTGCCAAGCGCGGCGAACGCTGCCCACAGCAGCACGCCCCACGGCTTAGACCGCAGCCAGATTCTCGAGACGGGGCCCCAGCCAAGTTTGGCGAAGAGGCACAGCGTCAGCACGCTGGAGAGCACCGTCGCCACGACCAGCATCTTGCCCGACAGGGCGAAACCGCCGCTCACGAAGGCCTGCCCTATGGCGCTCCAGTCCTGTCCGCCTGTCCACATGCCTATGACGCCCGTGGCCACGACGAAAACATATTGTATCAAGAAGAACACGACAATGTAGAGCAGTATGTCCAATGCCGCGCTAAGATTGCTTTTCTTATTCATAGTGCCGTTGATAATTCTGGTTATGGTCTGCGCTGCCCGCGTTTCTCCCTTAGCATTTTCCTTACCGCCGCCTCGTCCTTCTTCAGCTGTGCGGCGAGTTTCAGCTCGTTGTCGAACATCATCTCCCCTCTCACCCTGCCGATGAACCGCGCAGTCATGGAGCAGCCGTAGATGTCGTCGTCGAAGTCGAAGATGTTGGTCTCAAGCGTGCGGTTGCTGCCGTGGAAGGTGGGCCGGCAGCCAATGTTCATCATGCCGGGCTGCCATTTCCTGCCGCCATTGATGGCCACCTCCACGGCATAGACGCCGTCGGCTGGCACGAGCATGTCCTTGTCAACGTCGAGGTTGGCCGTGGGGAACCCCATCTTGCGGCCTTCCTGAAAGCCCCT